>JAFUCF010000041.1 GCA_017459845.1 Candidatus Saccharimonadota bacterium
GTCTGGCCCGCTGGGAGGCTAGAGCAAGCAGTATTTTGCATAGTTTTCGGCTCCGTGATACAACGTACGGAGAAACCCGTACTCTTTCTGTCGCTGTTCTGTGGAAAAACATATGCGCTGCTCGAACCCAAGCCTAAGCCCTGCGCGATATCGCTTCTGCCATTATATGCAGTAGATGACCACCAACCTCCACCTACGTCAACGGCGACAAACGAGCTAGTGATTGCGCCTGGGTTATCAAAGCCGCCGTTTCCCCCTATATTATAGTTGCCCATAAAGATTGAATACGTGTTGGCATTGGTGCGGTCAAGACCAGTGCCACCCCAAGCCTTATCTAAGATTGCAAAATCACCATTGGTGCCGCTAGTAGGTAGTCTCCAACCTTTCGGGCAGATACTAGAGCTGACATTTCCAGAAGTAGTTTCATATTTTCCAGTACCAGCCGTAGCAGTGTACCAGTTGTATAATGCGCCGTAAGATAAACGGGTAGAGGCATCGTAATAGGCTAGAGGTTGATCATCACAATCTGAGCTGTTTGTAGTACACCATGCTGTCTGAGTTGGATCAGTAGAAGTTGGTACGGTGAAATTCACAGATACGTTAGAATCGGCAGGTGTAATAGTTTTGTTAATAAGCCTTAGATTTTGCACCATCCAGCATTTACCATCGGCAAGTTTCTTTACGACATATTTCTCTCCATCTCTACTGTCTACTAAGGTAGTATACTCATTTGTATTTAGCGCAGTACAGCCTTCCCAATTTTGCATAGTAGGAAGGGCAAGCTCCCAAATTGCATAAAGCGTAACAATCCCACCACCAGAGACGAGGTTTAAGACGTCTGCTTCATCCGCATAGTCTACATCGGCAGTTGTACCAACGCCATTAACTACCGTGCCAGTCTTGCCAGTACTGGAAGTAGACCAACCAAGGAAATTGTAATTAGAACGGGAGAAAGCATTTGGGCTTAGAGCCGTAGTCTCACCATACATAATGGATTGGTCGCTCATAGTCCCGGTGATTTCTGAAGTTGAGGATGAGTTTACATTAGGATTAAAGACTACGGTATAGTCTAGACAGCTATTATTGATGAGTACTGTATATAGTACACTACCAGAATAAGTACCAGGATTAATGCTAGTATCTACCTTTACGCCATAGTAGATTGGTACGGTACTTTCTTCTGCTACATTAGACATAGTAATAAGTGGGAAGGCTGTACTATTCTCGAATGAAGGTAGACCATAGTATAGGCCATTTCCGGCTTCAGTACTATTACCATTAATGCCCCAGGTGTTAGAAGAAAGAGTACTAGGCGATACTCCTTCTGCTAGGGTATTAGATGCGGCAGTGATTAAATCCTTAGCGCTTGGGTTTTCTGGTGTAGTTGCGTTACTATTAACAAGACTTGTAGATTGGTTTTCTTGGCTAGAGACATAGACCTTGTAGCCCGCAGAACAGTCTGTATGAACAGTTAAAGTATCGCTTCCTGTGGCTTGAGTGCCAGTACTAGATGGACTAATTCTACCCAATCTTACTACGCCAGAACCACTAGTACCATCGCCATTACTAGAAACATCTACATATGATGCGGCATAAGCGGAATTGGAGAAAAAGAAACCATAACCCAAGAAAATGCTACAGACTAAGCAGAATAGGACATGGGCGAGAGGGGTAAGGATATCCCTATTCTGCTTAGGCTGGTTAGACTGTTTAATCTTTCTGTGGGAGGTAAGGAGCCCAAGAGAAACAAAGAGAAAGGCTTTAAAAAGCCTACTGCTATGTTTTTGAGGCACTTGAGCTCCCTGATGAATACTAAACAGTATAGTGCTAGAGCGTACAATGCTAGACCATACTTTCTGTTTAGTACTTATCGCGTAGTTCAAACCTCTTTGTTGGGATTTTACTTTGCTTATTTTACTGTTATTATTGTTCTTCATTTTGCCTCCAATTTACCTCCCAAAGCACCCTTTGGGGTTCCTAATAAGAACATTATACCCCCCCCCCGTCAAGGTTTGTCTAGTGTAGTTTTTACAATTTCTCTGCACCCGGCGGAAAGCAGCGCTAGCTGTATACCACCGCAGGGGCCAAAGGAACTGTACGAGGCACTACTTACCGCCGTAGGAGACGAGTAAACCAGAAGATGTAATCCTCTGGTTTACGAGGCGACGCCCGGCGGAAAATGAGCACTAGCTCATTTATAGCACAGTACATAGCGATTGCCAGTCTTATAATTGTTGTTCACTGAGTACGAGTCACGGGCGTAGACGTCCAAGTTGTACGCGTTGCTACTAGTGCGCTCCGTAGAGGACCAATAGCTGCGAACGCTCGAGAGCCCTAACACTTTATACAGGGCGCCGGTAGTCTCTTGATACCCGGAACGACTGCCGCTGTACGAGGTACCGCCATAAGCTTGTATTAAGGTATCATAGTCTGTAATTTTCGGGAAGTTATACCCACTAGGGCAGCTAGAGCAGGTAGCGTTATGGTTATCGGTGCCAGTTTGGTTAGTACAGATGTCGTTGAAGGTAGTGCTATTTCCGGAGTTGCCGAGTATCCACATTCTGCCATCTGCCATTTGGCAAGCCGTACTGGCGGTTGGGTGAACGGTATCGGAACATTTGAGTACATCTTCTTCCCATATAGCATATAGGTTTATTAAAGCATTTTGCTCTACAGCCTGGCCAGCTTCAGTAGCGGCGAGGAGGAGGTTGGTTACTTCTAATGTTTGGCCAGCGGAGTAAGTAGGGTTTGTGGTAGTGGCGCTTGGGTTCTCGGTTTTAGCCTCGGCATCGGCTTGGGTTAGAGCCCAGCCTTTAATAGCGTAACCTGCCTTTACAAAA
>JAFUCF010000015.1 GCA_017459845.1 Candidatus Saccharimonadota bacterium
ACTAGGAGGTTAAATGGAAAGTAAAAACAGCGGTAGTATTTTCTTGAACTACATAATGGGCACTAGATTTTTAAAGCGCTCTAGTTTCCATTATGGAGCTCAAGTGCCTCAAAAACATAGCAGTAGGCTTTTTAAAGCCTTTCTCTTTGTTTCTCTTGGGCTCCTTACCTCCCAATTGTTTATTCATTCCGCTTATGCCGCCTTTTATGTAGATGTTTCTAGTACGGCTTCTGTAAGGCTCACAGAAGCCGGTAGCGATGCTAGTAGCTCTAGCAGTATTAAACCGTCCAGTTCTGGTACT
Organism: Candidatus Saccharimonadota bacterium; assembly: GCA_017459845.1. Lineage (GTDB taxonomy): Bacteria > Patescibacteriota > Saccharimonadia > Saccharimonadales > Saccharimonadaceae > Nanosyncoccus. The sequence continues at coordinate 302 of JAFUCF010000015.1, forward strand.
CTCGGTACCGGTAGCGACGTAGTAACGATAAACACTAACTGTAATGCCGGCTATAATTTATACGTTTCTGCTACCTCTACGGGCAATACTAGACTAAACCTTTCTGGCGCATCTTCTTCAGAGCTCCAAGATGCAGTAAACTACATCGCTCCGTCTTCCAATGCTCCAACCGCAGAAGGAACTCTAGAAAAAGACACTTGGGGTGTTGGTAAGACTAGCTCTACCTTTGCTGGGCTCCAGGCTTACTCTGCCGATGCTGGGAATTGGACACCGCTTTATACTGCTACTAGTACAGACATCACTAACGGTATGGCCGGAAGCTCTACTCCTGGCTCTGCCACTCTAACCCACAACGTCTACTATGGCGCTAATATCTCTACCGCTAAAACTCCAGGTACTTATTCTGGTAACGTCCTATATACCGTAATCATGGAAAACGCTTGTACAGAATACACTTTGAAGTTTGATGATGGCGTAGACGATAGCGATACCGAGGCCCAGGCTACCATTACTAGTAACCTCCCTAACGGTATCCCTACTACAGAAACTGGTGGTAAAGGCGAATATCCTAAAGTAATCTTCGGGACTAAAGTAAACCTTTCCCAGTATTCTTCCGCAGACAAAATTAAACGTACTGGCTATACTCTCAAAGGCTGGAAGATTAAAGTAGGAAACGGTACTCCAAGTGAAACAACCTATAGCACCACAGAAAACATGGTCTTAGACGATAGCGAAACATCCGAAGTAACTCTTATTGCTCAGTGGGAACCTAATAAGTATACCATCCACTACAATTCTAATGCTCCTAGTGGCACTACCGCATCAGGTACCACTGCAGACCAAACAGACCAAGCTTATAATGCTACTACTACACTAAGAGCTAATGGTTTCTCCGTTACCGGCTATAACTTCGCTGGTTGGGCCTACACCGCAAATGGTACTAAAGCTTTCGATAGTGCCCAAGCGAGTGTAAGCATTAAGACTTTAGCCGAGAATGCTAAGCCAAATAGTGTAGTAGATACTAACAATGCTACCATTAACCTATATGCCCTCTGGACTAAAGCTAGCTATACCCTTACCGTTTCTAATGGTAACTCTACGGCTATTTCTAGTGTATCTGGCGGTGGTACTAAAACCTATGGTGCTTCTGTAACGGCCTCTTGTACACCAAAATCTGGTTACCATTGTACTGGCTGGACAAGTAGTAATATAAGCTTACTCCCAAGTAGTTCAAACGCATCATATACCTTTAATATGCCAGCAGGAGCTGTTACCCTTACCGCCAGCGGCGCTGCTAATAGCTTTACTATTTATTACAATTCTAATGGTGGTTCTGGTTCTACCGCCAGTACTACAGCTACCTACGGGCAAAACGTTACTCTAGCCACCAATGCTTTCACCGCTCCAAGTGGCAAGAAATTCAAGAGTTGGGGTACAAGCACTAGTGGCGGTACCACCTATTCTAGCGGCCAATCCGGTATCTCCCCAACTACCTTAAAGTCTAATGTTACTACCGTAAATGGCGGAAGTATTACTCTTTATGCGATTTGGGAAGATGATGTACTAGTATGCTCTGGAGATATTTATCCTACCAGTACCGTAGGTTGTAAGCTTGCTGATGGCCATACTTGGACATATGGAATGGGTGGCAGAGCTGTACAATGGTTTAACATCCATGGCGGATGCAATTCTGGGTATAGTTTACCAGACAGAGCAGTTTATGCTAACTTAATTAGCAACTATAGCGGTGGTGGCTTATATAATGCCCTTCATCTCTCCGGCGCTCACGGCTTTTGGTCTTCTACTGAGAACAATAGCGGCAACGGCGCCTACGTCATGTACGTCAGCAAGTATGGCGCCTCCACGTACGAATACTACTTCGACGAGGACGACGCCCACGTGTTATGCTATAAGTAGCCGCTTCGCGTCTTCTAAGCTGCCTCACTCGGATACAGGAAAGTGAACTTTCCTGTATCTCTTGTTTCGTTGTTCGGTATGTTCTCCGTTTCTCAGGTTCTCCACGATTTCTCAACGGAGAAATAAACGCCCGAAGCCCCCCGCCTCATCCCACTTATGCTATAATATAACCATGGAAGACAAATTTAAACAATGGGTAGAAAAGCAGCTAGAGGCAGAACTCCCGGCGGCTGATGTAGAAAGGGCAATGGATTATGCGGATGATCTTTTGCACGGCCTTAAAACTATTCGCACTTATACGCAGGGCGTCGTTATCTATGGCTCGGCTCGCGTTAAGCCAAATGATAAATACGCCGAGAAGGCTCGTGAGCTGGGCGGGATGCTCGCCAGAAACGGCCACACTGTTATTACTGGTGGCGGGCCTGGAATTATGGAAGCCGCTCATCACGGCGCCTTTGAATATGGCGGCCGCACCGTAGGGCTAAATATTGAGCTCCCGCACGAGCAACATATTAATCCATACGTTACCGACCAGCTAGAGTTTAAATACTTTTTTGCCCGCAAAGTAATGCTCTCGATGAGCGGTAAGGTCTACGTCTTTTTCCCGGGCGGCTTTGGTACGCTGGATGAGCTATCAGAAGTCCTTGTCCTAATCCAAGAGGGGAAGATGCCAAAAATGCCGGTCTTTCTCTTTGGCAAATCTTACTGGCGCGGCCTAGACAAGTTCTTCCGTGCCCGCCTCTATAAGGATAAAATGATTATGGCGAGCGATCTTAGGATTTACAAAATGACCGACGATTTAAAAGAAATCGTTACCGCCGCTAACAAAATTGGCTACCCAAAAATCGGCGAAAACATCTACGATGTGCTTACATCTGCGGCCTAATTATAAAAACCAAGCCTAACATCCCGCAGTCCCTTGTAATTCCGCGCAAAATTTCATATAATTATAGCGATGAATATTACACGCGAGGAAATAGACCACCTTGCGGAGCTTTCCAATTTTGAATTGTCAGATGCGGAAAAGAGCTCTCTGCAAAGCGATCTAGAAAACATAATTAAATATATCTCGGAGCTTAGTGAGCTGAACACTGATGGAGTAGAGCCTACTTACCAAGTTTTTGAGATGGAAAACATTTGGCGCGAGGATGAGATTTTGCCCCAAGAGGCAGGCCGCGCCGCGCTTCTTAAAACCGCCCCTAGTTTCCATGGCAAAGAGGGCGTAGAAGATTATCAACTAAAAGTCCCGAAGGTATTATAATATGAAGATTGCGAATAAAACTACTTCGGCTGTGGCGTTAGTAAAAGAAGCCTTAGAAAAAGCCAAGAAATATGAGGATTATCATATTTTCGTTAGCCTGAATGAGGAGGCTGCCCTGAAGAAAGCTAAAGAGATAGATGATAAAATCAAGAAGGGCGAAGAAGTAGGCGCCTTGGCTGGCGTACCATATGCCTGTAAAGACAATTTCTTAAGCCCAGAGGGTAACACGACCGCTTCTAGCAAAATCTTAGAGCCCTTCCACTCGCCAATAACCGCCACTGCTATTAAAAAACTAGAAGATGCGGGCGCAATCATGATAGGCCGGGCAAACCTAGACAGTTTTGCGCATGGCTCATCCACCGAAAACTCTTACTTTGGCCCCACTAAAAACTCTAAAGATAAAACTCGCGTTGCGGGCGGCTCTAGCGGCGGCTCTGCCGTAGCAGTAGCCCTTGACATTGTAGAATTTGCAACAGGTACCGATACCGGCGGCTCCATCCGCCAACCAGCCTCGTTTAATGGCGTTTACGGCTTTAAACCAACTTATGGCACCATCTCGCGGTACGGCGTAGTGGCCATGGCCTCTAGCCTAGACTGCGTGGGCTTCTTTGCCAAATCCCCAGAGGACATAGACCTTCTCATGTCCATTACCGCCGGCCAAGATGAAAACGACATGACAACCTTACCAGACTTCTACGGACAAGAAGGTTATTCAAGAACCTCAAAAGTGGGAATAATTAAGGGCTTCGACCAAGGCTTAAACGATGATATCAAAAACGCCTACGAGCAAGAAATCGCAAAGCTCAAAGAAAAAGGCTATGAAATCGTAGAACTAGATATGCCTACCTTAAAATACGCCTTGCCAGTCTACTACATTATCCAGCCGGCCGAGGTTGCCTCTAACCTTTCTCGCCACGATGGTGTGCGTTACGGCTTCCGCGCAGAGAATATAGAGAGTCTAGCCGATGTCTATGGTAAATCCCGCTCTGAGGGTTTCATGCCAGAGAATAAGCGCCGTATTATGATTGGTAACTTCGTTTTATCCTCTGGGTTTTATGATGCCTATTACTTGAAAGCCCAGCAAGCCCGCACGCTCATTATTAAAGAGTACGATGCAGCCTTTGAGAAATGCGATTTTCTCCTTACGCCAGTTTCTCCAAACCCAGCCTTTAAACTGGGCGAGAAAACAAGCGATCCACTTTCTATGTATATGGAAGATGTCCTATCTGTGCCGCTAAACCTCGCTGGTCTGCCAGGCCTGGCTATTCCAGTTGGCGAGACAGCAGAGGGCTTAAGCCTTGGTCTCCAAATCGTTGGGCCACGCCGCAGTGACAAAGCTTTGTTGGCTTTCGCCAGCCAGATTAAGGAGGAAAAATGAACGGCACTCTCATAGCACTCATCGTAGCCTTTATTATCGTCGGGGTTTTAGTCTACGTTGCAATTACCCTTACACAAAACCGCAAGTATGCCTTTAATAGGGAAGAATACCAAGCCGATTGGCTAGCCATTAATAATAGCCTCAAGAAAGAAGCTCCAGATTCCGCCAATATGGTAGTAGTAAAGGCCGACAAACTACTAGATAAAGCCTTGATAGAAACAGGTATACCTGGCAAAACTATGGGCGATAGATTAAAACGGCTTCATGGCCGTCTGTCAAACGAGAACGCCGTCTGGGCCGCACATAAGATGCGTAACCAAATCGCCCATGAGACGAACTTTAACGCTAGCTATGACGATGCCCGTCACGCCCTGGCTGCTTACAAAACCGCCTTAAAAGACTTAGGAGCTATATGAAATACGAGATTACTATTGGTATAGAATGCCACGTCCAATTAAAGACTAAAACTAAACTTTTCTCAGAGGTAGATAATGATGCCCGCGGTAAAGAGCCTAACTCTTGTGTCTCGCCGGTGGATTACGCCTTGCCGGGCATGTTGCCGCGTTTAAATAAGGAGGCCGTAAGACTAGCCGTTCGCGCGGGCTATGCAATGAATTCAGAGATAAACTTATATTCTCGCTTTGACCGCAAACATTATTACTACCCAGACTTGCCGAAGGGCTACCAGATTTCCCAGTTTTACCACCCAATTATTGGCGCGGGCTTTATAGAGCTCCCAGATGGTACCAAAATCCGGATTGAGCATGCCCATATGGAGGAGGATGCCGGCAAGCTTACTCACTTCTCTAATTACTCTCTCGTAGATTTAAATCGTGCCGGCACGCCGTTGATTGAAATCGTTAGTGAGCCAGATATCCACTCTGCCGCCCACGCACGTGATTATTGTAAAGAGCTTTGGCGCGCTATGACTTATGCTGGTGTCACCTATGGAGATCTTTATAATGGCAACATGCGCTTTGATGTAAACATCTCCCTGGCTAAGCCAGGCGAGCCGCTTGGCCGCCGGGCAGAGATTAAGAATCTTAACTCTTTTCGCAGCGTAGAACGCGCCGTAGAATATGAATACGAGCGCCAGAGTAAGATCTTGGATAAGGGCGAGCGGGTAGTCCAGGAGACGCGCGGCTGGAACGACGCTACGGGTAAGACCACCTCTCAGCGCTCCAAGGAGGAGGCCCAAGATTACCGTTATATGCCAGAGCCAGACATCCCGCCAATCCGTCTAACGGATGAATTCGTGAAAGAAGAACAGAAAAAAGTCCCTCTCCTCCCATCTGATTACCGCAAATTATTTAAGGATGTTGTCCCAAGCGACACGCTAGAGGTTTTGCTAGACTATCAGCCGCTAATGGACTGCCTATGGCAATGTGCCGACAGTTCTTTTGAAGGGGATACGGAGCGCGGCAGCGCGAGTAGTAGCGCCGCCCGCCCATGGCGATGGGCCGGGCGGACGCGCCCCGAAAAAGAGCTGTCGGACATTGCCAAAAGCCAGATAAAGCGTGTTGCCAACCTCTTTTCTAGCGTTCTTCTAGCTGAGGAAAAATCTTACGAGATGCTAAATGATTTGCCATCCGCCGCGCAGCTAAACGAACTCTGCACTATGGCCGACAAGCAAGAACTATCTAGTACCGGTACTAAAGAAGTCTTCTTAAAGTTCTTTGATCCGCAGATGAAGGAGAAATCCGCCAAAGATATTGCAAAAGAGCTGAATGTTTTACAAGAAAACGATACCGCCGCCCTAGAGAAAATCGTAGACGAGGTTTTGAACGATCCTGCTTGCAGCAAGGCGATAGAAGATTTTAAAAACGGCCAAGAGAAAGTGATAGGCTTCCTTGTGGGGCAAGTAATGAAGGCTTCAAAGGGTAAGGCCAACCCTGGCGCCGCCCAGCAAATCCTTAGGGCTAAATTAAAGAGCTAAATTTGTAGGTTTTACTTGTCAACACGGAGTTTCCTGTGCTATAATAAAACAAGTCGTAATATTTTTTAATGTAAGAGAGTTTATATGGCTGAAGTAAAAGATTTATCAAAATTCCGAAACATTGGTATCATTGCCCACATTGACGCGGGTAAGACAACCACTTCTGAGGCGATTCTTTATCGCACCGGCTTAAAACATAAAATTGACTTAGTAAAGGGCGACACCGGCGGTGCCACCACCGACTGGATGGAGCAAGAGAAGGAGCGTGGCATCACGATTACTTCTGCTGCCGTTACCGCTTACTGGAAGGGCCATCAGATTAACATTATTGACACCCCAGGCCACATTGACTTCACCGCAGAGGTAGAGCGTTCTCTCCGTGTGTTAGACGGTGCTGTCGTGGTGTTTGATGGTAAGATGGGCGTAGAGGCTCAGTCTGAGACTGTCTGGCGCCAGGCTACTAAATACGGCGTCCCTCGCATCTGTTTCGTCAACAAAATCAACCAAATCGGTGGCGATTTCTACAAATCCCTAGATAGCATCCACAAGCGCTTGTCTAAGAACGCCGTTGCTATCCACCTGCCAATTGGCTTTGAAAAAGATATCTGCGGTGTAGTAGACCTCGTTGACATGAAGGCTTACACCTATAAGGATTACGCAGACCACGAGCTTACCGTCGGCGAAATCCCAGCCGATATGGTAGAGAAGGCTAAAAATGCCCGCTCTTTGCTTGTTGAGGAGGCCGTCCAAGCCGATGAAGCTCTCATGGAGAAGTTCTTCTCCGAGGGTGAAGATGCCATTACTGAAGATGAGCTAAAGAAAGCTCTAAGAAAGCGTGTACTAGACGGCGATTTCTTCCTCGTTACTGGTGGTGATGGCCGTGGTGTGATCGTAGAAAAAGTACTAGACCTTTGTGCAGATTATCTCCCATCCCCACTAGACCGTGATCAAGGCCAAATCGTAGGTACCGATCCAAAGACTGGCGACCAAGTGATTAGAAAAGCCGATGATTCTGAGCCACTCACCGCTCTCGCCTTCAAGATCGCTACGGATCCTTTCGTTGGTAAACTTATCTTCATTCGTGTTTACGCTGGCGTCTTGAAATCCGGCTCTTACATCTTAAATGCTACTACTGGTAACAAAGAGCGCGTTGGCCGCATCGTCCGTATGTTTGCTGATAAGCGCGAGGAAATCTCCGAGGTTACCGCCGGTGATATCGCCGCTGTAGTTGGCCTTAAAGATACCACTACTGGTACCACGCTTTGTGATCCAGCCCACCCAATCCATTTGGAGTCTATTGAGTTCCCAGAGCCGCCAGTATCTATCGCTGTAGAGCCAAAGACTAAATCAGACCAAGAGAAAATGGCGCTTGGCCTCTCTAAACTAGCAGAAGAAGATCCTACCTTCCGTGTCCACACCGATGAGGAGACCGGTCAGACTATCATCTCTGGTATGGGTGAGCTCCATCTTGAGATTATTATTGACCGCCTCAACAAAGAGCATGGTGTAGAGGCTAACACTGGCGCCCCACAGGTTGCCTATCGTGAGACTATCCGTGGCACAGCCGAGGCTCAGGGTAAGCACATCAAGCAGTCTGGTGGCCGTGGTCAATATGGCGATGTTTGGATTAAGTTTGAGCCAAACGAGCCGGGCAAGGGCTTTGAGTTCATCGACCAGATTAAAGGTGGCGTTGTCCCTCAGGAATACCGCAAGCCTGTCCAGCAGGGCGTAGAAGAAACCTTAAACGGTGGCGTTATCGCTGGCTACCCAGTAGTAGACGTCAAGGCTACGCTCTATGATGGTTCTTACCACGATGTAGACTCATCCGAGCTCGCCTTCAAGCTTGCAGGCTCGCTTGCTACCCGCGAGGGTATTGCTAAGGCCTCCCCAGTCTTGCTAGAACCGGTTATGAAATTAGAGGTCACCACCCCAGAAGAATTCATGGGTGATGTCATCGGTGATATCAACGCCCGCCGTGGCCGCATTGATGCAATGGAAGATCTAGCCGGTGGTGCCAAGCTCATCAAGGCTTTCTGCCCGCTTGCCAACCTCTTTGGTTACACTTCGGACCTCCGCTCTATGTCCCAAGGCCGTGCTGCCTCCTCTATGGAGCTCTTTGCTTACGAGGAAGTACCACCAAATGTAGCCCAAGAAATCATCGCAGAAAGAAACGCGAAATAAGAAAACCCCGCTCCTAGAAGCGGGGTTTTACGATTTCGGGCGGGTATAATTTGTTCCATAAGTCACAAATATATTCCCTCCCGCCAATTAGGAGGTCCAGAGGCACTAACATCATAGATTGCCCCATTATCTCTTTACTGATTAGAACTCCCACATGGGTTCTTTTTCCGATGAAGTTTTCTACGGAGTTTACAAAAACGCTGTAGTCTACTCCGCAATAAATGAATAGAGCGTAGTTCACTTCGGTTAGCCGTGGAATATCTTCCACGAATAGCTCCGAAAATGGGCTCTCCGCCCTGAACCTGCCCGGAAAGAACCCGAGATGTTTTGCTCTACAAGATAGCGGGTTTGCGACTTCCTCGCCGCGAGCTAAAGCAATTTCCATCCAGTTCAATTGCTTTGGTTCGGTTTTCGGCAGATCGACCGGCAGGTTAATGCCGACGGATATATTCTTGCCTTTCCGGATGACTTTAGAGCCGTCCGAACTCTCGTATACCCCAAGATACTCTTGGAAGCTTCGAGGCTGGGTGAAGATCAACCTGTTCCCGCGTACCACGAAGCTTTCGCGGTACAACTCTCTGAGCTGAAAAACATCTAAATGAACCTTTTCGCACATATCATATACCTCCTTCTGTGTAATGTACGATAACTTAACCATTATAGCATAAAAGTTATGAAAAATCAAGTATTTTCTCTCTTGCCAAACCGGGAAAAGTACGGTACAATAATTACAAGTGTCTGGAGCTGGTTTTTATTAGTGCTACCAGACAATAAAATAAAGGAGAATAAAAGAATGGCAGAATTTGACCGTTCCAAGCCACATATCAATGTAGGCACCATGGGCCACGTAGACCATGGTAAAACCACTCTTACCGCTGCTATTACTGCGGTACTAGCAAAGAAACTTCCTAGCGAAGTAAACAAACCGGTCGCTTACGACCAAATCGATAACGCTCCAGAGGAGAAGGCTCGTGGTATCACCATCGCTACCTCTCACCAGGAGTATGAGTCAGAAAAACGCCACTACGCACACGTAGATATGCCTGGCCACGCTGACTACATTAAGAACATGATTACCGGTGCTGCCCAGATTGATGGTGCAATCCTCGTCGTCGCAGCAAACGATGGTCCTTTGCCACAAACTCGTGAGCACGTACTTCTTGCTCACCAAGTAAACGTGCCAAAGATTATCGTCTTCCTCAACAAGATGGACTTAGCTGATCCAGAGCTCGTTGAGTTAGTCGAGATGGATGTTCGTGAACTTCTTAACAAGTACGGCTTCGATGGCGATAACGCCCCAATCATCAAGGGTTCCGCTACCAAAGCTCTAGAAGGCGATCCTGAGAACGAGCAGGCTATCATGGATCTCGTCAAGGCTATGGATGAGTACTTTGATATCCCAGAGCACGATCTTGACAAGCCATTCCTCATGCCAATTGAGGATGTCTTTTCAATCAAAGGCCGTGGTACTGTTGCTACTGGTCGTATTGAGCAGGGCGTTGTAAAGCTTAACGATGAAGTTGAAATCGTTGGTCTCCGCGATACTCAGAAGTCCGTCGTCACTGGTATTGAGGCTTTCCACAAGACTCTTGACCAGGGCCAAGCAGGTGATAACGCCGGTTTGCTTCTCCGCGGTATTGAGCGTGATCAGATTGAGCGTGGTCAGGTAATTGCCAAGCCTGGTACCATTACCCCACACACCGAGTTTGAAGGCGAAGTTTACATCTTGAAGAAAGAGGAAGGCGGCCGCCACACCCCATTCTCAAAGGGTTACAAGCCACAGTTCTACTTCCGCACCACGGATGTTACTGGTGAGGTTGAGCTCCCAGCTGACAAGGAAATTGTCATGCCTGGCGATACTGTTACCTTTAAGGTTAAGCTCTTAGCTCCAATTGCTATGAACAACAACGATCGTTTCGCTATCCGCGAGGGTGGCAAGACCGTCGGTTCTGGTGTCATCACCAAGATTGTTAAATAATTTCAATTAAAACCGCCCATCTTGGCATTTTTCCGCGCTTGCTCGTCCAAAGACGCACAGCGCGCGGAGAAAATGCCAATCTGAGCGATTTTATCTTGAAATTACGGAATGCCCCTTGCAAAAGGGGTATTTTTGATGTATAATAAAAACACTATCAACTAATATCAAGCTAGAAAAACTCCATTCTTCCGAGGTTATCTAGTAAGAAAGGAACATATGACAGAAGCCAAAAAAAGCGAAGGCTTAAAAATCCGCATCCGCCTCAAGGCCTATGACCACCGCGTCATTGACCAAAGCGCAAAACAAATCGTAGATACCGCCATCCGTACGGGTGCTAATGTGTCTGGCCCAGTGCCTCTACCAACTAAGCGTAGCACCTTTACCGTCGTAAAGAGCCCACACGTCTACAAAACTGGCGGCGAGGCCTTTGAGATGAAGGTACATAAACGTTTGATTGATATCACCAATGCCACACCAAAGACGATTGATAGCCTCCAAAACCTATCTCTCCCAGCCGGTGTAGATGCCGAAATCAGAATGTAAAAAAATACCCCTAACAGGGGTATTTTTTGTTCGTAAAACCATAAATCTCCACCCATTTATATTGTGCCTATGATATAATAAATGTGTATGACAATAACTGCGAGATTTAAGAAGAAGTTCTACTTCGTGGCTGCGGGGTATTTTCGTTTCTTTGCAAATTTTACGCTTAAACGCTGGCATCCGCGTATCATCGCCATTACAGGTTCTGTCGGCAAGACTACGATGCTTCATCTAGTAGAGGCACAGCTGGGTAAAAAAGCGCATTACTCGCATGACGCTAATTCTGCCTTTGGTATTGCCTTTGATCTCGTCAATACAAGGGGTATTACCGGCAGCAAACTCCGCTGGCTCTATCTGATTTTCTCCGTCCCGATTAAGTCTTTGTTCGTTAAACACTCAGAAAAATATTATATTGTAGAAATAGACGGGGAGCGCCCGCATGAGACAGAGTTTCTAGCCAGTTGGCTCAAGCCAGAGGTTACTTTGTGGGTTTCGCTCGGCCGTTCTCACGCCGTTCAGTACGAGCAGCAAATCAGAGATGGTGTCTTTGAAAGCCTAGACAAAGCTATCACTCACGAATTTGCAATGTTGCCGCAGTATACTAAAAAAGATATTTACATTGATGGTGATGTGCCTCTCATGGTCAAAGCCACAGAGAAAATCCGCGGCAAAGGCCTTACCTCTGCCGCCGTACACGAGTTTTATAAGAAGGATTTAAAAGCCTACGCGGTTAGTCCAGAAAAAACCACTTTTAAACTAAAGAGCGGTACTGTCTTTTCTTTTGCCCAACCGATGCCGCGCGATATTGTCATTCAGCTTTTAATGCTAGAGAGCCTGATGAAATATCTCAAACACCCACTAAAAACAGATTTGTCAGATATGCCGCTAGCGCCGGGACGAAACAGTTTCTTTGAGGGCAAAAAGGGTACTAAAATTATAGATAGCTCATACAATGCCCACCTGATTTCCGTCCAGTCTATCCTAGAGATGACCGCCGCCATGCCAGAAAAAGATAAGTGGTATATCATCGGCGATATGGTGGAGCAGGGTTTCATAGAGGGGGACGAGCACGCTAAGCTCGCCGATTTAATCGCCAAAGCCAAGCCGTCTAAGGTTATTTTGGTTGGCCGCCGCACAAAAAAATACACCGCTCCACGCCTAGAGGAGCTTGGCATTAAACCGGAGACTTTCCCGGATGTCAAAAAAGCCTACAATTTCCTAGAAAAGAACATCCAGGGCGGCGAAGTCTTAATCTTTAAAGGCTCACAATACTTAGAGTGGATAATACAGCAAATCCTCAAAAACCCAGAGGATGCCGATAAATTACCGCGCCGCGAGAAAGCTGCCCAGAAACGCAGGGAAAAACGGGGGCTAAACTAATGAGGAGTAACATATGACTACTATCTATGTCATTCATGGCTGGACTTACACTGTAGAGCCTTGGCAACGCACCATTAAAGAGTTAAGAGAAAAGGGCATTCAGATAAAAATGTTGAATGTGCCTGGTCTCACTACGCCGAGCAATAAAGTCTGGACAATTGAAGATTACGTCAAATGGGCAGAGCGTAATATCCCAGATGGCGCCATCGCGCTTGGGCATAGTAACGGCGGTCGCATTTTGTTAAACCTCCTCAGTGAAAAACCAGGTAAAATAAAACATCTCATTTTGGTAGATTCGGCAGGTATTTATGAGGAAAACAGAAAGCGCGATTTATCCCGTAAAGTTTCTAAAACTTTTGCTCCACTTAAGAACGTCAAGTTGTTCCGTAAGGTTTATCATAAACTCCTTGGCGCATCGGATTACGACCGCGCACCGGAGAATATGAAGAAAACACTTTCTAATATGCTCGAATCGGATAAGAACCTAGACGTTAGAAAAGTTACCACTCCTACGACAATTCTTTGGGGTAAAAAAGATACTATTACTCCGCCTCGTCAGGCAGAAAAGCTACATGAACTCTTGCCAGAATCTGAGCTAAATTTCTACGCTAACTGGGGCCATGCGCCATATATCTCTGATCCAGCCGGTTTTGCCCGCGCTATTGCAAAAGCTGTTAAATCTAAATCCAGTGTAGATCCTGGCCGTTCTTTAGCTGGCAGAAATAAGGGGGTAGTGTAGGTGTATTTCTTAGGGCAGGCATCCACTTACAAATTTAAAGACGTCCTTCGCCATACTTTTGCATTTGGCAAAAAAGATGATTTGAGCGAGCTTCGAGCCTACCTTGCCGCCCACTATGGTACTACTAAAGACCGCGTAGCGGTGTACCATACTGGCCGTACCGCCCTCGCCGTAGCCTTAGACAAGCTCGTGCCCGCCGACACAGAAGTCATCGTTACCAGCCTCACCTGCTACGCCGTCTACCAGGCTGTCTCAGAAGTTAGCTGCATCCCGGTTTTTGCCGATGTAGATAAAGAGACCATGCATTTTGGCCCGCAAGAGCTCTTGAACACACTAAAAATGTACCCGAATGCCGGCGCGGTCATCGTCCAGAATAACCTCGGCCATCCTGTAGACATGAAAGGCATCGAAAAGATTTGTAAAAAATATGGCCTAGTCTTAATAGAAGATTTAGCTCATTCTGCCGGCGTACACTACCGGGATGGTAGAGAGGCGGGTACCGTTGGTGATGCGGCAGTCTTATCCTTTGGTAAGGGTAAGTCTATTGACACCATCTCTGGCGGTGCAGTCGTCTTTACCGGCCCAGATTCCCCTACCGTCCATCAGCCAACCCGCCGCCCTCGCTTAGCAGACCGTCTAAGAGATCGGTTTTATCCGCTCTTTGGCTGGGAAATCCGCGGGTTATATCATCTTGGCAATCTCGGTCGCCTCTTTACTAGTTTGCTTCTTAAAATCCACTTTATAGAGCGCTCTGCCGATGCCGATTTAGATCCGATTGATAGGATTACCTATTGGCAAGCCAAGCTCGCCCTAAAGCAACTCAAGAGCATTCCGCGCGCTGGCCGTCGCCCGATAAGAGATTATTATTATGTAGAAGATAGAGTAGAATTACTCCAAAAGCTAGAAAGCGCCGGCTATGTCTTCGATGATATCTGGTATAATTGCCCGGTGTCGCCAATTCGCTATTATGCTCGTGTAAACTTCCCCGAAGAAGAATGCCCAGTGGCAGTCTGGGTGGCCAAGCATGTCATTAACGTCCCTACATGGTACTCAAAAAAGGCTCTGAGCCCAGCCCTCAACCTCATAGAACGCTACGAAGTAAAAGCAGAAGATACCATCCCTACACCAGCCAAGCATCCGGCAAAGCCGGCAGCATCAGCAGTGGTTAAAAAGCCAGTGCGCACTACAAAACCCGCTGTAAAACCTAAAGCCGAGAGCCTACCAAAAACCAATTTAGATTTTGCGCTCGCCGAGCTTGGAGAGCAGCCAGTCGAAGAAACAGAGTATACCTATCCATCTGAAGAATTTGAAGATGAACCTCCTACAGAGAAAGATGTTTATATTGTAGAAGAAAGAGACGAGTTAGGCGGCACGATTAACTACTCTGAACTAGTCTATGATAAGTTTGATCATACACATCTTAACCGCACGAATATTATAGATAAAAATATCAATTCCGACGGCACTTACGTCACTTTGACTAAAGAAGAACGCAAGCCTAAAAAAGCGCCCATCAAGAACAACCTGCCAAAAATCCGCCAGTATAAAAAGCCTGAGAAGGGGCCGGAGACCACGGAGGGCAAAGTATGGTAATCCCAAAAGAGGAGCCGGGCACAAAAAAATACCTCGAAGAATGGGGCAAGAACATTAAGCGCTACCATAAAGAGGCGAATTTTCTTCAGTCGCCTTTATGGTATTACACCAACCAAAAAATTGGCCACGAGGTGAAAGTCTTTTCTATCAATACTGGTACGCCCGATGACGAAAACTACGCTTTTTATATCATCAAAAATGCCAAAAGGGGCAGATATATGGAAGTTCCTGGCGGCCCGTTAATAAGCTGGGACAACGCGGAGTTAGTAAAAGCTATGTTTGATGCCTTGAAACGTCAGGCGGTGGCATATAAATGTGGTTTTATTCGTATCCGTCCTCAGCTCGAAAACACTCCAGAAAACCTCAAGCTCTTAAAGCAGGCTGGCCTAAAGCCATCTCCGATGCATCTCCACGCCGAACACACTGTGATAATTGACTTAAATCAGCCAGAAAGCGCTTTGCTTGCTGCCATGCGGCGCCAGACTCGCTACGAAGTCCGCCGGGCAGAAAAACTCGGCTTAAAAGTTACAAGTGTTTCTGCGGATAGCAAGAGTTTCCAACCTTACCTAGATGAGTTTTACGATTGTCAGCAGCAAACTGCCGCCCGTCAACATTTTATTGCGCCCACGAAGAAAGAATTAACGGCCGAATGTTCAGCCTTTGGTAAAAATGCTACTTTATATAGAGTAGAGACCGCTGAAAACCAACTCGTAGCCTACGGTTTAATCCTCAAATGGGGCGAGGAAGCGGATTATTATGAAGCTGCCTCTACAGATTTAAATCGTAAACTCCCAGGGGCCTATGCTTTGCTTTGGGCGGCCATGAAAGATTTAAAAAAAGAGGGTTATAGCCGTTTTAATCTCTGGGGTATCGCCCCTAAAGGTCAGAAAAATCATCGTTATGCCGGCGTTACCACCTTTAAAACGGGCTTTGGCGGTAAAATAGTCAACTTTACGCCGGCCCATGATTTAATCGTTAGCAAGCTAAGATATATCCCAGACTTTTTTGTCGAGACTGCCCGCCGCCACCATCGCCACCTAGACTAAATATGATATAATTAAACTATGTCAAAATACGTATTCTTAGATTGCGAAGACAAAAAAACCTGGGATAGTTTTGTTACTTCTCACAAAGAGGCAAACTTCCTCCAGTCTTATGATTTCTATGAATTTCATAAAAGCCGTGGCAACGAAATCATCCGGCGCATTGCAAAAGAGGGCGATAAAGTTGTAGCGGCCTATGCCGGCGTAGTGGAGCACGCTAAGCGCGGCCGCCATTTAGCAATCGCCGGCGGGCCAATCTTGGATTGGCAAAATAAGCCACTAATAAAAGCCGTCTTTGAAGACATTAAAACCGCCGGCAAAAAGACTAACTGTGTATTTGTCCGTGTCCGCCCTCAGCTAGAGCTTTCTGAAAAATCTTTAAAGCTTTTCGAGGAAGAGCTTGGCCTAAGAAAGGCTCCGATGTACCTTTCAGTAGAATTTGCTGGAGTATTAGATTTGAATAAGTCAGACGACGAGCTCCTTAAAAATATGCGTCAGCGGCTCCGTCGCGCTCTGAGAAAGGCCGAGAAAAACAATATTACCGTAGAAAAGTCTACTAACCCTGAGGATATTAAAACTTTCTACAACATCCAGCTCCAAACTGCCAAACGCCACGATTTTTACGCTTTCTCAGAAGATTTCCTTGAAAAACAATTTGCCGCCTTTGCGCCAAACGGCGAGGCGGTCTTATACACCGCTAAATATGAGGGAGAGATTTTGGCTCAAAACTTCATGATTTTTTACGGCAACGAGGCTTCGTATCATTATGGCGTTTCATCTGAGCTTGGCACAAAGCTTTCCGGCGCGCCGCTTTTACATCTTACCGCTATGCGTGACGCCAGAGAGCGAGGGATAATGCGCTATAACTTTTGGGGTATCGTAGGGGAGGACGAGACAAAACATCGCTTTTACGGCGTATCGTGCTTTAAACGTGGCTTTGGCGTTGATGAGCTAAAATACGTCCCTGCACATGATTTAGTGTTGAAACCAGCCTCCTATAGGAAAACTTGGGCCATAGAGACCATGCGCCGCAAACTCCGCCACGTCTAGACGTAAACATAAGGGTGTGGTATAATCACACGTGGTTGGGTGTTCTTTTTCAAGGAGGTGTGTATGGATAAATACGAAAAGGTTTACGATGCTATTACTCATGATCAAACGTGGAAAGATTGGATGGATGTAATCTATGAAAATCCAACAGACGATCCGAAACTTTACGCAGATCATGGCCTATGCCATGCGCAGCGCGTAGTCGAGTATGGTAGAAAGTTTCTTACAGATTATTTTTACTGTCAGCCGTACGATTATAAGAAGGAATTGGGTTTATTCAGTATTGCAGCGGCCTTGCACGATATTGGATACGCTAAAAAGAACCATGAAGGCCACGCTAAATTAAGCGCAGAAATTGCAGATAAATATTTGGAGCAGTTTCATGATATAACTGCTAAAGAACGCGATGTAATAACACATGCAATACGTCACCATTCAAACGGGGTTGATCCAGACAACATTTTGGACGCAGCATTAATACTAGCTGACAAAATGGATGTCGTAGGTTACCGCTATTCCAATCCCAAATGTAATGACGATCGCAAAATTGGGAATATGATTCGCGAACAACATAAGGTGGCAAGGGTAGCATTTAAATTTATAGAACCGCTATTTAGTAAGAATGCAGAGTTTAAATGCTATCAGACTGCAAGGCTCAGCTATAAGCTTACGCCAGCAATGTTTGAATACAATGAACCATATAATGCTAAATGTCTCGCCGAATGGCCTAAAGCGCTCATAGTGCCTCGCAACATAGCGCTTGGGATATGCAAATGTAAGAACTTTGAGTTTGAGGTAAACGACGTGCTGGTAGATGCGGACGCTATTATCCCAAGATAACACACCCACCAAAATAAAATGCTCAGAGTTCCTCTGGGCATTTTTCTTGCGTGATATCTTGTCAAACCAAACCGCTCGCGGTATAATAAAATCAACAATAAAGTGGAGAATTATATATGCCTAGTCGCAAAGTAAAAAAGTATACTGAATCCCATTGGCTTGTTTTTGCCCTCCAGGGGGTAGTTGGCCTACTCTTTGGATGGTTCGTTATGTTTACAAATATGAGAGAGGTAAATACTCTAATCATAATAGCAGGCGCCACTATTCTAGCGCTTGGCCTGATTGATTTAGCCAACTTAATCTATCGCAAGCGCCGCCAACAAAACTGGGGGCTAGCGCTAGTGTTGCTCATTTTAGAAATTGCCGTTGGCCTTGCGCTCATTCTTACCAAAGATTTGAACCCAGCCGTCGCTATGACCATCATCGCCTGTTATACCATCTTTTGCGGCATATTCCAAATGCTTATTGGCTTCAAATCTCTATCGGACGCTACGGACCGTTTCATGTGGATTGTCTGTGGCATCTGTGCCTGTATTTTAGGCTTCGTTGTACTAAACTCTGGCCACTTTGAAAACCCTACTACTTTCATTAAATTCTTTGGTACATATACCATGATTTATGGTATTACCACTTTGATATATGCCGTACATAACAAAAATATCCTAGCAGAAGAAAAAGAAGAGAGAAGAAAAGCTCGCCTCCGCCGCAAAAAAGAAAAAGAAGCGGCCGAAAGTTCTCGCAATCCCTTAGTACGTCTTTTTAGAGGCGGCAAATCTACTAAAAAATAGTTTCGTATGCTATAATGTATTTTCAAGAGGAGACTTATGAAATACCAACTACCTAAAAAAGCTATAATTACCGATGCGGGCTTTGCGAGCCGTTACCTTCCTATCACCAAAACTATCCCAAAAGCGATGTTGCCGCTTGGTAGTAAGCCTATTATGCAGCTTGCGGTAGAAGAATGTATGGCCGCTGGCATAGAAGAAATTATTATTGTAGCAACTAAGGCAGGTCGTCCAATTTATGAAGATTATTTCCACGGGGAAGTTCCGCAGATTAAAGCCTTGCTAGACAAGCAGGGCAAATCAGACCGCTATGAGCCAGTCCGAGAAGTTCTAGAAAATTTCCCAAAGATTACCATAATAGAGCAAGATCCAAATTACCCTTATGGCAATGGCTCCCCAATCGCATCTGCGCGTGACTATATCAACGACGATGAAGCCTTTGTGGTGCTCTATTCGGATGATGTAGTGTTTGGCTCATCGGATGTTAAAACATTGATCCAGTCTTACGAGGCCCATGATGATGCCAAGGCTATCATTATCGCCCAAGAAATGCCAAGAGAGGTATTGAATAAATATGGCATTATCCGTCTCAAAAACGAAGAAGATATGACTTTAGAGAATATCGTAGAAAAACCAAATATAGAAGATGCTCCGTCTAGCCTCACTAGCTACGGCCGCTATCTTCTCACGCCAGAAGTTTTTAAATATCTAAATCCAGACAATACTGGCCTAGATGGAGAGCTTTGGACGGTAGACGCCATCACTAATCTCACTGAAGACGGCCCAGTCTATATAGAGAAAACCCATGGTACTTGGATGACCACGGGAGATCCAAAGAACTACGCTGCCGCAAGTGAATATTATAATAAGGAGTATCTGAAATGAACACTGCAGAATGGATTATTGCTGGCATTCTATCTGCCACTCTTTTCATCTTTTTAATACTTGGCATTATCGTCATGATAAAAGTTCTGAAGCTTTTAAAGGAGACGCGCCGCTTTATTGAGACTGGCCAAGAGTTTGCTGATAAGGCCTCTGGTGTAGCAAACAATCTTTACGAAATGACGCTCGTTGGTAGCATAACCGGTCTTGCGAAAAGAATAAAAAAGCAATATAATAAATTTAAATCAGATAAAGAATAAGAAAGGTGGGTAAACCATGACAACTAAGAAAAAAAGCCGCTTCTTACTCGGGGCTTTAATTGGTGCAACAGCTGGCGTATTGTTAGCGCCAAAGTCTGGCAAAGAGACTAGGAATGACATTAAAAAGACCGGCAAAAAGGCCTATCGTAAGGCTCGCACCACCGGTGCTAAAACCGTAGCGCAAGCTAAGCGCGTCTCTCGCACCGTTGAGCGCGATGCTAAAAAAGCCGCCAAATCCGTCGGCATGACAAAGAAGAAGAAATAATTACTACAAAGTAAAAACAACCTACTTTACGAGTCCTATAGCGAACCAGATTTGAACAAGATTCTTACAGAGACGAGTACGCGAAAGTCCGCGGCGCAAGTCCCTGCTAAGAATCTTGTGAAAATCTGACGTGAGCTATAAAGACGAAGTAAAGTAGGTTGTTTCTTTTTGGGTAATTTTAAAGCGATACGGGCGGCGGACAGCGCTGCTGAAGTAACGATTGATGATTGATATGGATTGCCGTGAGCTATAAAGACGAAGTAAAGTAGGTTGTTTTTACCCAATAAAGCGGTTGCTTATGCTATAATAGATATATGGAAAGAGAGGAGGTGAAGTTATCGCCAGTATCAACCGGACCAGTCTGCGTTCCGTCTGATTTTGTACATCTGCACAACCACACTCATTATTCATTGCTGGATGGTTTAACAAAAATCCCAGATTTAATTAATTTTGTAAAATCAGAGGGCATGGAAGCCGTGGCAGTGACAGACCACGGTACGATGACCGGCCTAGTAGAGCTGTACAAAGCCGGGTATGAGGCAAATATTAAACCAATTCTAGGCTTAGAGGCCTATGTAGCCGCCCGCAAATACACGGATAAAGATCCGTCGCACGACAAGGAGCGCTTTCATATTACGCTGCTTGCAATGAACGAAAAGGGCTATGAAAACCTCTGCCGCCTAATGACCGAGGCTGAGATAAACGGTATGTATTATAAGCCGCGTATCGACCACGATTTGATGGAAAAATACAACGAGGGTATCATTTGCCTTTCTGGCTGTGCCTCGTCAGAAATATCAGTTAAACTAAAAGAGGGCGATTATGATGGCGCCATGAAATTGGTAAATTGGTATAAGGATGTATTTAAAGACCGCTTTTATCTAGAGATGCAAGACCACGGCCATCCAGAGTCTCCTACTCATTGGGAAGTGCAAACCAGAATAAACGAAGGCCTACAAAGAATTGCCAAAGAGACGGGCTTACCGCTTGTAGTTACCTGCGACGGGCACTATTTGAAGCATGAGGACTCAGAAGCCCACGAGATACTACTCTGTATCGGTACCGCATCCAATCTATCCGATCCCAACCGTATGACTTTGAAAGATTTCCAGCTCCATGTTATCCCACCCAAAGAGATTATAGAGCGCTGGAGTAAAGATTTCCCAGAGGCTATCCGCAATACTAAGCGTATTGCCGAGCGCTGTAGTGTAGACTTACAGCTTGGCCGCATCCTAATCCCGAAGTTTCCAGGTATTCCAGATGGCTTGGATGAAAAGCAATACCTAGACCAACTAGTTTTCCGCGGCCTCGCCTTCCGCTATGGTGGTAAGACCGAAGAGGAGGCTAGCCAGCTTAGTATAGAAGAATGTCGCAAACTTTTAACGAAAGAACAGTTAGAGCGGATAGACTATGAGTTATCTGTTGTGGATAAGATGGGCTACAATGGCTACTTCCTAATCGTGCAAGACTTTATTAACTGGGGTAAGAAAAAGCGCATCGTTTATGGCCCAGGGCGTGGCTCGGCAGCCGGTTCACTCCTGGCCTACGCTCTAAGGATTACCGAGCTAGATCCCCTAAAATACGATTTGCTCTTTGAACGCTTCTTAAATCCAGACCGTGTCTCTATGCCAGATATTGATACTGATATCCAAGATACTCGCCGCGATGAAGTTATCCAATATTGTACCGAGAAATACGGGCGTGGCCGGGTTTCCAACATTGTTACTTTTGGCAAAATGATGGGTAAGACGGCCGTACGTGATGTTGCGAGAGTACTAGAAGTGCCATATGCCGAGTCAGACCGCATTGCTAAGCTCGTGCCAGATCCTGTTATGGGCCACCACGTGCCGCTAAAAGAGGCTATTGTCAGCAATCCAGACCTCAAGAATGAATATGAGAACAACCCAACCGCCAAAGAGGTGATAGATTTTGCCATGAAACTAGAGGGTACCATCCGCTCGCACGGCGTCCACGCTTGTGGCGTAGTGATTGCGCCAGATGATTTAGTCAAATTCTTACCGCTAGAAGTATCACGCAAGCAGACCAACGGCGAGCAAACTCTTGCCGCCCAATTCCCGATGACTCAAGTAGAGGAGCTAGGCCTTCTAAAAATGGATTTCTTAGGCCTTTCTAACCTCTCGGTGATTAATAATGCCCTGAGAATGATTCGCGCGGTTTACGGCGAAGATATCGATATGTACCAGCTCCCGCTTGACGATAAAAAGACTTACGAGCTATTACAGCGAGCTGAGACGACGGGCGTATTCCAGCTTGAATCTGCTGGTATGAAACGCTATCTAAAAGACCTCAAGGCCTCGCGTTTTGAAGATATTATTGCTATGGTAGCGCTCTACCGCCCTGGCCCGATGCAGTTTATTGATAGCTTTATTAGAAGAAAGCACGGTAAAGAAAAAATCACTTATCTTCACCCTGGCCTAGAAAATGCCCTGAAAGATACCTATGGTATTCTGA
Source organism: Candidatus Saccharimonadota bacterium (assembly GCA_017459845.1). Taxonomy (GTDB): domain Bacteria; phylum Patescibacteriota; class Saccharimonadia; order Saccharimonadales; family Saccharimonadaceae; genus Nanosyncoccus. The sequence goes on from JAFUCF010000015.1 coordinate 22,805, forward strand.
TTTACCAGGAACAGTTCATGCAGATATCTCGTACTTGGTGTGGCTTTACCGGTGGTCAGGCGGATACTTTAAGAAAGGCCGTAGGCAAGAAGAAAATCAAGCTTATGGAAGAGGTTAAACCACAATTCATCAAAGGCGCCGTAGAAATCGGTGGTGCTACCGAAGAAATTGCCGAAACCTTCTGGTCGCAGTTGCTAGATTTTGCTAACTACTGTTTCAATAAGTCTCACGCCGCGTGTTACGCTCTAATAGCTTACTGGACGGCCTACCTTAAGGCTCATTACCCAGATGCTTTTATGGCGGCCCTAATGACCTCGGATATGCGCTGGACAGACCGCCTTGCGATTGAAATTGCCGAATGCAAGCGCATGGGCATAAAAGTTTTAGGTCCAGATATTAACCAGTCTTATGGCGATTTTGGTATCGTTAAGGGCGAAAAGACTATACGCTTTGGGCTATCAGGTATTAAGTCGATGGGTAAAGCTCTCGTGGAAGAAGAAGTTATCCCAGAGCGCGAAAAAAATGGCCCCTTCAAATCCGTTACTGATTTTGCCGCTAGGGTAAATTCTACTAAATTCAACAAACGCTCTTGGGAAGCCGCCATTAAAACTGGTGCCTTCGACCGCTTCAACGAACGCTCGGATCTTCTCTATAATTTGGAAACTATTCAGGGTTACGCTAACAAAGTCCAAAAGGATAAAGCCACCGGTCAGATGGATTTATTTGCGGCTTTTGGCTCAGCCGGTGCTATCCCAGAGCCAGAAATCAAGCCGGCCCCAGTTAAAGCTTCTGAAAAAGAGCAACTCTTATGGGAGCGAGATTTAATGGGGCTTTACCTATCTGCACACCCACTAGACAAATACGACGTCTTCTTCGAAGAGCAATGCCACTCGTACTCTTTAGTCAACGAAGAAAACGACGGTAAAGTTGTTTCCGTAGGTGGTATTATTACGGATGTCCGCACAATCCTCACTAAAAAACAATCTAAAATGGCTTTTATTAAGATTGAAGATAAAAACGGCAGTCAAGATTTAATTGCCTTCCCGCAGATTTACGAGCAATTTGGCGGCAAACTAATACAAGACAATGTAGTAAAATGTACTGGCCGCGTGAGTGCTAGAGATAAAAATGGCAACGTCGTACCAGATGCGCAAGTCATTATAGACAGCGTAGAGGTAATCGCGGATGAGACCTTGGCAAATTATCAGCCAACAGGCGAGCGCTTGCCGGCCCCTAAAGCCGCACCAGATAACCGTCGGAAATTCCGCGGCAAAACCTCATCGGAAACCATCAGCAAGCCAAAGGTAAACTATGGCGAGAAAGTGCCAGCGGTGCCAAGCACTGGTAGCGAGCCATCAGCTACGGGTAAACCTATTGATCCCACTCATGAAAGGCTCTGGTGTTTAATAAAAGAACCTAATAATACGGATACCTTAAATGAAATTAAACACCTCTGTGATTTGCACCCCGGCCTTCAGGAAATTATCTTAGTATTAGATGAAGGGGGTGAGAAAAAGCCTCTAAAGATGCCATTTAAGGTAGAGGCCAGCGCCGAGCTTATTGGGCCACTTACCGACTTACTGGGTACAGAGGCTGTCAAAGTCAAGTAATTGTGCTATAATATTAAAAATAACAACGAAGGGGTATTTTTATGGATAAATACGATCCGATACAGATTGAGAAGAAATGGCAAAAGAAGTGGGAAGAAGAAGGGGCTTTCAAGGCAGACGATAATGCACAGAAAACTGCCGATGGGCGCCCAAAGGCCAAGATGTTTTTAGCAGAGATGTTCCCATACCCATCTGGCGCAGGCCTTCACGTAGGCCACGTACGTAATTTTACCATCGTAGACGTTCTTACACGTTTCTATCGCCAACAAGAAATGAATGTCCTTCGCCCCTTTGGTTATGATACTTTCGGTCTTCCTGCTGAAAATTACGCTATTAAGACTGGCATTTCCCCACAAAGTGCCACGGAAACAAATATCAAAAATTTCCGCAAACAAGCCAAGCGTCTTGGTCTTGCCATTGACTGGTCTCGCGAGATTAATACCTCATCCCCTGAATATTATCGTTGGACGCAATGGTGCTTCTTGCAGCTTTACAAAAAAGGCTTAGCCTACCGCAAGGAGTCCGAGCAATGGTGGTGTCCAGTAGATCAGACTGTACTTGCAAATGAGCAGGTAGAAGGCGGCAAATGCTGGCGCTGTGGTCACGAAGTAGAGAAGAAAAAAATGAAACAATGGTTCTTCAAAATCACCGACTACGCAGACGAATTGCTAGATAATACCGATGCCCTTGATTGGCCAGAAAAGATTAAGACCATGCAAAAGAACTGGATTGGCCGCAGCGAAGGCGCAGAAATTGATTTTGAATTAGCGAATCAAGCCAATAGTAGCAAAGATAATAAGCGTTGGCAATCTGCTACCCTCTTCGAAGGGGATACGGAGCCTGGCAAGGCGAGTAGTAGCGCCGAAACCCCTGTGGCGACAGGGGTTTCGGACGCGCCCCGAGAAGAGAGTAGCAGTTGCCAGCAAACAAGACATATCCGTGTCTTCACAACTCGCCCTGACACTATCTTTGGCGCCACTTTTCTGGTTCTTGCCCCAGAGCATCCAATGGTCCCTGCGCTTACTACAGAAGACACTAGAGCAGAAGTAGAAGCTTACATCAAAGCCACTCAGAAAAAATCCGATATCGAACGCCAGGAGAATAAGGAAAAAACAGGTGTGTTTACGGGCTCATACGCTATCAACCCAGCTACCGGCGAGAAAATGCCAATCTGGATAGCCGACTACGTACTCATCGGCTACGGTGAGGGCGCCATCATGGCCGTGCCAGCGCACGACGAGCGCGACTATGAATTTGCTAAAAAGTTTGATTTAAGTATTAAAGTTGTCATAGAAAAACCAGAGGATTCAGAAGATGATAGCGAGTGCTATGGCGGCGAGGGTAAATTAGTCAACTCTGGTCACTTTAACGGTATTAATTCATACGATGCGCGCGAACAAGTTGTAGCCTGGCTAGAAGAGCAGGGAATTGGCAAGCAAAAAGTTACCTATAAGATGCGCGACTGGCTCATTTCACGCCAGCGTTATTGGGGCTGCCCAATTCCGATTGCATACGATAAAAATGGTGAGCCACACCCAATCCCAGAAGACCAGCTCCCAGTCATGATCCCAGAGGTCAAAGACTATCAACCGGATAACTCTGGCCGCTCCGCGCTTGCCAAGGCAAAAGATTGGCTCAAAGTTACCATAGATGGTGAAGAAATGACTAGAGAAACAGACACCTTAGATGGCTATGCCTGCTCCTCTTGGTATCTTTGGCGTTATACCTCCCCACACGATGATAAAGCCGCCTGGGACGAGGATGCTATTAAATACTGGGCTCCAACCGATATCTATGTTGGTGGCGACCACGCCGTGGCCCACTTACTCTACATTAGATTCTGGTGTAAATTCTTTGCCGACGAGGGCTATCTACCGTTCCGCGAACCAGTCAAAACTCTACTATATAATGGTTACATCAACGCGCCCGACGGGCGGAAAATGTCTAAAAGTAAAGGTAATGTCATAGATCCACTGGATATCATTGAGTCAGGCTACGGCGCCGACTCGCTCCGTACCTATGAGATGTTCATCGGCCCATACGACCAAGATGCCGCCTGGGATACCAAAGGCATCGGTGGTGTCTACCGTTTCTTAAACCGCTGTTACCAACTATGCTTCAACTTAGCTGACGATGAAAAGAACTCCTCTCATAATTCGGCAATTAGAAACAAGGCTATTAAGAAAGTCACAGAGGATCTCCACCGCCGCAGCTTTAATACTGCCGTAGCAGCCCTGATGGAATACGTAAATGAGCTTTATAAATCTGGCGCCACTCACGAGGATGTCACCGTGCTCGCCAAACTAATTGGCCCATTCGCCCCGCATCTTTCTGCAGAAATGCTCGAACATTTGGGCGAAAATGATATTTGGCCAACTTGGGACGAGAAGGAGCTTGTAGAAGACGAGTTAGAAATCGTTGTTCAGGTTAATGGCAAGCTCCGCGCCAAAGTGAAAATCAATGCGGGCGACTTAGAAAACCAAGCAGTCGTTGAAGGCCTAGCCCTTCAGGATGAAAACGTCCAAAAATTCTTAAACGGCGAGCCAAAGAAGACGATTTACGTCCCGCGTGCCAAGCTTCTAAACATCGTGGCCTAAGATGGAGATAGTTTTAAGTTTACATAACATCCGCTCCACGTATAACGTTGGCGCTATTATGCGTACGGCAGAAGGCTTTGGCGTAAAAAAGCTTATCTGTTCTGGCTATACACCATGCGTTAAAAAACCCGGTGTTTTGCCGCACCTTGCAGATAAATTAAATCGCCAAATCCACAAGACTGCACTTGGCGCAGAAGAAATGCTTCAAATAGAGTACTCAGAAGATATTATCTCGGAGTTGGAAAACTATCAAAAAGCCGGTTTTACGATAGTTGGCCTAGAGAATAATATTAGAGAGCAAACGATTTTACTAAATGATTTGCCAGCCTTAAAAAAGCTCGGCAATAAGATTTTGCTGGTTCTTGGCGAAGAAGTAAACGGTATTCCAGATACGCTAAAACCCCAAATAGCTAAATATTTAGAGATACCAATGGAAGGTCAAAAAGAGTCATTCAACGTCTCTATCGCTGCTGGCATTGCGCTGTTCACCCTGGCCACCCTCCGGTGACCAGATTTTATCCTTTAGCTTTAAACGTGTTTCCACCTCCCATTCTTTTTGTTTTAAAGCAGCATCCAGTCCATTTAGGGTAGAAAACGGCAAAAACTGTTTAGCCCGTTTTTCTATTGACATCTTTGGACGATAAGTATCCCTATTCATCGCCTCCTCCTGTCATAGCAGATTTATAAGATTTAGAATTAGCCGAGTGGCCGCCAATCTGCGAATTGCGTACCAGGGTAGTGGCGTGTTTTTCCAAATCTTCACCTCTAAAAATTGCATTTTTACCATACCTTCTCTGGATTTCTAAAATTGCATCGCTAGCCTGGTTAATTTTGCTCGGGCCAGCATCAAAAAGACTCAGTTGCCGGGGCTTCTCGGCGGGTTGCAGTTTATTCACATAAAGATAGATCCGCCTAATATCCATGTCTAAAACGATTTCATCGTAGAGTGCCATCAGCTTAGGGCTTATTACCGCTTCATCAGAGGTAATGCTATGAAGATTAGTCGTGCCAGAAGAAGACGGCACAAAATACCCCCGCCGAGAAATTGCGGCGTTCTCCGCGCCAGTAAGTTTAGATTTATATTTGTTAGAATAGCCTAAATACAAGGTAATAGATTGCGTAAGCAAACTCTCGCGTTTTAACCTCAGGCAAATCTCTCGCGTCATCTCGCGGACGATTAAGCGTGCCTCTTTTGGCGAATAATCGCGGTATAACACTTGCCCAGAAGAAAACGATTTGGCTCTAGAATGATAATTCTTTATATCTTTAATCGTGACCGGCTCTCTCCCCCAAGCGTGGTCAACCAAAAGCTCTGCGTCCACGCCGAAGAGATTGTATAATATATCCTCGTCTGCCATTGCTACCGCCCGCATCGTAAAAAGAGAGTGGCGCTCTAAAGTTCTAGCCGTCCCTAGTCCAATCCTCCAGAAATCAGTTAAGGGGCGATGATCCCAAAGTTGCGCCTTGTAACTTTCCTCGGTTAATTCACCAATAAAATCAGGTGAATGTTTTGCCATAATATCGAGGGCGATCTTCGCAAGATACAAATTACTCCCTATCCCAGCCGTAGCTCTCACACCCACCGCAGAAAAAACTTCTTGCATTAAAAACTCGGCCAGCTCCCGTGGAGTTTTCTGATAAAGCTTTAGATAATCAGTAGCATCGATAAACACCTCATCAATCGAGTAGACGTAGATATCTTCTTTGCTGATATAGTTTAGATAAATTCCATAGATTTCCGCCGCATAATCAAGATACTTTTGCATCCGGGGTGGAGCAATGATGGTCTGTTTCCGAAGATTCAGTGGTATTTCAAACAAGCGGCAACGATTTTTCACCCCCTTTTCTTTGAGGCTAGGCGAGACTGCTAAGCATATTGTCTTATCCGTGCGCGATTCGTCCGCTACTACTAAATCTGTCGTCATGACGTCGAGCCCCCGCTCCACACATTCCACGGCGGCATAAAAGGATTTCAAATCAATACAGAAATAAGACCTCACATGTTTATTATATCATTTTGCGGTATAATAGATTTATGATTATTAGAAATTCAAGAGACGTCCCCTTGATTGCTCGCTCGCTTTTAGACGGCAATGTTGTTGCTTTGCCCACAGAAACCGTAATGGGTTTAGCTGTCTCGTTATATTCCGATGTAGCATTGAAAAAGCTTATTGCCCTCAAAAACCGTCCAATAGGCTCCGGTAAATATTTTACGCTCGTGCCAGAAAATAAAGAAAGCATAGAGAAATATGCCATCATCCCGCACAGCGCCAAAAAAGTCGTAGAAAAGTACATTCCCGGCGCTGTCACCCTCATCTTACCCAAAAATCCAGAGTTTTCCAATCACTATTTTGACCAGATTGACTCCGTGGGCGTTCGCATTCCTTACCATTTCTTATTTGATAAAATCTTGCCTCTATCTGGACCGCTTTTACTCACCTCGGCCAACCCAAGGGATTTACCATCTGCCCGTACACCAGAAGAGGTCAAAGCCTACTTCGGCGATAACTTGGACGTTTTAGTAAATGAGCGCTCAGGCGGCTTACCAGCATCCACGATTATAGACTATACTTCTGGCAAACCAACAATCAAGCGTCAAGGCCCGATTGAAATTTAGCTACAACACAAAGTGGGCCAAAAATCAAAAATTTCACTCTTGATAGAAGCTAAAATGTGTGATATGATAGAAAACAAGTTATAGAATAATAGGAGCATAAAATGCCAGAACCTAAAAAACAGAGCAGCGCTCGTAAGACCGGCCTTCGCCGCAGTCACTTACGTTTAAAGCTTGCTCGCAGTGTTAACAAAGTTTCACCAGTCAAAGCCTTTGAAACTGCAAAGAAAACCCCAAATTTAAAGGTAAAGACTACTAAAAAGGAAGTAAAGAAGAAGTAACCTATGGCAAGTAATCGGCATTTAGGTAGAATTATATCTCTCCAGAGCCTATATGAATATGAGTTCCGGAGCAAGGCGGGCGATACTACGGCCGACATAGATACGATTATCGCTAAAAATATTGAGCCATACGAGAAAGCGCTAGGCGATACCGAGTTTGTATATGCCCTCACTAAGGGCGTTGCGGAGAACATTAAACATCTTGATGAGGCTCTCCAGCCTATCGCTCCAGAATGGCCAATATCAAGCATCGCAGCCATAGATCGCAACACCCTGAGAATTGGGTATTACGAATTAGAGTCCTGTAGCGATAACGTACCACCAAAGGTTGCCATTAACGAGGCCGTAGAGCTTGCCAAAGCTTTCGGCTCAGACAATTCTTCCAAATTTATCAATGGAGTTTTAGGAACAGCGCTCAAAAAGCTGCACCCTGATTTTGAGGATACAAATGAACAATCAACCAAGAGTAGTGGAGCAATCAAGGAAACGTCCGCTGGTGGCAAACCAAATGGCGCCTCATCGTCGGAAAATACCAGAAGCTCTGCCAACTAAATCATACAAAGAATCACCATTTTCTAAACTAAAAAATTCAGTTTTTCATAAAAAACCAGCAATTAAGGAAATCGTACGTGAGCCAACATCTGGGGGTATTGTTTTTCGAGTAAGCAAAGACCAGAAAGACATTGAAATCTTGCTCATTCAAGACTCTAAAAACCGTTGGACAATCCCAAAGGGGCATATAGAACCAGGCGAGACGGCTAAGGCTACTGCTATCCGGGAAATTGGCGAGGAAGCTGGGCTTCATCACGTAGACGTCCTAACTTGGCTCGGTAAAATTCATTTCAAATATCGCCGGATGGACAAATTAGTCCTAATGACCACCCAAATATATCTTGTAAGGGCTTTAGACTCTCATGAAATTCCTACCAAGGAAAAATGGATGAATGGCATCAAATGGTTTAAATTCAATGATGCCTTGAACGCTATTGAATATGATGATATAGAAAAACTGATGCTAATTGCCAAGAAAAAAATACGCGCAGGGGAGGTGTAGAAAGGAGTATATGAATAATCTAGCTTTCTTATCCGCAAAAGAAAAAGCGGCTTACCAAACCTTTGCCGAACAAAAACTAGGCTTTAAATTTAAGGATTTAAATCTACTTGTCACGGCGCTCACTCACCGCAGTTATGTCAACGAACATTTAAAAACTTGCGTAGACCACAACGAACGCCTAGAGTTTTTAGGGGATGCTATTTTGGAGTTAGTGTCGTCAGATTTCCTCTTTCGTAACTTCAATGTTTCAGAAGGTTTAATGACGGCCTGGCGTTCTACCTTAGTCCGCACCGAGTCTATTGGTGATGCTGGCCACAAATTAGGCTATGCTCCGCTCGTCAGGATGTCCAAAGGCGAGCGTATCGGCTCTGCCCGCTCACACGATATTATTATGGCGGACTGTTTTGAGGCTGTTATCGGCGCTATTTATTTAGATCAAGGGTTTAAAACTGCCAGGGAGTTTATCTATAAGAATATTCTTGTCAAGATTACGGATGTTTTAGAGCAAGAAACCTGGCGCGATCCAAAATCTTATTTCCAAGAGCTATCGCAGCATTTTGACGGCGTACCGCCACAGTATCGTACTATTAGGGAAGAAGGCCCAGATCACGATCGCATCTTTACCGTAGCCGCCTATGTCAACGGAGAAGTTCTAGCTACCGCAGATGGCCACTCCAAGCAAGAGGCGCAAGTCGCTTGTGCCAAGCAAGCCGTAAAGCAATATCTAAAAAAATATGCCGCAGAGCTACCACCTCGTGAAATCCCTAAAATGCAGTGCCCAGATTGGCTAACCTCTGCTTACCCAATCTAAGGCTTGAAATCATTTACTTTGTATAGTATAATAAGTACACTTTAAGTTAACAAGGAGAAATTATGCTAGCGATTCGCATGCAACGTAATGGCCGAGCACACTACCCTGTGTATCGGATAGTCGTCCAAGAAGCGCAGCGCCATCCTCTTTCAGGTCGCGTTGTTGCCGAGGTCGGCAATCACAACCCACACACTAAAACTACCACCCTTGATAGGGAGAAGATTGAATTTTATCTTAAAAATGGCGCCCAGCCAAGCACTCGCGTAGCCCGCATTTTAAAGGCCAACAAGATTGCTTTGCCAGATTGGGTTAAAGACGCTCCTGTGAAGCACACAGCGCCAAAACACGCTGATAAGCTTCGCAAGAACCAGCCAAAGGAAGAACCAGCAGCCCCAGAGGCTGAGGCTCCAGCCGAAGAAGCTCCCGCTGAGTAGAATAAACGGCAGGCCCCGTGTTAAAATTACCTAATAAATGCTATAATAAGAATATACTAATTTTAAGGAGACTTCCATGTCAACTATTGACCAGCAATTTGTAGAATATATCGTTAAAACCTTAGTCAACAATCCCGACAAAGTAGAAGTTGAACGTACCATTGATGAAAAAGGCGTACTTCTAGCTCTTACTGTAGCGCCAGAAGATGTTGGCCGTGTAATTGGCAAGCGTGGTGTAACCGCACAGTCTATTCGTACGCTTTTGCGCGCTCTAGGCACAAAGAACGACGCCCGTTACAACCTAAAGATTGTAAATTCGGACGAAGGTGCGCCAGTAAAAAACACGCCTGAAGAAGTCGCCGCAGAAGGAACGGCTGCAGAGGTAGAGCAACCAGAAGAAGATGTCGAAACTTCTGCTCTTGCCGAGCGTACTCGCTCTGAACTTGCCGATTTAGACGATTTAGACATTTAATTTGAAATTTGCTATAAAAAACTCTGTCAATATTATTTGAAAATGTCGCATAGTTTATTACGTTAAAATGTCGTTTTGTCATGGTTTTACCATCTACTGGGTAGATTCTTATTATCCCATTCAGCACGATCGCGATTAGTAAAATTTGGATTAAATTGTCTCCAT
>JAFUCF010000016.1 GCA_017459845.1 Candidatus Saccharimonadota bacterium
CAATAAAATCATTTAGTTGGATTTATATTATTGTTGCTGCATTTTATACTATCGGTACAATTATTTGTTTCGCCATGCCAGAACTTCGCAACGGTTTGGAAGAAAGTCTAGGTGGTAATGAAGGAATGATAAAATTTGGCATTACAGCCGGAGTAACCGTTCTGCTCAACTTGTGGTATTTCTGGCTTGCAAGAAGAGTTGCAGCTAAGAAAAGCGACGGTGTACTTTATGGAGTTTTGTTGATTTTGGGTATTGTCGGCGCTATTGTAACTTTCTTTACTACAAAAACTGGTGCAACAGGTCTTTTGTCGCTCGACTTCATTATTGATACGATAGGCCTTTATTATCTTGCTCAGGTGAGAAAGGAAAAATAGTAGAAGACTCCTTCATACACGTTATATCATAAGACACATCATAAGCGTTTTGTGATATATTATACAATAAATACAGGTCATCAAGGTTCTCCCGTAGTATAAAGTTCGCAACCCGAAAGATTATAAGTTTTAAGCTTACTTTCTGCTTTTCGTATTGCAATCTCCATGAATTCTTTTCTGTACATTTATTCATTTCCTTTATTTCAATTATATTTAATTTTAAAGCTTTTAACTGTTACTGCTCATATTATATCTCTGGATTAATTAGCTATTGATGTTGTCGTTCTTTTATTTTCTCCATTGCCATTGTTTTAAGCTTCTACGGCTCCAATAAGGCTATATTTTCCTAAAAGTTCGAACGCCCCTTGAGACGCGTCCACATCTCTTTGCCTGCAAAAGTATACCTCAGAACTCGCAGGGCTCAGCACCATACTCAGTTTTAATATGCTCAATTATTACATCAATTTGTGAGTTCTTGTTCATATTATACCTTAGCCATGAGACTTTTGAGACTATTATATCATCTAAATATCTACATTTTGTGGTATAATAAAAAGCATAAGTAAAAAAGAAGGGCATTCATGTATCAAAGTATACTTAAAAATAAAAGCTTTAAAGTAGTGGCGTGCTGCATTGCGGCAGTTTTAGCATTGTTTAGCATTTATACCCCTAAAGCCTTTGCGGCTGAAAGTTATTTTGTTGCGGAGGGTGGCACGCTAGAGTTTGACAACGTCGATCCGGAGCGACGAACGGTTTCGGTAAAATTAAAAGCGTCGCGTGAGATGACGATACATTCTTTAGAAGGGTATTTTACACCTGTTGATAATGATGAAGAACTAGAGTATGGTTTTGGAGACATTAGTGCGGTTTTCCCGGGCATGGGTGGAAATAGGTGCTCTCTAAGTGACGGCTGGTTTTATTGGAGTGCCGAAGAATTCATGGATCCATCTATCAGTAGCGAGGGGATACATGTTCAAGCTGGTGATGATATTTTTGAAGTTGCCTATGACGTGAAAGACGGTGTCGAAGTTATGAAACGAAGCATGCCAGTAACTCTCGACCTCGCCGTGATCGACGACGGCACTGAAACGGGTAAACAAATCCAGAACATCACCATGGACACCTACGTGAGAGCGGGCCACGACCTTTCCGTATATAAATACATCATGGGCAACGGAGATCTCAACGTGCCGAATATCGTAGTTGGTGGTACTGATGTAGAAGTAGGAATTGTACCAGAGCCAGGTAACGAACTAGTATATCTAGAGCTAAACGGCCAAGAAGTCACCGATCAGATACAAGACAATGTTTTCAGAGTAACACCCGGTACAGAGTCTTTAACCTTTTACGCAAACTTTCACCGAGTTTATCCAGTACTAGAAGGTGACGGCGGCGAGCATATCATCGGCAGTGAAGAACCATTAGTCTTCAAAATCGATAACGATGTAACAACATTCTGCGACACAGGTGTTCTCATCATTGATGGCGAATATCTTGATATGCGTACAGATTGTAAAGTAGATCCAGACAACCAGACTATTACCCTCCCAGCGAGTTTCTTAAATACGGTTGGGCTTGGGGAGCACTCATTTGAGGCGTGGTTTTCAGAGCCAGAGTCGGGGAGCGCTAAGGCGAGCTTTAAGATTATAGAAGCAAGCAGTGACAAAAGCGATACTGAAGATGATGATGGAGCTGGAGACACAAGCGGGGATGGGGATGGAGATGAAACTGAAACTGAAGGCGAGGTTATAGTTATAGTTGATAACCAAAATGAAGATTCTAATCACCCTTCAGTCCCTAATACGGGCTTATTCACTGACGATGGCGGAAGTGTTGCGATAACGAACACTGCTGTGCTACTTGCCGCGGTTGTTGGCTTTGTTGCAACAGTAGGGATTGCAATCAAAAGAACAAAGCGAAACTAAAATGTATAAATAGAAAATCGCCTGAGTGGACGATTTTCTTTATTGTTTTTAGGTAAGCTCCAGTTAATATCTCTTACCATCCGTTTCTTCGTATTCTCTGAATACTTCAAGACACGTTTCTCGGTCTCTTTCTTCCATAAATCCTTCTGGTAGCTTAGCCCTGCCGCCCAGCAGCTCGTCAAACCTCGCATCGCGAAACCCAATTCTCTCATTATCGCTTAGGTTGCAACCAAAATATACCTTTTCAATATTTGCCCACAGGATTGCCGCAAGACACATCGGGCAAGGCTCCCCCGTGGTATAAAGCTCACAGCCAGAAAGGTCGTAAGTCCCCAGCTTACTTTCAGCTTTGCGGATTGCGTCGATTTCACCGTGGCAAGTTGAGTCGTTGGAAGATAATACCCGATTATGCCCCGATGCGATTACCTTACCATTTTTTACTACTACCGCGCCAAATGGCCCGCCATCGCGACTAAGGATTCCTTCCCTGGCCTCCTTTACCGCAAGATCCATATATTCTTTTTTGTACATTTTTCTCCTTAAAACCTAGTTTGTTCCCCTTTATTATACCACTGTGAAGATGTGTTATAATTTTGCTAAAGGTATTTTGGAGAAAAATATGCGTAAGATTATATTTGATTTAGATGATACATTATTGTTTTTATCAGACAAGTGGATGGAGACAAACGGAGGTCATGCGGGCGTACACCAGCCGAACGTTTCTATTAAAGATATATTCTTCGCTATAAAAAAGCTAGAGAAGGAAAGCGCTGGAAAATGTATTACTAAGGAATTCTTAGTTGATTATATTAACAGCGAATTATCGCTTAAGCTAGACCTAGCAAAATTCGATTGGTTACTGGGGGAATATGCTAAGATTCCGCTTTTAGATATAGACACCATCAAGGATGTATTGTCATATTTATCTGGCAAATACGAGCTAATAGCCTACACAAATTGGTTTACGGACAATCAAGTTTTGAGGTTGAAGCTTAATGGGCTAGACCAGCACTTTAGCGAAGTTTTTGGCTGGGATATCTTGCCAACTAAACCGTCTGAAAAAGGCTTGGAGGAGATAGTTGGGGATAGCGATGTAAAAGATTTTGTATTTATTGGCGACAGTATAGATATGGACATAGAATTGCCTAATTCTATTGGGATGAACACCATCTTTTATGACCGCAAGAGCATTGCCCAAGATAAATATAAAGAAATAGAAAATATAGCCGAGTTGAAAAACATTTTATAGGATTTTACTTTTTTACGGCAAGACCGTTGATTTTCTTGAAGTTAACTTTTTCTACGGCTTTTCTTAGGGCGGCTTCAGAACCATAGTGGGTACTGGTGCCAGGGCTATCGGATAGCATATGCTGGGCATACGGGAAGGAGGCGACTTTGTCTAGCCGGGCTGTAAAGCCTAGGCCTGTGGTAGCCTTTGCTATGCGGACGTGCTCTAGTGGCACATCTAGAGCGCGTGACATTTCTTCTGGGAAGAAAGTAAGCGAAAAAAGATCGCCATCTGGCTCGCCAGCGAGACGGCCGTAGGCAATGGAGGTGTTCCCTTCTATCCAAAAACGCTCATCTAACGCACGCATTTTGGCGCCCTCTAAATTAGCTTCTAATTGTACAAGTTTCTTGCCACCATCGGCCATGTCACAAACGAAATCTCCTTCGCAGGTGGTGGTCAGAACCGCTCCTTTTACGTCTGGTGATTTTAGGCCGTGCATCTCATCATAGCTGATGGTATCACTGATATAATCCATCATCACCCAAGAAAGCAGTTTGGTATTTACGTTTTCTGCCATCAAATAAAACTCAGCGCGTGAGCCCCAAAATACACTCGTGTGAATTCTAAACATGGAAACCACGCCGTAGTATTTTGGCGTATCGCCAGCGAAGATGCTAGCCCGTGCTGGGACGAAATCTTTTGGCAAGTATTCTACAATTTCTTCTGGTTTTTCTAGCTCATAAAACATGAAGGTACAATAAGGCTCAACCACGAATGGCATTTTATCCGCCTTTTTTGTAGCAGATTTGACAATCTTGCGCTGAAGAAAAACAGGCAGTTTCTTTAATCTTGTTTGCATATAATGGGATTGCCCAACCATCATGGGATCGACCATGCGCTCTACACCTTTGGCATATTCTAAAATGTTCATGGTTATATTATACCAGAAAATATGGCGTTTTATATTGTTGCTTGCCCATGATATAATACTCCCATGAAGTTATTACTGCATACCTGTTGTGCGCCATGTAGCGTGTACCCAGTGAAGGTCCTGCGAAAAGAAGGCATAGAACCGACGCTTTTTTGGTATAACCCAAATATCCACCCCTATCAAGAATATAAGGCGCGGCGAGATTGCTTAAAAGAATATGCGAAGAAAATTGGCGCCGAGCTTGTAGTACAGGATTATTATGGGCTGGATGAATTTGTTTGCAATGTTAATTCCTCAGCTTGCAATCTCTCTCGGCGGTGCGAAGAATACTGTTACCCATTGAGACTGCGCGAGGCTTGTGAATATGCGGTGGCTAATGGATATGATGCGATTTCTACAACTTTGCTTTACAGTATTTACCAAAAGCACGATTTCGTGCGAGAGATTTTACAAGCATTGGCGGATGATTATGGCTTGACGTTTGTTTACCGTGATTTTCGCGAAGGGTGGGAAGAAGGACAGCGCGAGGCACGCGAAGTGGGGCTCTATATGCAAAAGTATTGCGGCTGCGTGTATTCAGAAGAAGAATCGTTTATCGGGCGGAAGCTAGCAAAAAAGATGCAAAAACAGGGTGTTTCGCCAACAAACTGGAATGTCCGGAAGGTGATTGAGAAATCTAAGAAGGATGGGATTATTGATTTAAATAAAACTACCAGCGCAGTATAAACTCGTGTCTAGTACGCAATATACTCAATTAGTTTTTGGCGGGCTTTTAGGATGTCTGATATGGTTGATTTGGCCTTTTGTAGGCAAGCGTCAATGGTGTTGGTGTTTTGTTTGGAAGATTCTTT
The DNA here is from genome assembly GCA_017459845.1 of Candidatus Saccharimonadota bacterium. Classification (GTDB taxonomy): domain Bacteria; phylum Patescibacteriota; class Saccharimonadia; order Saccharimonadales; family Saccharimonadaceae; genus Nanosyncoccus. Next base: position 5,310 of record JAFUCF010000016.1, read on the forward strand.
GCCCGAAGGCAAAGCTTTGATGGCTTTGGCAAATTTTTCTAGAGCAGGGATTTCATCTTCTGCACTTACTGATTCGCAGGCGGCAGTAAAGACCGTCATCGCCACGTTATGAGTTTTTAATTCATCGGGATAGGCTCTAGCTACGAAGCTCTCATATTTTTCTAGGCTCCTAGCGAAACGGTTGATGATGTATGAGCCAATTCCCTCTGGGTTGCCGGTAAGCAAAAGCTGTTCAGAGAGATACGGCAAATTATCGGCGTCAATATCGCCGCTTAAAATTATGTCCATGGCGATTTTGGCTTCATCCTTAGTCTCTGGATGAGCGAGGAATTCTAACGCCTCCTCCGCTGGTAATACATCGAAAGCTAAATGAATAAAACGTCGCGGAGATTTGTCTTGATATTTACGTTTGAAGACACAAAAGCGAATGGGCTTTGGAATACCATTTTTTAGCTGGTCTTCTTCTGAAAACCCAGCAAGAAAATCAAAATAGTTACCAAAATCCGGGTTGATTTTAGTAAGGGTGTTTAAGCTAGTAACCCAACCAAGTGCATCATCAAAAATCTTGCTATCGCGTTCTTCTTTAAACTCAAATTTTGGATAATTAACGATTGGCCAAAGACTATTAATGCGCGGCCAATACATATTGTAAATCTGCTTTTCAAAGCGGGCGTTCAAATATTCATCGCTTGACGGCACTAATTTCCAGATGACATTAAGTGCATCGCCGGCCGTCCAAAGTAAATGGCTGTCTGATGTGTTAGTGATAACTTTTTCAAGTAGTGGGAAAAGCGCAACCGTTTCTTCGTAGGTATCGGCAAACGAAAAATAGTAATCTATTATACGACTATTAATTTCATCGTTTTTAATACGTTCGTGGATAATTTCGTGGGCTTTCGGCGTAAACTCCAAGAAGGCTGGGTAGCGAAAAAGCGCATCGTAATCATCTAGCATTGGCGCGGTGACGCGAACGGTGTCTAGCTTTGTGAATTTATCTATAAAATCGTCTTCATCTAGTAGTTTAGAAATCTTTTGATAGATTACAGCGCCCTTTTTATCAACTTCCTTTAACCAATCGTCCGTGACACCGCCTGCCTCATTAGCGAGCGGTGGGACACCATATAGAGCCTTCTTAATCTTTTCTTTCGGGAGCTTTTCTATCACATAGCGGGCCTGATAAATACCAATAGATTTCTCACCTGCGCCAATGGAATCATCTGAAAGATTGTTGACGGAGCCACGCAGATAGCGATTGTAGATAATGATATTCTGATATGCCTCTGGGCAAAACAGCGAAAAAAAGTTTTCGCTACTTTCCGTATTTAACCAATCTTCGATTGAGATGTGGTCAGCAGCAAGATAATACTGAAGTGTACGAATAAAATTAGCAATGCGAACGGCTAAGTAGTCCATAACATATCCCGATTAGTTGGTATGGTACACCCTGAGGGATTCGAACCCACGACCTTCTGTTCCGAAGACAGACGCTCTAATCCGCTGAGCTAAGGGTGCAACTATGTATATTATAACATATTTTGGCTACTCTGTGAGCTGGTCTACAATAGGGATGGTACAATGCTCTGAGTAGCCACCATCTACAGACATAGCGGTGATGATGGCTCTCCCCTCGCCCTCTATTGTAACGGTAGCAGTATTGCCTGCACCCTCGTAAACGACTTTGGCGGCGCTAGTAGATGACCAGATGATATTTTGATTAGCAGCATTATATGGCAGGACTGTAGCCTTAAGGATGATGATACTGCCAGTAGTAGCCTCGGCTGGACAGCCAGAAATGCCAGTAATGCCAATGACCGCGACTGGCTGCTCGGCTTTAGACGAAGCAGAACTATTTGTCTTGGCGGCAGCAGCTTTCTCCGCTTGTTTAGCGGCAGCCTCTTCGTCTTCTTTCTCTTCTTTCTCGCGCTCCTCTTTGGCCTTCTTTTCTTGTTCCTCGCGCTCCTTTTCTGTTTGTTCTTTCTTACGGTCTTCTTCTGTCTTGGCACGGCAAGTTTTTTTCTCGTTCCCTGCTTCGTCGGTAGTTGTCTCACAGATAGTTTCTATACCAGCATCGGTGTTCTCAATGTTTAAATCGAATTTACCTTGAGTGAAGACAGTTTTAGGTTTGGCTAGAAAAGTATTTTCATCCGTGGCAGAAGCGGTCTGACTTGTCTCGCCCTGGTTTGTGAAACGAGTAAATATGCCAGTAACAAAACCTACACCTATAATAACCACTACCACGGCAACAATAGCAACTAGCTTATGGTTTCCAATAGCAGCTTTCGTGCTTTCTAGGAAAGTCTCATTTACGTTGTAACCTTCTGGCAGCTTTTCTGGCTTTTCGCGGAAAGCTGGGGTATTGCCACCATAATCAAGGCGGCTTTTAGTTCTGGGAGTAAATGAATCTTGGTGGCGAGCAGTAACCCGCTCATTAGAAGCGGAGCCGCTAGCTTCTTTTTTATTGGACGTTTCTTGAGGAAGAACCTTTGTTTTTCTAAGAGCAGAGTCTTCCTTGCTAGAAGTTTTTTTGATACGTGAAGAACTCGCCTCGCGCGGAAGCTCGGCACGAGATTTCTTCAGGCTAAATTTCCTCCTCTTAGGTTTCTCATCGAATCTCATTGTTACTTATATTTTAGCATAATTTTATTAGATTTGCCATGTAGTTTTAATAGAGATTATGCTAAAATAAAAATATGTTTTTGCAGACAATCTTGCTTATTATCGGTTTCGTCTTATTGATAAAGGGTGCAGACGTTTTTGTAGACGGAGCATCATCTACTGCGGCAAATTTCAAAGTGTCTAAAATGCTCATCGGTTTGACTATTATCGCCTTTGGTACAAGTGCGCCAGAATTCGCAGTGTCTATGCAGGCGCTAGCAAGCGGTAATACTGATATGGTACTAGGTAATGTGATTGGTAGTAATATTATTAACATTTTGCTGATTTTAGGGCTTGCCGCAGTGATAAAGCCAATAAGGGTGCGGGCAAATACTATCCGTAAAGAGCTACCTATCGCACTTTTAGTTTCGGTGCTTTTAGTGGTTCTATTTTTAGACATCCAAATTTCTGGCGGGGATAAAAATCTTATTACAAGGTCTGACGGCGTTGCGATAATTCTATTCTTTTTAGTGTTTTTATACTATCTAATCGCGATGGCCAAAAAGAAGAAATCAGAAAGAAAGCCGGAAAAGGCTAAGTACAAGATGTCGATATCTCTGCTTTTAGTAGCAGTGGGGATTGTTGCAATTATATTTGGGAGCCAGATGATAGTGGGCTCAGCGACAGAGATAGCTACTGCTCTGGGGGTATCAGAAAGAATTATCTCACTGACGATTATTGCACTAGGCACTTCTCTACCAGAATTAGTTACAACAGTAACGGCGGCGCGAAAGGGTGAGGCGGAGCTCGCAGTTGGTAACATCATTGGCAGCAACATTTTTAATATCTGCATCGTGCTGGGCGTGCCGGTAGCGATTTTTGGCACAGTAACACCGGGGAGTTTTCAGGCGGTAGACCTTGTGATGCTCGTCGTTTCGGCGATAATACTTTTCATCTTTGCAAAGTCCCAACGAAAAATTTCCCGGCGGGAGGGGGCTTTGATGTTAGTGGCTTTTGTAGCATATTATGCGGTAGTTTTGATTGGTTCGCTCGCCTAAGATAAAGGTAGGCAGTTGCAATAGGAATATATAGCAAGAAAACTAGGGCATTATTTTTATCTATCGTAAGAAGAAATGCAGTTTGGTCCGCGAAGAAACTTGCGACTCTAATATGATATTGGACTAGAAGGTGCGCCGCAAAAGCTGTAAGAGGATTTGGTATAAGCCCTGTTAGAAATGTAAGGAGCATAGTGAGCGCAAGCGTGGGAGAGATGAGAATGTTAGCAAGGACTGAGATAAAAGAGATTTGGCCAAAATAGAATAATAGGAGCGGCGTAGTGAGGAGAGTAGCAGAAAATGAAGCAAGAATAAGCGAACCAAGAAAACTAGGCTTTTTATCAGAGCCATAGAAATATAGCTCTAGGGTTGGAGCAAGTAACAAAATCGCGGAAAAAGAGGCAAAAGAAAGTAGCCAAGAAAGATTGATAAGGTAACTAGGGTTAATCAAAATAGTAATAGTGGCAGTATAGAGGATGAGGCGGCCAGGTTTTAAATCGCGGCCAAAATAGACCGCAAGAAGGCTCATCACGGCAACTAGCCCAGCCCTCAGCGCGCTTGGCGTAAGACCAATAATACCAACAAATAGCGCTACAGCAAAAAGCGCAGAAAGAAGGCCAATTAGCCGAGTGAGTTTACCAAAAGTCTTACGCACAAACTTTAGAATAATACCAAGATGTGTGCCAGAAGCTACGATGAGATGCGTAAGCCCAACGGCCGCTATTGTTTCTTTTAGCACGTCGCCAAGTTCTGATTTATCGCCAAGTAAATATCCTAGCGCCAAGCCTTCTGACTCGTCTGGGAGAGCAGATTTAATACGGCTTTTAAAATCGGTTTTAAAATCTATTAAAAGCGGCTCATTTTCTGGGGTAGACTGCTTGCTCCAACCTTTAGGCTTCAGTGGCGCAGATATTTGGCCAGTAATAAGCGCAAAAATATCTAGAGCAATAACTACTACACAAAAGATGATTGGCAGAATAGAAATATGAAAATGATATTTTGGCTTTAATGACATTTGCTATAATTTTAAAAATTCCCCCTACCTAAAACAAGTCTTGTTATATGTGCGGAGTGTGGCAGATAGCGCACTTTGGAAAATAAGGCAAGCTTTAGCTTTTTGGCCGCAGTAAAACCAAACAATAACCGTACAAGTCTTTTGAAAAAAATGGGCAGAAGATTATATAATTTTACAACGTTTTTTGATGTAATGATTATAACGACTTGTGTACAAAAAGAACGCCAAATAGCGTTCTTTTTAGTATCTTTTAGCTAAGCTTTACGCTGATTTTAGTGGAGCGCGGCAGCTTTAGGCAAAGTAGTGCCTTTCAGGAGAGCCTCACAATCCTTTTCCTCTAGCGTTTCTTTTTCTAGGAGCGCCGCGGCAAGGCGATCTAGAGCATCAGTATTAGCCTTTAAGACTAGCTCCGCGCGCTTAGCAGCTTCATCCGATAGAGCCTTGATTTCTTTATCTATGAGCTCGGCAGTCTTTTCTGAATATGGCTTGCCGGTAGAGATGGTGTAATAACCTGTTTCCTCGCTTGGAAAAACAAGATTTCTCGTCTCGCTACCCATACCTTCTTCCACGATCATTTCTTTAGCGAGCTCTGCAACGTTTTTAAGATCTGAGGATGCGCCAGTAGTGACATTGTCATCACCGAAAATGATTTTCTCGGCAATGCGGCCGCCCATAGCACGGGCTAGGATATCTTTAAGCTCGTAAATACTCTTGTAGCTGCGGTCTTCTGGCGGGAGGAACCACGTTACGCCGCCGGTTTGGCCACGCGGGATGATTGTAACTTTATGAACAGGATCTGAATCCGGGAGAACGTGGCCAACGATGGCATGGCCAGCCTCATGATAGGCTGTGACCTTACGCTCGTAATCATTCATTACTTTGCTCTTTCTTTCTGGGCCAATAGCAACACGTTCAAAAGCCTCTGTAAGATCGGCGTTGGTAATTTTCTCGCGGTTTTCACGGGCGGCACCAATGGCGGCTTCATTGGCAATATTTGCGAGGTCTGCACCAGAAGAACCAGCGGTCTTAGCAGCGAGAGATTCTAAGTCTAAATCGCTTACGACTGGCTTATTCTTAAAATGAACTTTCAAAATCTCTAGACGATCTTTTCTTTCTGGGAGCGTAACGTTAACATGTCGATCAAAACGACCAGGGCGAAGAAGTGCTTTGTCTAGCATATCCACGCGGTTGGTGGCGGCCATAACGATGACGCCAGAATCATTATCAAAACCATCCATTTCTACTAGAATCTGGTTTAAAGTTTGCTCATCCTCTCGGCCAGCGCCGCCGCGCGCGTCGCGCTTATGGGCAACAGCATCAATCTCATCTATAAAGATAATACTTGGCGCATTAGATTTGGCCTTCTTGAATAAATCGCGGACACGAGAAGCGCCAACACCTACGAACATCTCGGCAAACTCTGAACCGGAGATACTAAAGAATGGAACATTAGCCTCGCCAGCTACGGCGCGGGCCATCAAAGTTTTACCAGTACCTGGCGCACCGGCGAGCAAAACACCACGCGGGATTTTGGCGCCAAGCTTTTCGTAGCGTTTAGGGTTCTTTAGGAAATCTACAATTTCTGTTAAATCTTGCTTGGCAGCCTCGTTACCAGCGACGTCTTTAAAAGTAACCTTCTTTTTATCTGGGCCGTAGAGCTTAGCCTTGGCCTTGCCAAAGCCCATAGACTCCTTGTTCATAGACTGGGCCTGGCGCATCATATAGAAGAAGAAGCCAATAAGGATTAGTGTTGGCACTATTATAATAGCGGCATCAAAGATGGTGCCCCAAATATCTGACGTTGTTTCGTATTCTATGACTGGGTATTTACCCTGGCATTCTTTAAGGCCATCGCCCGTTAAGTCAGCACAGGCGTTTTTGAGGCCTTGGTCATAGAGCGTGCCAGATGGATCTTTGCGGGAAACTTCTGTGGGTTGGTCTTTACCCTTTAGAGTAATCTTTAGTTCATTGCCAGAAACGGTGATTTTCCGGATATTGCCATTTTCCTCGTTGGCTCGGGCGATGACATCCGAAAGAGGTACTTCTTCTAATTTATTCCTTGGAGAAAGAGAGAAAGCTAAACCTACGCATAGTAAGATGAGAAAAAGCGTAAAGAAGAATCTTCTCGCAATGTTACTACTTTTATTTTGCTGAACAGGTGAACCCTGTGGGTTCTTTTTATCACCACTTGGTGATTTCTTGGTCACATTTGAATTTGGCACGGTAAACTCCTTAACGTATATATTATATCATAGATGAAGTGATTTATCTGTTGTATATTTAACCTTGTAAAATTGCAATTCTTTTGGCTATTTTTTGGTAAAATCTTGTTCGGGTTTTGTTCGGCTCTACTACGGCCAAAAAGCTCTGGCTTGCCTTTTTCTTTAAAGTGCGATATTTACCATACTAGCCCTTAAAAAAGGAGGCTTTTTCTTTTGGCGGTTTGCCGCTAAAATTTTAATTACATATCAACTAAAAAAGGAGGAAAAATGTCTAAGAGACGTGCAAGTATTTTTGTTGGCCTAGGCGCGGCAACCGCGCTGGCTTTTACGGGCACTGCTGGGGTGTTTTCACAATCAGCAAGTGCGGCATCATACCCTATTTATCCAGTACTAGCATACTGGGCAAATAGTGCCGACACAATAATAGTAGCTATAAATGGGCGGGCAGAGAAAGTGCGAATGATTGGGATTGACGCGCCAGAAGCAACCTCGCGCGATAATACCAAAAAGGGATGCTACGCAATACAGGCAAAATTGCTCTTGAAGAATATTATCCACAAACAGTTTGTACGGTTAGAGAAGGACGCAAAAATGCCTGACAGATATACGGATGGTAGTCTACTGCGATATGTTTATGTGCCAGACTATGGCGATGTGGGCGCCACGATGATTTATAATGGCGGAGCAAAAGAGTATATGTATCAGCATAAAAACTACGGCTCGCGCTCTTGGTATAAAACTCTGCAAAATTTGGCTTACGGCAGAAATGTAGGGATTTGGAGTAGCAGCATTTGCCCGATGAATAGATAGTTAGGTTTGGCTCTGTGCGTTGGGACAGACGGCGCACTCTGCCTAGAATCGCATTTTTAACTCAAGAAAGGAGGTGCAAAGGACAGACTAATGATTAATGTATGATTTTAGGATGACACGGAAACGACGTTCTTTACTAGGGTTGCTGCTGGTATCATAAAAAGTGATTCTATTTTGGCTGGTAATTGGCTCAACTGCGGAGTGCGCTAAGCTAGCACCGTTTAGATGAGAAAATCTACCTGCTAAGTTGCGAGCAAGCCCTCTGGCGCCATTAAAGAACTTTATTTCCCTGCTAAATGTTGTGAATGGCATCCGTAATAGATAGAAAATGTGCTGCAAAGAACGACATTCTTGGTTTTTATTTTAATGAGTGTTCTTGGTGCAGTTTAAGAAACTTTCGCGAAACTCTAAGAAACAATCTTCCCGGATAGCCTCACGCATCTTTTCGCAAAGGCGAATTAGAAAACGGATGTTGTGGATAGAAAGCAAGGTTGCGCCAAAGGTTTCATCACAGCGCATGAGATGATGGACATAGGCCTTTGTGTAATTTTGGCAGCAGTAGCAATCACAGGATCCCTCTATCGGAGTGAAGTCGTACTTGAAGCGAGCGTTCTTAAGATTTATCCGTTTTTCTTTGTAACCGGCAATACCTGCATTTTTGACGCCGTAGATTAGAGCGTTGCCATGGCGGGCAAGACGAGTAGGGGATACGCAATCAAAGATATCTACTCCGCGCATAACGCCCTCTACTAAATCTACTGGCTCGCCTACGCCCATAAGATAGCGGAGCTTATCTTTAGGCATAAAAGGAGTAGAGTATTCTATCGCTTTGTACATATCATCTTTGCATTCATCATCATTAGCAACACCACCGATAGAATAGCCGTCAAAATCTAGAGCTATGGTTTGCTCGGCAGACCAGCGGCGCAAATCTTCGTATGGGCCGCCCTGGATAATACCAAATAAACTTTGATTTGGGTTGGCGTGGACTTTTTTACCGCGCTCGGCCCAGCGAACGGTGCGTTCTATACTACGTTTTAAATACTGGTAGTCAGCCGTGGCGGGCGGGCATTCGTCAAAACTCATGGCAATATCAGAATCTAGTTTGTTCTGGATTTCAATAGATTTTTCTGGAGTTAGAAACAGGTTTGCACCGCTTAGTTCACTTTTAAAATGGACGCCTTCTTCTGTAATATCCTTTTTCTTGTTGCGAGCGAGTGAAAAAACTTGGTAACCACCAGAATCGGTAAGGATGGGGCCATGCCAATTCATAAATTGGTGAAGACCACCGGCCTCGGCTACAACGTCTTCGCCAGGGCGCTGCCAAAGATGATACGTATTAGATAGAATAATACCAGGATGGCAGGCTAAAACCTGTTCTGGGCTTAGCGTCTTGACTGTTGCTTGAGTACCAACTGGCATAAACATCGGGGTTTCATATTCTTTATCGCCATAAATCACTTTGCCAAGGCGGGCGCCGGTGTTTTTGTCGGTTTTGATTAACTCGTACTTAACTTTCATCTTTATCTCCTATGATTAGCATGGCATCCCCAAAAGAGAAAAACCGATATTTTTCCGCGACGGCATGACGGTAACTTTCTAAAATTAAATCTCGCCCAGCAAAAGCAGAGACTAGCATCAGCAAAGTTGACTTTGGCAGATGGAAGTTAGTAATTAAGCCATCTACTGCAAGAAACTTGTAGCCTGGATAAATAAAAATGGAAGTCTCGCCAGAGCAAGCCATGAATAAATTATCGTTTGGAGAAATGAGGTTCTGCGAGTGGGCAGCGGCTGACTTTTTGCCCTGCTCTTCTTGACAGCGTTTTGCAACCGTCTCTAGCGTACGGACGGTGGTAGTGCCGACAGCAATAATGCGGCCGCCATTCTTGTGGACAGCATTAAGTCTGGCGGCAGCGTCTTTTGAAACCTCGTACGATTCTGTGTGCATTTTATGCTTTTTAACATCGTCTACCTGGACTGGGCGGAAGGTGCCAAGCCCAACGTGGAGCGTAATCTTGATGATTTCTACGCCGCTACTTTCAATTTTCTTTAATAATTCTGGTGTAAAATGGAGGCCGGCGGTGGGAGCGGCGGCAGAGCCAAGGTTTTTCGCATAGACTGTTTGGTAGCGGGCTTGATCTTCTAGTTGTGTATGAATATACGGTGGGAGCGGCATAGTGCCGAGACGCTCTATTATTTCTAAGAAAATACCTTGGTAGGAGAACTTAACGCGAGTAATTCCCTCGTCTAAAAGCTCTGTGACGGTAGCCGTAAGCGAGGCTTTAGCGAGGCTTGCGTTAACTTCCTTGCCAAAAACGATTTCTGTACCGATGTGTAAGCGCTTTTGGGGGCGGGCTAAGCACTCCCAAACATCCGAACCTAAATCTTTTAGAAGTAGGAGTTCTACCACACCGCCTGTTTCTAATTTCGTGCCGATGATACGAGCGGGGATAACTTTAGTCTCGTTGAGGACTAGTGCATCGCCGGGGTTTAAGTAATCACAAATATCAGTAAAAGTGTGGTCTGAAAAACTGCGCTTACTGCGGTCTACGACGAGTAGGCGAGAGGAGGAGCGGTCTTTCAGTGGTGTCTGGGCGATTAACTCCTCTGGGAGATTATAATCAAAGTCATCTGTTTTCACCAGATTATTATAACATAATCTTGCATGGATGGCTACTTTACCAGATACTCAATAGCAAGGTGATGATCGTTTTTTATAGTGGTGAGAATATCATATTTATCAAGATCTAGAACCTTGGTAGGCTCGGCATCTTTAGATGTGATTACCCAGAATTTATCCGCCTTTAAATCGGACAACTTATCTATGGTAGTAGAGCGATAATCGCGGAGCGGGTAGGTGGAACCCCACGGGTAGTCGGTCCACTCATCTACAATATAAATAGGGTGTTCATCCGTAGAGTAGAAAGAGAAATCGTATTCTTGGAGGCCGCCATCCTTTAAGACGGCAGGCTCGCCTTTTTCTGAAAGCTCACGAATTGCTGTGACGATTTCTTTTGAATAGCCACGCGGCTCACGAACCTCCACATTGACAATACCCAAAACTTCCGTGCCAAGAGTAAGCACGGCAAAAATGATGGCAAGAACCCGCGTACTTTTGTATGACTTCATAATCAAGACGCCGGCTAGCGCCCAAATGAGAATAGCACTATAGGTGACGTAGCGAGAGACAAACATAGAGGATAACGGCGGCATAGAAAGAACAAGCAAGATTACCGGCGGCACGACCACCAGAATAATGAGGAAAAGCAGCTTCTTTTTCTCCGGTTGCTCTTTTATGCTCTTGGTGAAAGAAAATTTAAATGTTTTTTTGCGAGTTTCTAAAGAGAATGATTTCTCACGATTTGGGGTTTTTCTCAGGGCACGGTAGACCATGATACCAAAGAACACCAACCACACGATGAGAAGCAACGCCCACCAGGCATCTACGTCTTTGGCAAACTCTTTGAAGATGGCGATTTCTGAGAAGAAATCTGGGAGAGTGGCGAAGGTGACGCCAGGAATCCAGAAACCTTGCTGGACGGTGGCAGTTTGAGTAAAGAAAGCCGGGAGCCAAGGGACGTATAGAACTATTGCGAGCAAGTATACCCAGAGGAAGGGCTTTTTAAAGATATTAATCTTTTTAATGGCAACTAGATAAACAACGTGGGCGAGCCAGGCGAGAGCGGTAAAATAATGCGTCCACATACCAAGGGCGAGGAGCACGGCGTATATAATGTAGTAACGTTTTTTCTGAGTCTCTAAAGCAACATCTAGAGCGTAAGTAGCGCCGACGACGATGGCAAAGATGAGAGTGTACATCCGCATCTCCTGGCCATAACGGATGAGAAAAGGCGAGAGGCTTAAGAAAGCAGTGGCGACGGTGGCAACCTTTAAACCGAACCAACGCTTAAGAAGGTGGAAGGCTAAGATAATAGAAATCGCACCGAAGAAAACCGACATAAACCGCATGGCGAAATCTGAGGTACCAAAAATACCAGACCAGATTTTTAGCAAGAAATAAAACAGCGGCGGGTGGACATCCTGGGCGGTCTCTGCCCAAATCTGGCCAAAATCACCCCGCACAAGATAGGCAGAATAAGACTCGTCAAACCAGATGGAGCTGCGGAGATTAAGCACGCATAAGAAAACATAAATTCCTGTAAAAAATAAGGGGATAAAAGTGCATTTTAAAATAGTCTTGGTGCGAGCGGTCATAATTATATTATATCACAGTGTGATTATCGTGGTTTTGTTCTACGGTAACATCCTGGCTTTTATTATAAATGCAATCTTAGGGCGCAAATAGAGTTTTATTTCTTCGTGACGTTAAATTTAAATTCTACAACATCGCCTTCTTGCATAACGTAATCTTTGCCTACGGTAGCAAGTTTGCCGGCGGCTTTGACCGCTTGCTCTGAACCGAGAGAGACCAAATCATCATATTTCATCACCTCTGCCGCAATGAAACCCCGCTGGAAATCGGTATGAATAGTACCCGCGGCTTCTGGTGCAGTGGCACCTCGTTTAATGGTCCAGGCACGGACTTCTTTCTTGCCGGCGGTTAGAAAGCTTTGCAAACCGAGCGTCTTGTACGCAGCCTTAATGAGTTCCGACAAGGCATCTTCTTCTACACCGTAGCTTTTTAGAAATTCTAGCCGCTCGGCCTTGCTCATATCTACCATTTCTTCTTCAAGGCGGGCATTAACAAAAACTGCGCGAGACGGTGCAACTTCTGTAGCAAGCTTGAGGCGTAGCTCTTGGTTAGATAGCTGGTTTTCATCTACGTTAAAGAGATAGATTACTGGCTTTTCAGAGAGATACTGGACGAGCTCCTCGCCGTTTTTCGCGGGATTGCCCTTACTGCGCTTCATCTCTACCTTTTCGCGCGTGTCTAGATCTGCTAGCTCTAGCTCAGTCTTGATGACGTCTATATCACGCAATGGATCGACCGATTCAGAAACATGGGTAACATTACCATCTTCAAAAACGCGGACGACATGGCAGATAATCTGACATTCGCGGATGTGGGCCAAAAACTGGTTGCCAAGGCCCTCGCCATGGCTAGCGCCGGCAACAAGCCCAGCGATGTCTACAAATTCTACCGTGGCTGGGACAACTTTATCAGTGTCGTACATTTTGGCGAGCGTATCTAACCGTTCATCCGGTACTGGGACGATGCCAATGTTAGGCTCTATGGTAGCAAAAGGGTAATTCGCCGAGAGAGCATGGGCGTTTGTAAGCGCATTAAATAAAGTGGATTTACCAACATTTGGTAACCCAACGATTCCGATCTTTAAGTTCAAAACCAACCTTTCTATCTGTTATTATTAGTATAATTATAGCATATTTTGATATAATCATAGACATGGATATAATCAATGCAGTTTTGGCGGAGGTCGAAGAGCCATATGGTCATCCTACCGATATAATAGGCTTCGCTTCGGAGGGGAAGGGTATTGCAAATGCTCTTCTACCAATTATAGGCCAAAAAGAAATATGTTTTTTTGACGAAACAATAAAAGCAGATTCAACTTTTCATTACCTTGATTTTGCTGATATGCTAGAAAAAACTGAAATCATGATTTTTACCATCGAATTACCAAATGAATATTATAATCAACTAAATAAACTAAATAAGGGAGTAAAAATTTTTATTCCAAAAAACTTAGTGAGAACGATTACAATTCTAGAAGAAAGGCAGTTTGGTAATAACTTAGTCTTACTCTAACAAAAAAAGAAAGCCTCGAACCTGTGCATATCCATCACTGCCTGGCGGACTTTCGATGTCTTTATTGTATTATACTTATCTGAAAATTTCAACTATATTGCAGTAAATCAATACATCGTTAACACTTTTTAGTTGTTAAATAGTTATACCAATTGTAGCACAATACTCTGCCGGAGTCATGTAGTTTAGAGCCTGATGCGGACGGTAGTAATGCCAATCCCTCAACCATCTGTCCGCC
>JAFUCF010000001.1 GCA_017459845.1 Candidatus Saccharimonadota bacterium
AAAAGACGGGCTTCGTATTAATGGTTGGGCTCTGACTCAGTCCGATGCCGAGGCCAAAACCGAAAACCCAAGTGCTACTACTACAAACCCTACTTACTCTGCCGGCCAAACCGTAGGGGTAACAGACCTCCTCCTTGCCGCTATAGATGCTGGCCAAGCTGTAGAACAAGATGAAGCCGTAAATCTTTATGCGATTTGGGGAGAGGATGTACTTTACATGCAGACATGGAATGGTTGTTCTAGCTTAGCCACTGATAGCGTCATCACCCTTACTGATAAAAGAGACGGCAATGAATACCACATTAAAAAGTTAGCAGACCAAAAGTGCTGGATGGTACAAAACCTCAGGCTCATTAACAAAACTCTTACACCTGAAGATTCTAATGTATCCTCAAGCTTCACTGTACCAACTTCTACCCCAGCTGGTTCTTCATGGTGTACTACGGGCAGCTCAGACTGCGACGATCAACCTCTAGCCTATTACGATGCTAGCACTCGTTCTTCTTACGGCGCATTATACAACTGGTACACTGCTACCGCTGGTACTGGTACATACAACACATCCTCCGGCACAATATACTCTAGTATCTGCCCGAAAGGCTGGAGGTTACCTACTGGTGGCGCTAGTGGCGAATTTGCCGCTCTAGACATAGTCTGGGGTGGCACAGGTAGCAACCGTACTGGTGCTAACACTTACTCTACATTCACTGGTGCTTATGCAGAAGGTAACAATGGCGGCTTCGATCTCGCGGGCTATATCAACGGCTCGTCGCTCAGCAACGTCGGTACGGTCGGGAACTGGTGGTCGTCTACCGCGTACAGTAATATCTACGCGTACAGCCTGTACCTGCTCTCTAGCACTACGTACGTCGGCCCTCAGAACTACAACAGCAAGTACAACGGGTTCTCAGTACGCTGCGTAGCGTCATCCTAGGGGATAAGCGCTTTTTCCGTTTCTCTCCCCGCCAGGCTCGTTAGATAAACCAGAAGATTACATCTTCTGGTTTCTTTGTCTCCTATTTAGATTAATACTAGTTTCGTCTATAGGGCAAAAATATAACGAAAAGATATTAAAATAGAAGCCAGTTAGTAAGCGATTGAATTTAAACCCCCGCTACGGTGGGGTTTAGCTTCCTTGGAGTAACACCTTTGGGTTTTCGTTTAAGATTTGGTGTAAATCGTTTTCTGTATAATACTTACCTAGTGCCGCCTTGGCTCGGGAAATCTCGCCAAAATCCCGCACATGATGGATGTCGGTACCAAAGGCGAAGATTAAATCGTCTTTTATCATACGGATGAGAGTCTTTCTAGCTTCTTTGCCGTATTGGTCTATAATGCTTCCTAGATTACATTGAAATAAAACTCCGATAGATTGTAACTCTAAGATACGATTATAGTCCTTTTGGAAACTATGATATCTCTCTGGATGGGCTAAAATTACCCGGTAGCCATGATTTATCAGTTCTAAGAAAATACCCTCATAATCTGGGTACTCGCCAGACATAGGCAGCTCTATTAGTAGGAAGTTACTTTCCCCTAAAGTTTTAAGCTGACCAAAACGCAGTAGCTTTTCTATGTTGCGGTTAATATAGATTTCATTACCAAGATATAGATTAACTGGGATGTGGGCGTGCCGCACACTGGCCCGCAGATAGTTATAGCGATTGGTATTCTCAAAGCGGGGGGAAACTTGGTTCGTACCCTCAATGAAGTGTGGGGTAAGGAAAATATCGGTAATTCCCCGTTCGGAGAGTCCTTTGATAATCTCTAGGCTCTCCTCGTAGCTCCTGGAGCCGTCGTCTATACCAGGGAGACTATGGTTATGAATGTCTATCATGCTTCTTGTCTCCGTAATAATAATAGTAATAGCGACCATTACCCTTACGGTTGACACGGTTCAAGACAATGCCGGCGATTTTAGCGTTGACCTTATCTAGAGAAGCTTTAGTCTCGGCAAGGGCAGAATTAGTAGTGACAGAATCGTGAGCTACGATTAAGACTTCATCTACTAAGGTAGACATTACAATAGAATCGGCCAAACCGTTAGATGGGGTGCCATCAAAGATGATAATGTCGTATTGAGATTTTAAGCGGTCTATGAGGGCAGCATTTTTCTTAGATGAAAGTAGCTCGGATGGGTTTGGCGGATATGTACCACGCGTAAGAACGTCTAAACCCTTAATGTTAGTCTTTTGAATATAACGATAAGAGTTGCTTAAATCATCTGCTAAAAGGTTGGAAAGACCAAAAGCATTCGGTAGGCCAAAAATCTTGTGGACACGGCCTTTTCTCAAATCACAATCTACGAGCAGGACACGTTTATCAGCCTGGACGAAGGATACTGCAAGGTTGGCAGCGATGTAAGATTTGCCCTCCGAAGCATTGGAGGAGGTAAGCAAAATAGTCTTTAAATCTTTGTCTACGGAAGTGAACTGGAGATTAGTACGCAAATTCTTAATACTCTCGGAGACAACAGACTTTGGCTGATCCTCTACGATTAGTTCGTCAGAAATAATCTTGGAGATATTCTTACGGCCGCCTTTTTTGCGTTTCTTGGAGCTGCCGTCTATAATCTTGCCGGCGATTGGCACGCCAAAGGAAGCCTCAATATCTTGTGTATGCTTAACAGTATCATCAAGACAGAAGATAAGAAAGGCAAGCGCCGTGACACCAAAGATAGCCAAGAAACCAGCGATGATAAGATCACGGGTAAGAGTGTTGTTGACAGGGGTGTTAACGATTTTAGCCTCGTCTAGCATGGAAACGTTATCTAGTTTATAAATATCGGTAATTTCGCGAGTAAAGACTTCGGCGATTTTGTTGGCGATAATGGTAGCATCTTCGGCAGAGGTATTTTTAACGGTAATCGTCAAAATCGTGGTGCCCTCTACGGTAGCAACGGTAATGTTATTGCTGAGCGCTTTGGCCGTGGTATCCATTTTAAGCTCGGAGATAACCTGGTTTAGGACGAGATCCGACTTAGCAATTTCGGTATAAGTACTGGCGAGCTTTTGGTTAACGTTGTAATCGTTAAGCGCGGCAGAGGTGGAAGTTGTAGCATTCTCGTTCTGCTGGACAAGCACGACTTTGGCGGTTGATGAATAGATGGGGGTTTTTATCTTCTTATCGTAGAAGAATGTCCCAAGAAGCGCTAAAGTAGCCACCAAAATATAAATTGGTATATACTTCTTGAGATATGATAAAAATTCTTTAATATTAGTGTCTTCCACGATACAAACTCCTTATGCTCCCTATTATAGCACAAACGGTATGAAAAGTCAACATGACTGCAGTAAATCAATACATCGTTAACACTTTTTAGTTGTTAAATAGTTATACCAATTGTAGCACAATACTCTGCCGGAGTCATGTAGTTTAGAGCCTGATGCGGACGGTAGTAATGCCAATCCCTCAACCATCTGTCCGCCT
>JAFUCF010000017.1 GCA_017459845.1 Candidatus Saccharimonadota bacterium
ACTAGGAGGTTAAATGGAAAGTAAAAACAGCGGTAGTATTTTCTTGAACTACATAATGGGCACTAGATTTTTAAAGCGCTCTAGTTTCCATTATGGAGCTCAAGTGCCTCAAAAACATAGCAGTAGGCTTTTTAAAGCCTTCCTCTTTGTTTCTCTTGGGCTCCTTACCTCCCAATTGTTTATTCATTCCGCTTATGCCGCGTTTTATGTAGACGTTTCTAGTACGGCTTCTGTAAGGCTCACAGAAGCGGGTAGCGATGCCAGTAGTTCTAGCAGTATTAAACCGTCCAGCTCTGGTACTCTCGGTACCGGTAGCGACGTAGTAACGATAAACACTAACTGTAATGCCGGTTATAACTTATATGTTTCTGCTACCTCTACGGGTAATACTAACCTTAATCTTTCTGGTGCTAGTAGTGCAGAGCTCCAAAACTCTGCAAATTACATTGCCCCATCTTCTAATGCTCCCACCGCAGAAGGAACTCTAGAAAAAGACACTTGGGGTATTGGTAAGACTAGCTCTACCTTTGCCGGCCTCCAGGCTTACTCTGCCGATGCTGGGAATTGGACACCGCTTTATACTGCTACTAGTACAGACATCACTAATGGTATGGCCGGAAGCTCTACTCCTGGCTCTGCCACTCTAACCCACAACGTCTACTATGGCGCTAATATCTCTACTGCCAAAACTCCAGGTACTTATTCTGGTAATGTCTTATATACTGTAATCATGGAAAACGCTTGTACAGAATACACTTTGAAGTTTGATGATGGCGTAGACGATAGCGATACCGAGGCCCAGGCTACCATTACCAGTAACCTTCCTAACGGTATCCCTACTACAGAAACTGGTGGTAAAGGCGAATATCCTAAAGTAATCTTTGGGACTAAAGTAAACCTTTCCGAGTATTCTTCTACAGACAAAATTAAACGTACTGGCTATACTCTTTCTGGTTGGAAGATTAAAGTAGGAAACGGCACACCAAGCGAAACAACCTATAGCACCACAGAAAACATGGTCTTAGACGATAGCGAAACATCCGAAGTAACTCTCATTGCCCAGTGGGAACCTAATAAGTATACCATCCACTACAATTCTAATGCTCCTAGTGGCACTACCGCATCAGGTACCACTGCAGACCAAACAGACCAAGCTTATAATGCCACTACTACATTAAGAGCTAATGGTTTCTCCATTACCGGCTATAACTTCGCTGGTTGGGCCTACACCGCAAATGGCACTAAAGCTTTCGATAGTAACCAGGCGAGTGTAAGCATTAAGACTCTAGCCGAGAATACTAAACCAAATAGTGTAGTAGATACTAACAATGCTACCATTAATCTATATGCTCTTTGGACTAAAGCAAATTACACTCTTACTGTGGCAAATGGCAATACCGCCGCAATTAGCTCCATCTCCCCATCCGCTGGCGGATATAGTCACACATATGGTGATAGTGTCACCGTCTCCTGTACACAAAACTCTGGTTACCATTGTACTGGCTGGACAAGTAGTGATACAAGCCTGCTCCCAAGTAGTTCAAATGCATCATACACCTTTAATATGCCGGCTGGCAGCCTTACCCTTACCGCTACAGGCGCTGCTAATAGCTTTACCATTTATTACAATTCTAATGGTGGCTCTGGCTCTACCGCCAGCACTACCGCTACCTACGGCCAAAACGTTACTCTCGCCACCAACGCTTTCACTGCTCCAAGCGGCAAGAAGTTTAAGAGCTGGGGTACTAGCAGTAGCGGCGGCACTACGTACACGAATGGCCAGTCTGGCATTGCTCCAGCTACTCTAAAGAGCGACGTTACCACCACAAACGGTGGCTCCATTACCCTTTATGCGATTTGGGAGGATGATGTTCTCAGATGTTCCAATACCGTTCACCCAACCACCAGTACGGCTTGCCAAATGGCAGATGGCAGAATGTGGATACTCGGCAACTCTGGGAATGTAACTAAGTGGTCTACCGCTAGCTCTACTTGCCCCAGGGGGTATACCTTCCCGGCAATTGAAGTCTTTGACTCTCTAATAATAGCATATGGCGGTACCTCGTACAGCGGCGATCGTTCCGGGTATCGAGAATATACCGGCGCTTTGTATAAAGTGTTAGGGCTCTCGACGAGTAATGGCAGCTATTGGTCCTCTACGGTGAACAGCGGAAACAGCCTCTATGCGTACTCCTTGTACGTCTCCAGCGGCTACTCGTACTCGTCGTACAGCAGAACTAAGTCTTCCACCTTCGGTGTATTGTGCTACAAGTAGTGCCTCGCAGAGTTCCTTTGGCTCCTAGCCTAGCCCTCCGCCTTACTCATTTTCCGCCGAGCCTATTCTGTGAACCAATACCACCCCATGCAGCCCCAAAATCTGCTATAATATACTCATGAATATGGAGGAAAATGTAGAGAACCTAAATGGCGTGGGCGAGAAGACGGCCGAGCTTTTAGCGCACGCTGGCATTAAGACTATCAGGGATCTCTTTTACTACCTCCCTCGCAGCTATGAAAACTACCAGAACGTCTCCAAAATCTCTGAGCTTAGGCCCGGCAAAGTGGTTGTGAAGGGCCAGATAGACGGCCTAAATACCCATTACGGCAAAAACCGTCATCTTGCCATCACAGAGGGCATCATTAGCGATGGGACATCGTCTCTGCGCGTCGTCTGGTTTAATCAGGCTTATCGCAAAAATCAATTCCAAAAGGGCAAAACCTACCTTTTCTCTGGTAATTTTGAGCTCAAATACGGCCGCTACCAGCTTACCTCCCCCGCCGCCACGCTCTATGAAGAAGACAAGGATGGTCTAAAAAACGCCATCCGCCCAGAAAAAGAATCCCCCGGCTACCAGCCGATTTACTCCATGCACCTAGGCATCAAGCCGGACCAATTTAAGCGCCTTATTGGCCGCTCTAAAAACCAGTTTGCCAAAATCCCGGATTTATTACCAATGATAAAATCAAAACCATTTTTTGTCAAAAACGGTGCTCGGGCAGAGGCGTTGATGGCCGTTCACTTCCCCAAAAATGAAAAAGAAGTAGAACATGGCCGCCGCTACTTGGCATACGAAGAACTATTCGAGCTCATCTTTGCCGCCCGCTTAAACCGCGAGGAAAACCGGCGGCTAAAAAGCATCTCCCTGCCCTTTGTGGCCGCAAACACTAAAGAGCTGGTTGGCGCCCTCCCCTTTACTCTTACCCCGGGCCAAAAGCGCGCCACGTGGGATATTCTCCAGGATTTAGAGAAAACCACGCCGATGAACCGCCTGCTCCAAGGCGATGTTGGCTCTGGTAAGACGGTGGTGGCGGCCATCTGCGCTTATCAAGCCATCAAGGCCGGCGCCCAAGTTGCCCTGCTGGCGCCAACCTCTATTTTGGCCGCCCAGCATGCCGAGACGCTAAACCAGTTTCTTAAACCTCTGGGGGTGAACGTCGCTCTCCTAGTTGGCTCTACCAAGCATAAGTCAGAGTTAAAAAAGCGGATTAAAACCGGAGAGGTTAATCTAGTGGTTGGCACTCACGCCATCATTACCGATGACACTGAATTTCACAATCTCCTCTTTTGTATTATAGATGAACAACACCGCTTTGGCGTGGCACAGCGCCAGCGGTTGCTCCTAAAATCCCCCGATGGCAAAGCCCCTCATCTTCTCGCCATGACCGCCACCCCTATCCCGCGTTCTCTGCAGCTCACGATTTTTGGGGATCTTTCTATCTCTACCATCCCCGAGCTCCCCAAAGGCCGCACCCCGATAGAAACCAAAATCATCCGCGAGATGGAGCAACGCGAATTTCTCTACCCCAAGGTTAAGGCAGAAATCAAAAAGGGCCGCCAAGTTTACTGGATTTGTAAATCCATAGAGGATAACCCGCGCGAAGAAACTATTTCTGTTAAAAAGCAGGCCGAGCGTCTCGCCAAAATCTTCCCTCGCCAGAAAATTGATTTTCTTCACGGCCGGATGAAGCCCGCCGAGAAGGACGAGAAGATGCAAAAATTCCAGGCTGGCGAGACAGATATTCTTGTCTCAACTACGGTAGTAGAGGTAGGTGTGAACGTCCCTAACGCTACGGTTATGGTAATCATGGATGCCGAGGGTTTTGGCTTGGCTCAGCTCCACCAGTTAAGAGGCCGGGTAGGGCGCGGCCAACACCAAAGTTTTTGTTTCTTAGTTAAATCTGGCGAGGAGCCGCCATCTCGGCGTTTAAGAGAGCTAGAAAAATCCACCAGCGGCTTTCATCTGGCAGAGGTAGATTTAAAAATCCGTGGCCCGGGCGAGATTTATGGCTCGCTCCAATCTGGCGCGCTAGACCTCCGCATCGCTTCTCTTACCGATACCGAGCTTATCTCACTCGCCAGTAAGCACGTGCAGGGCTTCATAGAGGATAAGAACGAAAAACTAGAACATTACCCAGAGCTCATGCATTCTATCCAAAAATACCAACAGCTTACCACTTTGAATTAATTATTTCCCGCACAATAATAAAACACTATGTTAAAATATAATTATGGAAAACATTGTCGAGGTAAAGAATTTTAAAATTGGTTTTGGTAACAAAACTATTATTAAAGACCTCTCTTTTACAGTAAAGAAGGGAGAGATTTTTGGCCTGCTGGGCTCAAATGGCTCCGGCAAAACTACCACTGTCCGCACCTTGCTTAGGTTTTATCAACCTTCTAGCGGTGAGGTTTTAATAGATGGCAAGCCATATAATCCAGAAGATACGGATGTCACGGTGGGTTATCTCCCAGAGGAGCGCGGGCTTTACCGTAAAGAAAAGGTGATAGATACCATGGTGTACTTTGGCGAGCTCAAGGGCATTAAAGAGCCGCGCGAGTGGAGCCGTAGATACTTAAAGCGCGTTGGCCTGGCTGACAAAGAGAACGAGCGGCTCGAGCGCCTTTCTGGTGGCCAGCAACAAAAAGTGCAGCTTGGGATTACTATCATGGGTAGCCCTAAGTTGCTCATCCTAGACGAGCCAACCAAAGGTTTTGATCCTATGAACCGCCGCTTGCTCATGGAAATCATCGAGGAGCACCACAAAAGAGGTACCGCCATCATCATGATTACGCATTATATGGATGAGGTGGAGCGCCTTTGCGACCGCGCTCTGCTCTTAAAAGATGGCGTTGCCAAGGCTTATGGCACCATCCCAGAGATTAAAAAACAGTTTAACGGCCGCAGTCTAGACCAAATATTTGTAGATGTATATGGAGGTAAAGATGAGTAGCCAAACTTTTAAAGTAATGAAATTCGAGATTGCCCGCCAGCTTAAAAAGCCAGCCTTCTGGGCTGCTACCCTTTTAATTCCGCTGCTGATTGGCGGCATTTACCTCATTAGCTTCTTATCCTCAAAGAGCGTAAGCACTAGCTCGCCCGTAGATGAGAATACTAAAATTGCCGTTACGGATGATGCCGGTATCATCCCGGCGGG
This sequence comes from Candidatus Saccharimonadota bacterium, assembly GCA_017459845.1. GTDB lineage: Bacteria > Patescibacteriota > Saccharimonadia > Saccharimonadales > Saccharimonadaceae > Nanosyncoccus. The sequence goes on from JAFUCF010000017.1 coordinate 5,437, forward strand.
TTCGCCTTTCCTAATTAAGGGCGATATAGAACAGGGAAAATCCATGATAAAATCTGGCGAGGCCGATTTATACTTCTACATTCCTAAGGATTTTGCCGAGACTAAAAAGGCCGAGGTTTACCATATTTCAGAGGGCTTAGACATCTTTAACCATGATGGCGACGTCTTAAAATCCATCTTAGAATCAAGCGCGGCTACCCGTGTGGGCCCGCTAGACCAGCTTGCTTTATCTGGCAAATACGAGATTGTAGATAATAAGCTCAATAAAAACGGCGAGGCCGAGAATGCCCTGGGTAAAGCGGTCGTCCCGTTTGCGATTGGTATTATTTTCTTCATGTTCGTTGCGCTTTGTGGTAACCGCTTCCTCTTAAACGTCGTAGAAGAAAAGGAAAATCGCATCAGCGAAATGATTTTGACCGCCATTTCTGCCAAACATCTCATCGTCGGTAAAATCCTCTCTTTGCTCGTACTGGGGATGGTGCAAATTTTAGTTATTATTATCCCGGTTGCAATTTTAATCTTCGTTAATCGTGATAGTCAGTTTATCGCACCAATCTTATCTGCCGTAGAAATCGATCCGTTAAATATCACCCTCTGTATTATTTTATTTATCGCATCGTCCATCTTCTATGCCGGCACCTGTTCGTTTGTCGGCTCTCTCGTCTCTACTGCCAAAGACGCCTCGTCTTTCATCGGGCCAGCGATTATTGCTATGGTTATCCCGCTCTATTTTATGCAAGCCTTTATGGCCACGGAGCCAAATATGGCTGTTCAATTCTTAACTTACTTCCCGCTCTCCGCACCGATTGCGTTAACCTTAAGAAGTGGCTTTGGCACTATCTCTACCCCAGAGTTTTGTATTGGCATAGCCATTGTAGTGATATCGTCGGCTATCATGGTTAAATTAGCTATTACTACCTTCCAGAAAAACGCCATTAACTTTGGCTCTCCACGCCTCCGGCTTAAGCGCAAGCGTTAGTATTTTTCCCAAAAATATGGTAAAATAATAACATTATGTATTCCAACGTTGGATTATTGAGATATGCCAAAGGCTCTGGCGGCAAACTCGTTGGCACCCACCAAAAGCTAGATAAAGCCGCCCGCCGTACGCTTAGCAATTTCTTAAAGCGTAAGGCCTTCTTTCCCAACGCCAAAGAAATTGTTCACTTCGAGGGTAATCGTGGCCCAGACGGCTTGAAGCGTAAATCTCCCGGTGTAGACGAGCCGATGCACTTCATCTTACCAGACCAAGACGACGGTAAACTCTGGCAATATATCGAAAACCACTCGGCTAATCTGAAGAAGGCTTTACAGGAGATAGAGGATAATCCCGCCAAGGCCTACGATGAGGGCACGGATGTCCGTGCGGCCTTTGAGGCGGCTTGGCTTGCTCATGCCATTACAGACGGGTTAACACCCGCCCACCACTTCCCGTACGAGGAGGCAGTCTCCGAGCTGATGTCAGACAAAGAGTATTTCACGATTTTTGGCCAGCCCATAAAGGGTATTATGCGCGGCGACAGCCTCACCCAGTCTGCCGTTAACAACTGGCGCTACTGGGGGCATAACGGTTTTATGTCTAAGCACATCGCCTTCGAGTATGGCGTAGCCCTCATCGTTACCGCCGAGGGATGGGATGCTATCCAGCCAGAAATCGCACCAGAAGATTTAGTGGATTTAGATTTTAAAACCGAGTTTTACAAATCTCTGCATAAAATTCATTCTTTAGATATGTACACTCGCTTCCGCCAAGACGGCTGGACGCCTACCCTTGGTAAAGAAAGTAAAAATATCTTAATTCCAGAAATCGTCCGCGCGATTACGCTTGGCTGGTACGCCTGCCTGCCAAATTCCTCCAAAAGAACGATTAAAAAGGTTAAATAATGGCAGAACTCCGCATCCTTTCTGGTAAATACAAGGGAACAAAACTAGCTTCGCCAAATCTCACCACCACCCACCCGATGGGCTCGCGCGAGAAGCTAGCGCTTTTTAATATGCTTAGCCCGTATTTAAACGGCGCCACAGTTTTAGATTATTTTGCCGGCTCTGGCGCACTAGGCTTAGAGGCTCTCTCCCGCGGCGCCGCCAGAGTAGATTTTGTAGAAAGTAGTCCCAAGGCCCAAAAAGTAATCAAAGAAAACATTAAGCTCGTATCGGGGTGTTTCCAGAACAATAAAGGAATTTTTCCCCGAGAAATCACTAACACTCATGGGCTCGAGTGCGCGACAGTCCGCGCCGAGAGCCCGACTGGGCGTTGTGATTTTGAAGGGCGAAAAATTCCCCGTTCTGGAAATACCCCGAGCGAGCTTTATGACATAATTATCTCCGATCCGCCTTATGATAACTACCAAGTCCCAGATTATACCAGCCTGCTAAAAAAGGGCGGTGTTTTAGCCCTCTCCCACCCCCGTGATTTCAACCCCCAAAACATAACCGGCTTGACATTATTAAAAACCAATCATTACGCCGCTTGCCACATCTCGCTTTTTACAAAATAACTCTTCCCAAAACAAAAGAACTATGGTATAATATATCTAATTACAAAATCAAGAGTAATTGGAGTTATATTTATTATGCAACCAAACCCAACCCTTTATGGGCAACAGAACAATAGCCAGAAGATTCGCTTCATTATTGTTACGTCAATTGTAGCGATCGTCGTTCTAGGTATCGCCGTTTGGGCCATCGTCGCTATGGTAAGCGGTAAAAACAAGAATAACACAACTGCCAAAGTTGATACAGTCGCCATAGAAGACCAGACCGATAAAAAGCAGCAGGAGACCGAGAAGAAATCTAGCAGCATCACTTCTACCACTGAGGGCGTTACTAAGACCGTCCCAGCGCAGACCACGGTGAAAGAAGACCTCCCATCCACTGGTCCAGAAGAATTCCTGCCAATCGCTCTCGTTCTTGGTTTCTTTACCACTTATCTTGGCTCACGCAAGCTTGCGAAAGCTACTGTCTAAGACTTGAAAATCAGGCTAGAAGGCCTGATTTTTTGTTGACTAGAAAACATAAGCCGCGTATAATTAAAATAACTAAAAAGGAGAGTTAATGAACACTATATTAAAAAAGCTTGCGCTCCCCATGGTGGTTTTTGCAAGCGTCTTTTTTATGGGTGCGGCGGCCCACGCAGAGGGAGAGCCAGCCTTTGATGGCAAGGCGTACTTCGTCTGGGAGTGTAACAACGGCCGGGCTTTGTTACCATCTATTTGAAAATCTCAAGCGCCCGGAAGATGGGATAAACTACATTGAGAATACAAGTATCACCGACCAGAGCGGCAACGGCGTAAACTATGTGTTTAAGCAGCCAAACGCCGATTGGGTATTACCGAGTGATTTTAACAGCATCACAAGCGAAAGCTTTGAAGATTACATTGGCAATGTAGATAAGGACACACGTGGTGTATCCATTATGGCCATTGCCTTTGGTGGCGGCAATAATTCTATCGCCACTAATGAAGATTGGCTATTCCAGGTTGTTATCTATCGCAGTGGTTACAAGCCAGTTGTTGTAGGTGATAACCCAGATGATTATACTTATTTCCCAGCCAGATGGGGGTTTAACTATAATTATAATATTGATGTTTCAGATACTACCGCCTCTAGTCCTGCCGTAGTAGACGCTTATCTAAAAGAGCCTATTATTAAACTAAAGGTTGATGATATAGTCTCTGTTAAGGCACTAGATGTTAACCCGGCTGCCGTTACCATAACCCCTACCTTAGATGGCTACGATTTAGCCTTTAACTCTAGCTATTATGATCACATCACCTTTGAGCTAAAGTCCGCAACCAGCAAATCCTACTATCTAATGGTCGCCCGCACGGCAATAGATGTACACGACGATATTACACCAGATATGGCCGATGAAGATATCAAGCTTATCACAAGAGTTATGTATCCAACTGGCACGGCAGATGAGAATACTTACAGCGTAGTAGCCACCGTAGTTAGTAGTGAAGGTGCTAAGAAAGTCTACACCCTCTCTGCAGAAGATATCATAGAAACTTACTATGATTTTCAGGAAGACAAATGGGTAACAATCAATCATGGCAAGACTATGGAATGTGGCAAAAATCTCACCTGTTCAGAATTTAGCGTCAAGACTGGTGGCAGAAACTACCAAGGTGTATTCCTAAACGTTGTGAAAACAGGCTCCTCCGCTACTAGGTATTCAGGCACCTTTAGCGGCTCTGGCGAGGGGAATTTCTTTGACAGCAAAACACGGAAGGTAATATACGAATAGGAGAGATTATGAAAAAAGTTATTAAAGGTATAATTATCACGCTGGCTCTTGCGTTTACGGTTGTTCCATTTGGCGCCAGCGCCAAAAATATTAAAACTCTCAGTGCTACAGAGAAGGATGGCGTTATCTCCGTTTCTGGCACGGCAGAGGCGGGCACTTTAGCCGTAGCGGTTATGGTTTATAACGAGACCGGCGCAGAGCTTGTTGTTATGGGCACAACGGGAGTAGCCAGCGACAACACCTTTGCTACTGAAATAGAGCTGCCAAGCGGCACTTATCAAATCAGAGTGGCGGATTATGATGGTGGTGATTACCAAATCACCACCGTAAGCCCAGCCAAAGAAGCATCTAAGGTTATCCCAACCGCACCCAACTCGGGCAAAGCTTAAAGCTAAAATACCCCGCTAGGGGTATTTTTTATTCTCTAAAATATGATATAATATACGCGCAACATAGAGTGAGTTCTTTGAAAAGGAGGCAAATGATGAAAAAAGTTTCTAGTGGTAAGATACGAGATGTTTATGCGTCTGACAGTGACAAAGAAGGGAAAGGAACCGTCTATATAGTGGCTTCCGACCGTGTATCGGCTTTTGACGAAGTTATACCTGGCGTAGAGATTGATGGTAAAGGCGAAGTCTTAACTAAAATCTCCAAAAGTTGGGCCCGCCTGATTGACAACTCATTGAGTTATGGCGCTGACACTAAGACTGCCTATGAAGATGTTTTTGGTTCTACAACCATGGACGAACTGGTGGAGAGCGGCATTAACGCCAAGTGTATTCAGGCTCAACGGTGGCTTAAGATGATTAAGGTAGAAGCTATCGTACGGGGCTATATTACGGGTTCCCTCTGGAAAGCCTATCAAGAAGGCGAACGTGAGTTTTGTGGCGTAAAAATCCCGGATGGGCTAAAAGAATGCGATAAGCTGCCCCAGCCTGTGTTTACGCCTACGACCAAGGCTCCTCATGGCCAGCACGACCAAAATCTCACCATCGCCGAGATGGGCAAGGTAATTGATGATTCTGGCATCTGCGAGTATTGTAATAGCATCAAAGACGGAATTGAGCTTGCCAATCTGATCGAAGACTGGTCTAGAAACATTTACCTCGGCGCATCAAGATACGCTGAAAACTCCGGGCTGATTATTGCTGATGCCAAATTCGAATTCGGCATTTACGGTGGCGAGTTATATCTTGGCGATGAGATTTTAACCCCCGATTCAGCGCGTTATTGGCTGCAGAATGATTACGAGCCGGGACGCCCGCAGCGGTCTCTGGACAAGCAGTTGATTAGAGACTATATCAGGAAAGAGCAGGCGGCGGGCAATACGAACATCACCATTCCTGAGGATATAGCTAGTCAGGCCAGAGAAAATTACTGGAGTATTTATAACACTCTATTTCCCGAGGTTAAATTTGTGTAACCTAGCATCATTTCCAAAAAGCCGGCTAAAGCCGGCTTTTTCATGGTGTCAATATTATTTGAAAATGTCGCATAGTTTATTACGTTAAAATGTCGTTTTGTCATGGTTTTACCATCTACTGGGTAGATTCTTATTATCCCATTCAGCACGATCGCGATTAGTAAAATTTGGATTAAATTGTCTCCAT
>JAFUCF010000018.1 GCA_017459845.1 Candidatus Saccharimonadota bacterium
CTACATAATCCCAGTTTCTAAAATAACCATTTAGATATATAATCATATTAGATCTCCTTCTTTGTTAGTTGGTTATTAACATTATAAAGGAGATCTTTTATTTTTTAATTGTTTTGTCTCAAATGTGTTTGAGCTAGTAAACTGCTTTTCCAGATTTATTGATAAAAACTAATCGCTTTGCTTTTTTAATTATATTGAACTGACGTTGGACTTCATTTTTTAGTTTAATAGGATGTAATTTTGATTTTCTTCCGTCGATAATTACATTGTTAGACTGGTTTGCTGCATCTTGTATCTTGTGCTGTATATTGTGCTTCCCAGAGCCAGTTGGGCTCTTTAGCTCCCAGTAAGTACCTTTAATGAGAAAATCTGGAGTTTTACCACTTCCACGCTTGATGAATTTTACATCGGCTTTGAAGAAGTCTACTAGAATATCAGCGGCGGACATTTCTGTAGGCGTTGGCTTCGGGACATATGAACGTGGGACAATTACATTGAAATCTTTTTTATCTGGCATAAAATTATTATACCATTTCTTACAGAGAAAAATGATATAATAATTTCACTCGCTTCCTTGCGAGGACGAACCTCTGGTTCTCGTCCAAGTCGTAGTCCATAGAAAATTCGCAGATAGGATCGCCTAGATGGGTGATTTCTAATGCCTTATCTGGTCTGTCCGCTTTGCGGCCAGACCTCTGTTATTTGGAGCCGTGGTGGTTCCGACTGGACATCGCTCGCTACGCTCGCTCACCTCGCTGCGGAGACTCGGAAATAGAAAAACAAGTTTTTCTATTTCACTCGCTTCCTTGCGAGGACGAACCTCTGGTTCTCGTCCAATCTGGAACCACCAGAAAAAAAGAATACCCGAAGGGTATTATTTTTTTCTGGTGGTTCCGACTGGACTCGAACCAGTGACACGCGGCTCTTCAGGCCGCTGCTCTACCAACTGAGCTACAGAACCATAATGTAACACGTGCTACTCTTAGTATTGTATCATAAAACATGGTATAATGGAAGTATGAAAAAGATGAATACTAGCCCAATTTCTGGCACTTTAGAGCTTCTGCCAGAGAAGCAATCTGTTTTTAATGCAATAAAGGAAAAAGTTGCGAGGGCTTATCATCTACATGGGTTTATGCCGATTGAGCCACCAACGATTGAGAGAAACGAAATTCTCTTTGCCAAGGCCGGCGGCGATACCGAGAAACAGATTTACCGCGTGATTAAAACCACCGAGACGGCAGAAGATTCAGACCAGAGCCTGCGCTTTGACCATACCGTGCCGCTGGCGCGCTACGTGGTAGAGCACGAGTCTAATCTCAACTTCCCTTTTCGGGTGACACAAATTGGCAAGAACTTCCGCGGCGAGCGGGCGCAGAAAGGCCGCTTTAGAGAGTTTTATCAAGCAGATGTAGATGTTATTGGTAGAAATGATTTGCCAATCGTATATGATGCAGAGGTAATTGTTACGCTTTATGATGCGCTTTCTTCTTTCTTAAAACCAAAAATGTTAATCAGAGTTTCAAACCGTAAAATCCTATCTGGCCTGATCAAAATGCTAGATTTAGAAGATAAGTCTGAGGCGATTTACAGCATCGTAGACCACGCCGAGAAAGTCCCCCCAGTAAAGACTGGGCAATATCTTTTGGAAGAAATTGGGGATGACGACGAGGCAGATTTCTTTGTAGAATTTATGAGTACATCTGGGAAAATGAGCTCCGTACGGACTGTACTCGAGGCGATTTTACACGAGGTAAAAGCATACGTGCCGGCAGAAATCCAAGCGGGCGAGCGCTTCCAAGATGGTGAGCGGATGATGATGTTGGGCCTATCAGAACTTGAGCAAGTAATGGCACTACTAGAAAAGCAGGGGCTAGGTGGCAACGTGGTGGCAGATATGCTAATTGTAAGAGGGCTTGATTATTATACCGGCACAGTCTTTGAGACAGTTTTGCCGGAGTATAAAAACATCGGCTCGGTCTGCTCGGGCGGGCGGTACGAGAATCTCTGCCAGCATTATACAGACCAGAAGTTCCCTGGCGTGGGTGGCTCAATTGGGCTATCACGGCTGTTTTACGTACTAGATGAGAATGCGCTTTTGCCGGAGATAAACGGCCTGCTAGATTACGCAGTTGTGCCGATATCTGAAAATGAATACGAGGCGGCTTTCTCATTGGCAAATAAACTCCGCAAGGACGGCAAAAGCGCCGACGTAATTTTAGCCGGGAAAAAGCTGGGCGATAAATTATCCCACGCTAGCAAAGTTGCCGCGTCTGGTATTGTATTAGGTGAACAAGAAGTATCCGAGAAAAAGGCCAAAGTAAAAAACTTCGCCACCCACGAAGAAATAGAAATCTGGCTCTAGCTTAAAGGGCTGTCTTTTGGCGTAATTATTTTCTTAGCCTCAAACAAAACCGTGGGCACGGCCGGCGGCGGAGTAAAATCATGAGGCCTTAAGGGGTAGCGAATTTTGGTTTGGTATTTAGCGGTAAGCGCATACCCAAGCTGTGAGGTATAGTGGCGATCAGTACCGAGAAGCTTTAGAGCGAGCTGCTTTTGCAAAATTAAATATATCGCATCAGGCGAATTTTTAACCTCTAACAGTTTATGTAAAATGGCGGATGAGAGGTGGAAAGGCGGGTTGGCAAAGATTTTGTATGGCTCTGCTGGTAATTCTAGCTTTAAAAAATCTTCTGAGATAATCTCTACGTTATCGTAATTCCTAGTATTCTCGCGCAACTTCTTGAGGGCGGTTTTATCTGGCTCAATTGCGATGACTTTTTTACAACGCTTAGCGAGGGCAGAAGTAATGACGCCGCTACCGGCACCGATATCTAAAACGGTATCCCGTTTTTTGATGTTAGAATGACCAATCAACATCAAAGCTAGGCGCGGAGAGCGCAAGAAATGCTGAGATAGATGGTGATTACGGGTATTTGACATATTTATAATATTATATCATAAATATGTTTACTCGCAAGAGCGTTATTTGCCGAGGCCGGCGCTTAAATATTGTTTAACGTAGTTGTAATCCCAAGATGGATCAAAGCCGGATTGTACCCAGTTATTAAAGACGAAGAACGGAAGGCCAGACTGGACGGTTCTGCCGGCTTTCTCGGTGTTCTTTTGGACGGCGGCGAGAGTATCTGGGGAGTTGTAGCAATCCTTAAACTCATCCTGGTTAACGCCGGCTTTTTTAGCAACGGTTTCTGTCCAGTAATTTTCGTGCATGTCCGAAATCATTGGGGCGTCTTTACTGCTGCCGATACCCTTAGAATGATAATCCTCCCAGAGAGATTTAACGCCAGTCTCGTAGTAGTCCCAGAACTTATTCTGTTTGGCCGCACAATAAGTACCCTTAGCGCTCCAGCGCGACATATCTGGGCGGTGGCTACTGTTTTCATACAAAAACTCTGTGACGCGGACTTCGTAAAGAATGTGGTTTTTCTCTAGGTAATCTTTGAAATCATCCTTGTTTTCTATTGTTAGGCGCGACCATACATCGCAATACGGGCAGGCCAAATCGGTATAGAAGACATAGTAATTCTTAGAGTTCATCTCGCCCATCGTAGTGGCGGTATCCCAAACTTTATCCTCGTTTGAGGGCTTGCTGTTAGTATTCATAATCAGTACTGCAATAAATGCCACTACGAGCGCGAGTAAAACCGCAATTCTAATTCCCTTTTTCATTTACACTCCTTTTATCTATTATATCATGGGTTTTTGGTAAATCCCTTGTAACTATTGCAACATAGGCGTCATAGCCAAGCTTTTTTAGCGTCCAGAGCGCCAGCAAGATGGCCGCCCAGGTAATAATGCCCGAGACTGTACCAGCTAACGCCACGCCAGAGCCAAAAATAGTAGTAAGAATTGGGGTAAGGAGAGCGGTGCCACAAGTAGGGCAGCCAGAGCCAAGCACGGCAAGAATCGCCACAATGCCAGAGTTTTGGATGGAGGCAGAGGCATCGGCAGAAGCGGAGAGGGCTTGAGTGCTAGTAGCGTTTTTAGAAGCCCTAGCTAAAACATCATTGGCGGGTTTTTTAGAGCTACTTTTAGCATCTTTAGCGCCTGGCTTTGGGGTATTTTTAATTACCACAATGAGCAGCCCGATAAGTAAACCCTGTAAAAGCGCCAAGAGGAAGATACCCAGCCAATCATAAAAATTACGATTAATGCCAAAGGTTTGTAAAAATGCATCCCAAATAATCTTTAACCCGCCCGGGAAGCCAGCTACACCGATGAGGTTAAAAGCCGCGAAGCCGCTCGATAGCAAGTTTAAAAGCGTACCAAAAATACAGAAAGTAGGGATGAAGCCCAGCCAAAAGTGCTTTTCTCTAGTCGCGAGCACAAGGCCTTTTATGGCGAATTTTATCTGCTCGCCAAAACATCGCCACCACCGTTTAAAACGGTGCTTTTTTACTCCACTTGTCATGTAATTATTATAGCATAAATGTTGTATTTTGGGGATAACGAGATGGCATCTGATTGCTATATTGTAAATAAAACAGTAGCTATTTCATAGGTAAAGCAATGGCTATTTCACCTCAACTATTGCGCCGTATTAAAAATACAACCGTTAGCCTGCTCAAGAAACGCCTATACTTGAGCGTTTCTTTCTCCGTTGGGAACGCGAAAGAACTGGAGAACTGGAGAATATACCGAACAACGAGGCAAGAGTTACAGGAAAGTTCACTTTCCTGTATCCGAGTGAGGCAGCTTAGAAGACGCGAAGCGGCTACTTATAGCATAACAGCCAGTTGCTGCCCGCCTTGAGGTTGATGCTCGTGTAGGCATCTGAACTGCCGACGCTCATGAAGTAGGCGCCGTTGCTACTGTTTTCAGTAGAAGACCAAAAGCCGCGAAGGTCGGAGAGATGAAGGGCATTATATAAGCCGCCACCACTGTATTTGCTAATCAAGTTATCGTAAACTGCTTTGGTTGGTAAACTGTACCCAGAAGGGCATTTGCCATTGATCTCCGTCCATTGTAAAGTATAGCCGCTATTTCCATATATCCAAGTGTGACCATCAGCAAGCTTACAGCCTACGGAAGCGGAAATATAACAGGCACCATCATCCTCCCATATCGCATAGAGGGTAATGGAGCCACCGTTAACTGTGGTAACATTAGACTTTAAGGTAATTGGAGAGATACCGGATTGGCCACTAGAGTAAGTAGTTCCGCCACTAGTGCTAGTGCCCCAGCTCTTGAATTTCTTGCGACTTGGAGCAGTGAAAGCGTTGGTAGCAAGAGTAACGTTTTGGCCGTAGGTAGCTGTAGTACTGGCGGTAGAGCCAGAGCCACCATTAGAATTGTAATAAATGGTAAAGCTATTAGCAGCACCGCTAGCGGTAAGGGTAACAGCTCCTGCTGGCATATTAAAGGTATATGATGCGTTTGAGCTACTTGGGAGTAAGCTTGTATTACTACTTGTCCAGCCAGCACAATGGTAGCCAGAGTTTGGGGTACAGGAGACGGTGATACTATCACCATATGTATGGCTGTATCCGCCAGCGGATGGGGAGATGGAGCTAATTGCGGCGGTATTGCCATTTGCCACAGTAAGAGTGTAATTTGCTTTAGTCCAAAGAGCATATAGGTTAATGGTAGCATTGTTAGTATCTACTACACTATTTGGTTTAGCATTCTCGGCTAGAGTTTTAATACTTACACTCGCTTGGTTACTATCGAAAGCTTTAGTGCCATTTGCGGTGTAGGCCCAACCAGCAAAGTTATAGCCGGTAATGGAAAAACCATTAGCTCTTAATGTAGTAGTGGTATTATAAGCTTGGTCTGTTTGGTCTGCAGTGGTACCTGATGCGGTAGTACCACTAGGAGCATTAGAATTGTAGTGGATGGTATACTTATTAGGCTCCCACTGGGCAATGAGAGTTACTTCGGATGTTTCACTATCGTCTAAGACCATGTTTTCTGTGGTGCTATAGGTTGTTTCGCTTGGGGTGCCGTTTCCTACTTTAATCTTCCAACCTTTGAGAGTATAGCCAGTACGTTTAATTTTGTCTGTAGAAGAATA
>JAFUCF010000019.1 GCA_017459845.1 Candidatus Saccharimonadota bacterium
CAGATAGACGATATCGCATTTCTTGTGTTATACTCAAAATAGCCCTCCGTGGTTTGTATAGTTTAATGTTTCCTATTTTAACTATACAATACTGAGGGTTATTTTGATGAGAAAATTCTCATATGTTCGTTAAGCTAACAATTTTGCCGACGGGCGGGCTTTGTTGCCCAGTCAAAACCATGTATGCCAGCTTCTATTCACTACCATAAAAGCAAAAAATGTTGTATAATATATAAAATGGAAATCAGACTCAATAAATTTTTAGCCGAGCGCCTTGGTCTCTCGCGCCGCGAGGCGGATGACGCCATTGCCGCCGGGGAAGTAACCGTAAACGGCCAAACCGCAGTGCTTGGCGCGCGGGTTTCTGAGGGGGATACCGTAGAATACAAAGGCCGCCCGGTAGAGTTTGCAAAATCCTATACTTATTTAGCGTTTAACAAGCCGGCAGGATACGTTTGCTCCCGCAAAAAGCAGGGCGATGCTGATACGATTTATAGTTTACTCCCCGCAAAGTACCAGAGCCTAAAGACAGTAGGGCGGTTAGACAAAGATACTTGCGGCCTAATCCTCTTAACAGACGATGGAGACCTCGCCTTTAGGCTTACTCACCCTAAGTTTATGAAATACAAAGTATATATCGCCGTGCTAGACCGCCCGCTAGAGCCTTTACATCAGCAGATGATTGCCGATTTTGGCGTGGAGCTCCCAGATGGCAAAAGCCAGCTTGCACTAACCAGCATAGACAGCGGCGAATATTTGCCTATGTGCGCTGAGCCTGCTAGCCGCAAAGTCTGGCAAATTGGTATGAGCGAGGGCCGCAATCGCCAAATCCGCCGCACCTTTGCCGCACTAGGCTACCATATAGTTTTCTTAAAGCGTATCCAATTTGATAATATTTCGCTAGATAATTTGCCAGAAGGGCACTGGGTAGAAATAAAGCTCTAAGCCTTTACATCGTTTGTCAAAAAAAGCACCAAGAAAAATGTTTTGCATTTTTCAGCGCGAGTAGCGCGTCGCGCGAGATAATCAATCGAGCTATAAGGCCTAATTCTGCAATACCTTGCTAATCCGGGCTTTTATACCCGTCTCGTCTGGCGCACCGGCAAGAGTGTCTAGCGCCACGCGTAGTAACCCTACGGCCGTTACAAAAGAATGATCTAGCTCGGCCGGAGAGCGGTTTACAATGCCCGGCAAATCAGACGAATCCACTAGGTGTACTACCGGCCGGCGCGAGAATGGCAAATCCGTGTACCAATCTGCAGTAGCAAGCAGCTCTTGGAGGGGAACAAGCCCCGCACCGCCGCCGCATAGTAATATCTTATTCGGTAAGACTTCCATTAAATCAAACTCTTCTAGCGCCAGTTGCACCCCCGAAATCCAAACCTCTAGGTTGCTGATAATTGCCGCCTCCATTTTCTCACGCGCGTTCTCGTTTAAATCTGGCGAATCTGGGTTAAGCTTAAACTCCTCGGCGGCATTAAAATCTACACCTAGCCCCTCTGCAATTTGGTGGGTAAAACTGCGCCCGCCGATACCAAACATCTTCGTGCCTTCTACTCCGCCGTCATCTACGATTGCGATATCCGTGGTGCCACCGCCGATATCCATCACTACGCTAGACAAATTACTATCTAAATCATCGCCCAGGCACGCCCGGCAGACCGCAAACGGCTCTACCGCTACGGCTAGCAGCTCTAGATTAAGCTCAGCACAAACCTTTTCAATTGCGGAGATATGAACTAGCGGTGCAAAGGCTGTATAAAACTGGATAGCCACGTCAGAGCCTTTGAACCCAATCGGATTAGAGATTTTGTATCCGTCTATAGACAGCGAAACAATCGCTGAGTTGATAAGTCTTACCTCCACATCAGGGTTATTCGTCTCAAGGGCAACTTCTTTCCTGGCTTTTTCGCCAAATTGCTCTTGTACCCTTTGTATAATCAAATCCATCTCTTGTTCAGAGAGTGGTTTGTTACCATTTTTACGGCGATAGTGGACATTTGAGGTGTTGCCCTTAACGAGCTCACCAGCAATCCCCACCGTCACTCTTTTACACGTTACCCCGGCCATTTCTTCTGCCTGGGCCAAAGCCTTTTCGCAGACTCTTGTTACAGCCGGAATATCCGCAACGGCACCAGAATACATATTATTCGGGTTCTGGTGCACCCGACCAACGCCGATAATCTCTAAGCCAGATTTTGTCTGTCTAGCAATTACAGCTTTGACATATTCTGTACCAATATCAAGCCCAAGGAGCACATCGTCTTGTTTCTTAACTGGCTCTGGTGCAGACTTTTTTAGTAAACTCACTACATACCCCCTAGATTTGCTGGCGGCACTTGGCTAGTAGCCTCAGGGGCTGCATTACTAAAACCCTCAGCTGGCGAGACATTACTTGCCGCAGTTGCTTCAGCTGGCGAAGCATCGGGCATAGACGCCTCTACTGGCGGTACACTCGGAGTGGCTACCGGGGCGGCCGGCGTAGGCTCTGCCGAAACTGCCTTATCGCCCAGTACCTCATGTACGGCATTTATTACATCTTCAATCCCAACCTGGGACTTTACCAAGTATTTATCAGCCCCTAAGTTTTCGCCCCTCTGCCGCTGGTCTTCGGAGGAAAGCGCAGTCATCATAATCACTTTTATATTTTTTGTCTCCGGGGTGGAACGTAAAATATCTAACATATCAAACCCAGAAATCTTTGGCATCATTACGTCAGAAAGCACTAAATCTGGCCGTTCTTGGACTGCCATCGCCAAAGCCTCTTCTCCGTCTCCGGCCGAAACTACCTCATACCCCTCCGCCACTAGGCGGATGCTATATATCTCTCTGAGGCTTCGATCGTCCTCAACTAGCATTATTTTTGCCATAGAATTCCTCCTAACATGTTCTCATTATACCGCATTTGCTTAAGTTTGTGTAGATGATTTTTGGTTATTTTGCGCCATCGCCGCCGACAGCGCGCTACTACCCACCTTCCCCTCAATCTCCGAGGCGCTCATAATCTTCATTGCCTGCAAATTGCTGGCAATCTGGCGCTGCTGGTTATAATCTTCTGCCGTAATCCTAGGGAATAAAACATAAAAAGTGGAGCCCTTAGATAACATACTCTCGGCCGAGACTTGACCGCCCATTTGCTCGGTACGCTTCTTTACGATGTACAGGCCTAACCCCGTGCCGCCAATTGTCCGGGTATCAGAATTATCTGCCCGATAAAACTTCTGGAAAACATGCGCCAAATCTTCTGGCGCTATCCCGATACCAGTATCAGACACCGCGATCATCGCCCGGCCTTGATTATCTTGTACATCCACCCAAACCGTTCCACCCTCTGGTGTATATTTAATTGCATTTTCCACTAAGTTATTGACAATCTCTCGTAAAAAATCTAAATCGATCATTACGTATAATGGCATCACTACTTTGCGGGCGGATGCATTGCCGTAATTACGTGCGCCAAATAATAGCTGGATCTTCTTTTCGGCTGCGGCCTGACGATGGTCTTCTAAAATCTTGGCCACCTCTGCGGTTAATTCTACCGGCTTTAAGTGTGCCTTCACGCGGTTGTCATCTAACTTGGTAATATCTAGTAAATCCCGGAACAGTCTCCCCAGATGCTGCGAGGCCTCATGTGCTTCAGTCAGATACTTCCGCGCCCTGTCATCAATAGTAGCGGTAGAAGGGTTGAGCGCTAAGCCTAAGTATCCTTCTATAGAAGCCACCGGCGTTCGCATCTCGTGCGAGGCGGTAGAAATAAACTCCGTTTGCTCACTTTCCTTGGCTAATTCTGAAGCAATATTTCTAAAAGTAATAATCTTTTCCGGCCCGCCTGAAAGCGTGAGCGAAATAGCGATAGGGAATTTCTTCCCAGAGCGCGTCACCAGCGTGAAATCGCGCGACTCAAAAGCCTCCCCCCTTACAATGGCGCCTTTTAGTGGGTTCATATCTTCTTGAATTTGCTCTCCCGTGCTATCCTCTAACCTTAGAACACTAAAAAGATATAACCCAGCCACCTCATAGAGCGTAGTTGCCCCTACTAACTGTACTGCCGCTGGGTTTGCAAATTTTATCACGCCAGCCGCATCAATAATCAAAACTCCCTCCGCAATAGAATTCAGTGCGCGTTCTGCCATGACACTGCCGCCGCTCGGCTGCACTTCTACGGGTTCTTCTACTTTTTTCTTGCGAAATATACTCATTTATAATTATTTTAACACAAGCCAAATAAAATGTGCTAAAATAATATATATGAACAAAGACGTGATTTACATTGAGCCGGAAGATGATATTACGGACATCATCTCCAAACTGCGAGCAAGCCGGTCTAAAGTCGTCGCGCTTGTCCCGCCAAAGAAAATTGGCGTTCTTCGCAGTGCAGTTAATACTAAGCTAATTTCTAAAGCTGCCAAATCCGCTGAGAAGGTAGTAGTAATTGTTACAACGGATAGCTCGCTCGTTAAGCTGTCTGCTTCTGCAGGCATCCCAGTTGCTAAAAACTTATCCTCTCGGCCAAAGCTCCCGTCAGAAATCTCAGAAGAGGATGCCAAATCTCCAGAGGTTATTACGGAGCCAGCCCCGGCGAAAGCGCCTACAGAGATTAAGTCGGAAGAAATCGAGCCAAAGTCGGATAAGCCAGAA
The DNA here is from genome assembly GCA_017459845.1 of Candidatus Saccharimonadota bacterium. Classification (GTDB taxonomy): domain Bacteria; phylum Patescibacteriota; class Saccharimonadia; order Saccharimonadales; family Saccharimonadaceae; genus Nanosyncoccus. Next base: position 4,639 of record JAFUCF010000019.1, read on the forward strand.
AAGCCTTCAGAAGAAGACTCTAAAAAAGACAAAAAAGAAAAGAAGGATAAGAAAAAGGCAAAAGAAGATAAAGCAAATCTCCCGTTTATTAAGCGCTACAAAAAGTGGATTATCATTGGCTCAGTGGGCGCCGTCTTTCTAATCTTACTGGGTGTTTGGGCCTTTGCAATTGCCCCGGCCGTCAATATCGCCGTACAAATTCGCACCACTACTAATAATTTTTCTGAGGCTGCCACTTTTACTACTAAAGCGGGCGAGGCTAATGTCAAAAACGGTAAATTCTTCCTAGAGACTAAGGAATATAAACAAGAGAATGCCGTCACCTTCGAGGCCACGGGTAAGAAAGATGTTGGCGAGAAAGCTACTGGTCTACTAACGGTAGAAGTCTACGTCCCGGAGCCAGATATGTCCGTCTCCGTCCCAGCCGGCACTATCTTTACTACGAACGGCCTGTCTTACTCCGCCACCGAGGGCGCTACGGTTACTTGGGCAGACCAGGATTCTAAGACTGCCACCGTCGCAGAATGCGAAAACGATGACGAAATAGATCCTTCCGTAATTTACAAAACTACCAAGCCTGATGGGTACAAGGGTTGTATGCTCACTGCTAAACTTGATGTCATTGCGACAGCAAGTGGTGACAAATACAATATTTCCGCCAATGCTACAGGCTGGTCTACTAATTTCAGTGGTGGCTACGCAGGTATTTATAATAAGAGTAGCTTTACTGGTGGTACTACGAAAGAGATTACCATTGTTCAACAATCTGATATCGTCTCTGCCACCGCCGCGCTCGCCGCCAAAGTTACTGGCGATGGCAAGGCTAAGCTCCTTGCCTCAATCGCGGATGATATGATGCCGCTAGAGAGTACCTACAAAGAAGATGCTGGCACTCCTACTGCCACCCCAGGTGTTGGGGAAGAGGTTGGTAGCGGCGTCACTCCTAAACTCACCAGTACTACAGTCTACACTATTCTTACGCTTAGCAAAAAAGATTTAAAGACCTTCGTAGAGGATAAGACAAAGGCTACGCTTGCTGCAGACCAGAAGATTTACGAGACGACAGAGCCGTTCTTAGAGCGTTTCATGGAGGATGGCAACGGCGGCTATACTGCTCGCCTCAAGGCTACCACAAAAGTTGGCCCAACGGTCACCGAAGAAGAAATCTTAGAGAAGGCTAAAGGCCGCAAGATTGGTGAGCTCCAGACGCAGCTTAAGAGCATTAATGGTGTCAGCTCCTGTAAGGTAGAACCAAACTTCTTCTGGGTAACTACTATCCCTGATGATGCCAATAAAATTACTGTCAATCTAGAAGTGGAGAAATAATTAGAATATGAAGGTAATTGGGCTAGATGTTGGCACGAAGCGCATTGGCGTGGCGCGCGCAGATTCTGCTACGCGCATTGCCATCCCAGTTGGCACTTTAACCGTAGATGGCAAAGAATATGACGCTCTAAAAAAGCTGGCAGATAAACTTGGCACCAAGTACTTTATTGTTGGCTTACCGCGTAATAATAATGGTAAAGAGACTGCCCAGTCTACTTATGCGCGCGATTTTGCCAAGAAGTTAGAGAAAGAAATTCCTGGTGTAAAGATTAAACTTCAGGATGAATCCCTCACGAGCGTAGCCGCAGAGGAACGCCTCATGAAAAAGGCCAAAAAAACTGGTAAAATGTACCAAAAGGGTGAGATAGACGCAGAGGCTGCTACTATTATTCTCCAAGATTTTCTAGAGGGTTTATCTAAGTCGTCAGCCGCCGTCATTAATCGCCCCGTAGTAGCAAAGGAGAACTCTAAGATGAGCAAACGCAGGCCTAAGAAAAATAAACTCTGGCTAAAAATCACTATTGGTATTTTAGCTGGCATTATTTTAATTGGCTCACTACTATTTCTCTGGTACAATTCTAATCTTGGTCCTGTCTATGATTCTAAACTTTGCAATACTTCTACCGCCGACGAGCAATGTAAACCCATAATCTTCACCGTTGACAAAGGCGAGCCGCTAACGACAATCGCCAACGGTCTAGAGAGTGCTGGCTTAATTAAAAGCTCGCTTGCCTTCCAGATTTATGCTCGTTTGAACAGTGGCCCAGACGATACACCAAAGCCGGGCGAGTATCAGCTCTCGCGCGCCTCTAGCGTAGAAGAAATCTTTAAGCAATTAATAGAAGGGAATAAATCCGCCAACGTCTTTCAGTTAACCATTTTGCCGGGCGAAACGGTGGCTGATGTCAAGAAAAAACTTCGCGCTCTTGGATATAGCGATGCAGAAATCAACTCTGCCTTCAGTAAGAACTACGATCATAAAGTACTATCCGGCCGCAAAGATACCTCTACTTGGGGTGCGGAGCCTTTAGAAGGTTACATATATGGCGATACCTATGAGTTTTATGTTGGAGAGAGCATAGAGAATATTATCCTTACCACGCTAGACAATCTCTGGGCAGCCGTAGAGGAGAATGATCTCATCGCCCGCCTTGGCAAGCATGATTTGTCGCTCTACGAGGGCATCACGCTTGCTTCTATTGTCCAGAAAGAGGCTTATACTTTAGATCAGCCAAATGTTGCTCAGATTTTCTACAACCGTCTCGACTCTGGTGTGCCGCTTGGCTCTGATGTCACTTTAAGCTATGCTTTAAACCTCGTTGATCCAAATCGCACTACCTACCAGTCTAATGCTGACGCCCTAAATCTTGACTCCGCCTACAATACAAGAAATCCTGTTTATACCGGTTTAACTCCCGGCCCAATTAGCAATCCAGGTCTGTCTGCTTTGCTTGCAGTGGCCGAGCCAAAGGAGCCATCTGGCTACGACGAGAACCACAAAGCGTACTATTTCTTGACAGATTGCAATGGCAAGATGTATTATGGTAACACTGAAGAAGACCACCAGAAGAATATTGTGGATAGTGGCATCATCTCATGTGAAACGAGGTTATGACAAGAAGAAATCATAAAATCAGGAGTTTTTTAGGTAAATATTGGGGTTATCTTTTGGCTTTTACCTCCATTGTAGCTGTTGCTTTTCTTGGCTCGCTAGATAACAACTCTGAACTAAATGATACTACCAGCCTCCAAGAAATCTATGCCAATAACTACGCCGTTTCTACCGATCAAGTCACGGAGTTTTATGTTGTGGCCGAACTCGCCAACTCTATGCAGTTTGCCAGTAGTAACGAAATCACCAACAACTACATCTCTGTCGCTCTACTCCAGCAAAACAACCAGACTATAGATGACACAAGCGGTAAAATCTCCAAACCTACCATCGTGGACGTCTCCCATCTTTCCCGCGGCGTAAAGAGTTACACTGTAAAAGCCGGCGAGAACCTTGCCCAGATTGCGGCGCGCTTTGGCGTGACGGCCGATCAAATTCGTTGGTCTAATGATATGGCTGCCGAGACAGTCTCAGAGGGCCAGAGTCTTTACATTCCTACAGTTTCTGGTATTGCCTACATAGTAAAAGATGGCGACACCGTAGAATCCATCGCTGCCCACTACGGCGCAAAGGCGGCCGATATTATTGCTTATAATGACCTAGAGACCAACCAGAACCTTAAGCCAGGTCTCGTCATTCTAATTCCAAACGGCGTTGTGCCAGAGACAGAGCGCCCAGAGTATGAGGCGCCAATCGTCCCTACTCAGACACAGACGCAATCGTCTCAATCTACCTATATATATACCTATCAGAACTATTCCTACCTTGGTTCCTCTGGTTCGCGTGAGAACGTCCGCGTAGTCCAGCGCTTCTCCTACGCTGAATCTCTAGGCGATGCCGGCAACCGCAACACTCCAGGCCAATGTACTTGGTATGCTTGGTATTATCGTAAGCATTATACCTCTAATCCTTTGCCATCCACCGTGCTTGGCAACGCCAACGCTTGGGCTTACACGCTTTCTCGTATGGGCTATATTGTCAATAATACACCGTCTGTTGGCGCCGTCTTCCAGACTACATCGGGTTATTACGGCCACGTGGGCGTGGTTACCGCGGTCAACGGCAACGGCTCGATTACCATCCGCGAGATGAACTATAACGGCCTCGCCTTTACCGTGACGGAAGCCAACATCCCAGCCCAATACGTAGGGATGTACAATTACATCCACTAGTATAACCACCGTTTTTATGGTATAATTTGTGTATGTTTGTAGATGTAGCAAAAGTAGAATTGCACGCCGGCAAAGGCGGCGATGGCGCCGTATCCTTCCGCCACGAGATTTACATCCCTAAAGGCGGCCCAGACGGCGGCGATGGCGGCAAGGGCGGCTCTATCATTTTTCGTGCCGATAAAGATACCAATACGCTCTTAGACTTTCGCTACAACCCTATTCTTAGAGCCGAGAACGGCAAAAATGGCGCCGGCCAACGTGCCGCCGGCCGCTCTGGCAAAGATATGATAGTAGAGGTGCCAATCGGGACTGTAGTAAAAAAAGAAGATGGCACGCTGCTTGCCGATTTAGTCTACGATGGTCAAGAGGCGGTCATAGCTAAAGGTGGCGAGGGTGGTTTTGGCAACGCGCATTTTAAATCTAGCACTCGTCAGACTCCGCGTATTGCCGAGGTAGGCGAGCCGGGTGAAGAATTCATCGCCGAGCTAGAGTTAAAGCTCTTAGCCGATGTTGGCTTGGTTGGCCTCCCAAATGCTGGCAAGTCTACTTTTCTTTCCGTTGTCTCCAACGCCAAGCCAGAGATTGCTGACTACCCATTTACTACGATTACGCCAAATCTTGGTGTTGCTACAATAGACGGCCAGGATTTACTTATTGCCGATATACCGGGTTTGATAGAGGGGGCGGCCGAGGGTAAAGGCCTAGGTCATGCCTTTTTGCGCCATATAGACCGCACGGCGGTTTTATTACATTTGATAGATGTTTATAACGACGATGCCGGCGTAGCCTACAAAACCATCCGCGATGAGCTTTCTAAATACTCTGACTTAAAAGATCGCCCAGAGATTGTCGCTCTTACCAAGTGCGAGGGTATAGACCAAGAGATTATTGCTATGCAGACCGCCGCCATTCTTCGTGAAAACCCAGATGTCAAAGTCTTTGCGATTTCTTCTGCCGCCCATCAAGGGATTGATGAGCTGTTAAGAGAATTACTAGCATGGAAGCTAGACGCTCATTCGGCTGTTTCACTCGCGTCCGATTTGATTTCGGATGCTCAGCCTGAGCTGCGCCGCGGACTGTCGCGTACTCGCTCAGGTGAGCATCCTTATCAAATCGGGCTCGCTCAAGGCCTTCATGAGCGCCCAGCTTCCATGCCAGTAATCTCTCTACCAGACAAAGCCCTGAAAGATACCTGGTCCGTAGAGAAGGAGGGCGATAAATACGTTGTCCGCGGCGAGAAGATAGAGAAATTCGCCCGCAAGACTGATCTTTCTAACTATGCCTCGCTCAATCGTCTGCGCGATGTCATGAAGAAGATGGGTATCCGCGCCGAGCTTACCACTCAAGGTGCCCAGCCAGAGAGTATTGTTTCTATCGCTGGCAAAGAGTTTACTTTAGTAGAAGATTATTAAAAGGAGCAATATGGACGAAAATATTAAAGCCAGTATAGAAGCTAGAAAAACAGCGATTACAAATACCTATGAGTTAAAGGGGAGCGCTATTAAGCAAAAATATGATGCCGTATTTCAGAAAATGGAGGAGCTTGGCCGCACGTCAAAAGACGTAATGGATTTTGAGACCAAGTTGGCTGCCAGCCCTATCAATCAAGAGTATACAGAGCTGTTCACCGAGATTGCCACCCAAAATATAAGTTTAAACAACGTCGCAAGTGCCGCCGGTAAATCTACTGGCGAGATGGTGGCAGAAGAAGTCATCCACCAAACTGGCAGCCGGTTAAAATCCGCCGTCGTGCCTACGCGGGCTAGCGTCCACCAGGCCGCTTTTGATAAGGTTAGGGATATTCCTGGCGTAGGAGAGGCGCTAGAAATCAAACAAGGGTTTGACTTACTCTCGCGCTTCAAGAAAAAAGACTAAAACGAAAAGGGATTTTTCAAAATATTTTATAGGGTAGAACATACTTTTCTACCCTGTTCTACGTTGTAAAAACTACACTAGACAAACCTTGACGGGGGGGGGGTATAATGTTCTTATTAGGAACCCCAAATGGTGCTTTGGGAGGTAAATTGGAGGCAAAATGAAGAACAGCAACAAATTAAATCAAGTAAGCAAAAAAGGTTTGAGTTTTGTGACGGTCACTAAACAGAAAATACAGTCTAGTACTACACGGTTTAGTGCCCATCAGGGAGCTCAAGTGCCTCAAAAACATAGCAGTAGGCTTTTTAAAGCCTTTCTCTTTGTTTCTCTTGGGCTCCTTACCTCCCAATTGTTTATTCATTCCGCTTATGCTGCATCATATGTAGATGTTTCTAGTAATGGCGATGGTACTAGCGGTTCTGGTGTAGTAAGACTGGGTAAAATTAGCCCATCTAGTACTGGTACTCAAGCTACAGGAAGTGATACTTTAACTATCCATACAGACTGTTCTGCGGGCTACAAGGTATATGTCTCTAGCCAAGA
>JAFUCF010000020.1 GCA_017459845.1 Candidatus Saccharimonadota bacterium
CCTCCCAGCGGGCCAGACGTCTGTCGTTTTAGACGTGAGGGATAACCAAGGCTATACTATCTACCGCTGGCCAACCAGCAGCGGCCCATCCGGGATGAATGGATATTGTATTATGACCAAAGACCTTTCCCTCGGCTACGTCACTGGCGGTAGCACTACGGCAGGCGGCAACCTCAACCTCACTACCGATACTTCTGCTGCGGCCGGTACAATTACCGCGAGAACGGGCACGAGCAACTGGTCTACTACGAATTCCGACGATAACCTCCAGTACATTAACGGACCGCAATCAGGGAAGGAAGCCTACTCCAGCCACAGCTACTATAGCTTTGGCGCCGCCCAAAAGGTATGTCCTAAAGGCTGGAGATTACCAACAAAGACAGAATACGATAATATCGCAACCTTTATGGGCGGAAATAACTCTACTGGCTCCTCTACGATTAGAAGTAACCCGTATAACTTCGTCTACGGCGGCCTCTTCTACTCCAGCGGTTGGGACCTTATTGGTAGCGCCGGCGGCTATTGGTCGTCTACTCAGGGCAGTAGTACTAGCGGCTACGGCTTGCGCTTCTTCTCGTTCGATTTGTACGCGGACTACCTCAATAAGTACGATGGTAGATCAGTACGCTGCATAAGCAGCTAGCGTTCCTTTCCGCCGGGCGTCGTAAGTGAAAATTATTTAAAGATAGCACTGACGCTGGCGTCTAGGGGGAGGTTGGGGTTCCAAAGATTGTAGGCGAGGAGAGTGGCGGGGAGAGTGCCGGTAAAGAAAGTAAGGGCGCTATATTTCGTCTTTTCTAGTGGGATGGTGACAACCTTGCCGCCGCCGGCTACGATGATTTGGCCTTGATGATAGGTGATAATGGTGCATTCATCATAGCTTAAGGTAAACTTATGTAAAGTCTCTACCATCGGCATAATGGGCTGAGTGAGCAAAATCATCTTAGGGTAAAGAAGCGAACGGAAAACTTTTTGGAGCTGCGCCGTAGAGGCAAGCAAAAATAGTTTGCGGCCCTCTATAATAGCGGAGATTTCTGGAGTGACTAAATCTACTGCATCGCGCGCGAGTAAGATTGGGCAAGTAGCGCCCTTGATAGCCTCTACTGCAGCGATAGTAGTGGCAGAGTTTTTAGAAAGTTCGCCGGAAAACAAGCCAAAATCCGCAGCAAGAAGAGCCGAGTTTAATTCCCCCGACTTGGCGATGGAGCCAGACTCTGTGCTGGGGACAAAATTAATACCAGGCATCGGCGGCACTTTACCGCGCAGACTATTTGGTAAATAGGTCTCCACGTTTTTTATAGGATATGAAGAAGTAAGATATTCGGCAATTTTGGCAGTGGCAGAAAATGCGCTACTGCTGCCGCCGATGACTGCAACAGTGCCAGACTTTTGCTCTGGGAAGTTCCACTCTAAATCAGTTTTTGGTGGCTCGTTTTGCTTAATCCAATAAGAATAGTTCATTTAAACTCCAATTCGATAGATATCGGACAATGATCCGAACCAGTGTGGGCTTCGTAGATCTCGGCCGCCTTTAGATGCTCGCGCAGGCGGCGGGAGATGAAGAAATAATCTATCCGCCAGCCAACATTATTGGCCCGGGCGTTACCCCAATGAGTCCACCAAGTGTAGCGGCGCTCCGTAGGGTGTAACTCTCTAAAAGTATCTATAAAACCGGCGGATAAGAGGTTTTTAATCCCCTCTCGTTCTTCTTGGGTATAGCCGGCGTTATGCTCATTATCTTTCGGGCGAGCCAAATCTATCTCTGAAAATGCGGCATTGAAATCTCCACAGACGACGACGGGCTTAACTTTGTCTAAATCTTTAAGATAGGCTAAAAAAGCTGGATCCCAGAGCCTTTGCCTTAGGCCGAGCCGTGAAAGGTCGCGCTTGGAGTTGGGCGTATAGACGGTAACTAGGAAAAACTCTGGAAACTCGGCGGTTAAGACGCGGCCCTCGCTGAGTGGCGAGCCATAAATATCCTCGTCCCACTGATATTTAATTGCTAAATCCTCTGGCAAACCTTTCTGGACAGATAAAGGCGTAGACTTAGTAAAAATGGCCGTGCCAGAATAACCTGGCCGGACGGCGGAGTTCCAAAGCTCATCGTAGGCGGGAAAATCAATCTCGGCCTGGCCCTCTTTGGCTTTAGTCTCTTGGAGGCAAAGAAAATCTGGCGAGTAATTCTCTACTAGGCTCTGGAGCGCACCTTTTTTTAATACCGCGCGGATGCCGTTGACATTCCAGGAAAATAGGCGATATTTCACTTTAGCCCCCTTCTTGCCTCGCGGTCTAAATCGCGGCCTTTGATAGTGCGGCGTTTATCGTACTTTTTCTTACCTTTACCGGTAGCGATGACGAGCTTAATGTAGCGGCCACCAGCGAGAATTTTGAGTGGGACAATAGAATAACCATCTTGCCGAGCACGATCTAAGGATAAAAGCTGCCTTTTGGTGACGAGCAGGCGGATATTTCGCGCTACTTCTGAGCCAAGCGTGAGGTTGTTTAGCCAGAGCTCGCCCTTTCTAATGGTTACAAAGGAGCCTTTGAGCTGAGCATGGTGGTCGCGGATTAATCTTACTTCTGGGCCGGAAAGCGACATACCACAAGAAAGCTCCTCGCCAAGCACATAATCATAGCGGGCCTTACGATTAACAGTCACATTCTCTGTAGGCTTCTTTTTCTTCATAAATATATTATATCAGATATTTTAAGAAGCTAGTTACATGGCGTTCAAAGTAGCTAGTAGGCAGGCCTATTGCGAACCGGATAAAATATTTTTTCTTACCTAGGCGAGTACGCGATAGTCCGCGGCGCAGCCTAGGCTAAGAAAAAATATTTTATCAGACGTGAGCAAGAAAGCCAACTACTAGCTACTTTGAACGCCTGTAGACTTATCAATTACCTGTTGATAGATTTCTTCAAAGCGCTTCAAGGTGTGGTTTAAATCGTGAGTTTTGGCAATTTCTAGAGAGGATAAGCTCATCTTTTGTTGCAAAGCTGGATCAGATAAGATCTTAATGAGGCTTTTTGCGATGGCAGAGCTATCACCCGGCTTACAGAGGAAACCGTTTTTATTATTTTGGCAGATTTCTTTGACAGCGCCAGCGTCTACGGCGACGAGCGGCAGGCCAGTGGCGGCGGCCTCAATCAAGACGATGCCCTGGGTTTCTGTCTCCGAGGCGGTGGCGAAGACTTGGCCGGTGCGGTAAAGCTCATATAACTCTGGCGGTAAAATCCGGCCTAAGAAACGAACGTTCCCTAAGAGATTGAGGCTAGAGGCTACCTTTTCTAGACGCGATTTATCGGCACCATCGCCAATGATAACAAGCTCGGCCGTAGGGATTTTTTGGATAACCTGCGAGAAAGCATCTAGTACCGTGCCAATGCTTTTTTCTGGATCTACCCGGCCAATGTAAAGTACTCGCTGGCGAGACGGCTCTAGACGGTACTTTTCGTAAATCGCCTTAGGGACTTTACCGGGCTTAAATGATGAAAGGTCTACGCCGTTAGACAAAGCTTCTACGGGGACTTTAAAACGACTGCGGTTCTCTGGCAGAAGCTCCTCTATGGCGATTTCTGTAGGCATAGTGGCATACTCAGCATTTTTTAAGAAGCTATTTAAATAATGGCGGACGACCGAATCTACTGGGCGCTTAATCGGCTTTAAGAGCTTAAATTGGCTGGTGAAATTGTCTGGGTAGGAATGCCCGGTGGATACGAGCGGAGTGCCAGTCTTTTTAACGTAAGACATAACGCCAAGGCCAATAGTGCCGGCGGTCTGCAGGTGGATAATATCTGGTTGGAAACTATTTAAGGCTTTTTTAATCTCGCGGTATGGGTGGGTGCTGAGCCAGAGGCCGTTTTTATAAGCCAGGCGGGGCATTTTAACGCCTAGAACTTGCTTCTTCTCGGGTATTTTGTGGATTTGGTCTGGATAAAGCGGGAAGCGCTTGGAGGAGAGAAAAATATTGGTAACGCCAGTTTCTTTGTCGGTGTAGCGATGCTTTTTACCGGTAAAACTAGGGGAGATAACAATGACATCATGGCCGCGGCGGCGCAAACCTTTGGCGAGGTTAGTAGTGAAGACAGCAACGCCATTAGTCATGGGATAGTAGGTGTCTGAACAAATGGCAATTTTCATTTGACAAACTCCATATTCGGGTAGGCCTTTTTCATAAAATCATTTGGGTAAGCCGTGTCTAGGAATTGGCCATATGGGGTAAGCGGCGGTTTGCCCTCGTGGCGGGCATTCCAGCGGACAACAGCAGAAAAGCTAATGAGCATATCGATAACGAGCAATATCATGATAATATTTAAGGCAATGCGGCCGGGGCGGGGAGGGACTAAATCTGTGAGCTTACAAATGAGGGGGTAAAGAAGTTTAATATAGAGGGTAGCGACGATGCCCCAAAGCAGAATGATGAGCGGTGAAGATAGGTTGTTGGCGAAGCTAAGCCAATGATCGCTATAATTCCATGAGCTAGTGCCAGTGAACCAGATTTGGAGGTAGCCAATGACAATTTCGGAGATGCCGCAGATGAGCGCGCCACGGATAAAGAGCTGCCACCATTTAAGGTCGCGCTCGGCGAGGAATTTGGCCAGAATTACAGCCCCAACGCCGTAAATAACGGAAAATGGGCCGTAGATGGTGGCGCTACGGCGCTCTAGGAATATCTCCCCGCCGTTGCCAAAAAAGTGAAAGCAAAAGTTTAAGATAATTTCATAGACATCACCAAAAATACAGCCAATAATAAAAATAGTGGCAAGTTTTTCATAGCCTAGACCTTCGCCAAATTTCCTTGGTATGTCTTTAGCTTTCTCGCTCATGATTATATTATATCACCTTCTAAAAATTTTAAAATTTCTGCGGTAGTCTCATCTGGCTTTTCGTAATTTAAAAGATGGCCAGTGCCTGGTATGAAGACAGCTGTTGTGGGGGTGGACTGGTTAAACTTTTGGGCGAGAGCTTCCGTGCTCTTTCTAGAGATGAGGTGATCGTGGGCGCCAGCCAAGAAAAGCAAGCGCTTACTAAGGTGGTAATCAGAAATAGCATGAGCAATAGAAAAGGCGCCGGCGGATTTAACATCGCCTTTAGTGGTAAACTTTTTAGAGGCCTCACGCGTAAGTTTCATGGTTTTTTTAGTGGTTTTAAGGCCATTTGGCACCATGTTAAAGGCGGTAGTGGTGACATCTACTATCCCGCGCGGCAGAGCGGTAGCAAGGGGGTTTAAAATGGCGATTGGGCGTGGTGGCTTGACGGAGATGGGAGCTAGGAATATTAGTTCATCCGCTAGGAGCTCTGGATATTTCTCGGCGGTAGCGGCCACTACGAGCGAACCCATAGAGTGGCCAACTAAAACCGGTTTTTCAATGTGATTATCTTTGATATATCTAGCAATGTAATCAGCGTATGAATTGTTGTCGTACTTCCTTAGTGGCTTTGAGTCGCCAAAAGGCGGGACGCTCGGCGCGAATACTTGGTAACCGGCTTTTTGGAGCTGTTCGCCAATCTCGGCAAGGCCGGCTGGGCTGCCGCGATAGCCATGGACTAAGACAATGTTTTTACTCATAGTTTTTAGCGGCCTCTAACTGGGGATCTTTATCATTGTTAATATCTTCATAAGTGCGGTTAACCTTTTTGTCTGGCTCTAGGCCAGAATCGCTAATGTTATAGCCGTCTGGGGTATACCAGTGGGCAGAAGTAACTTTAAGAAGTGAGCCGTTAGATAGATTAATCATGCTCTGGACGACACCCTTACCATAAGTAGTCTCGCCGATTAAAGTGGCCTTGCCGTAATCTCTGAGCGCACCCGCGGTAATTTCTGAGGCAGAAGCTGTACCGCCGTTTACTAGGACAATGGTCTTCATATCTTTTAAGATAGCTTTGCCGCGCGAGGTGTAGAGCGTGGTGTTGTTGCTGGCGATTTTGCTCTTTTGCTCTACGGCCTTTTCGCCGTCTAGCCAGAGCGAAAGCAGATCTACGGCGGCAGAAACATAGCCACCGCCGTTGTCGCGGAGGTCTAAGATAACCTTCTTAATTCCCTTTTTCTCGAATTCTTTAGCAAAACCTTCTATGATGGTGCCGGTATCTTTATCGAAGCGGCTGGTATAAATATAGGCAGTATCACCATCGTATGATATATCGGCGGAGACGTTGTTGATTTCTTCCCGGATTAAATCGAAGTTCATTTCTTTGCCATCACGGATGACGGTAAGGGTGAGTTTGGTGCCGGCCTCGCCGCGGATTTTCGTTTGGATTTCATCAGCATCTAAAGCATAGATATCTTCACCGTCGGCTTGATAGAGGATGTCGCCAGCTAAAATACCGGCTTTTCTGGCAGGGTTGTCTGGCAAAGTGCGGGTGACACGGATGTAATCGCCGATTTTACGGAACATAATACCAATCCCCGCACCGACTTTGCCCGAGAGACTATCTTGAAAATCGCTAGCTTGGTCTTTAGGCATGTAAACCGTCCAGGCGTCTTCGGCAGCAGCGGCGATGCCACGCTTAGCCCATTCGGTGATGGTTTTATCATCTAGCTCGCCGTCAAAATTCTGGACGAGAGAGTTGTATACTTCATTTAGAGCAGACCAATTTCTGTCTGAGCTTGAGGCCGCATTTGAGAAACCGAGGTAAGGGGCGATATTCCCCCAGTTTAGGCCAACAAAAAGCCCAATTGCCAGCGTAACGGCACCGCCGATGATAGCGCTGGACAAATTAACCTTCGGATTTTTCCATTCTTGTTTACTCACTGGGTATATTATACCACAAACTAGTCAAAATAGATAAAGCTAAAGCCTAAAGACTGATATTCGTAAGCCGAGTAGTAATCCTCGCCGTAATCACCGTACATACCACTTGGCGCGGAGCCGGTGTTGTTATACTCAGAAATGTAGATGCCCATGTTCTCGTCTACGGCTTCTACCCATTGGACGTGACCGACGCCACTAATTGGCCAGACGGCGACGGAGTGAGCTACTGGGACACTAGACACATGGTAGCCATAAGCGGCACCCGCCCAGCTCCAGGAGATAGCATTACCCCAGGCAATGTTCCATGGCGCCCAGGCCTCTTTGCCACCGCTAATTTTGCCGTGCCAGTACTCATAGGCTTTATAGCCGGCATAGGACACACATTCACAAATGTAGCCACCGTAATAGTTTGTATAGCCAAATTGCGCGAAGTATGAGCCCCAGCCAATATTGTTGCCATCATTTTGTGGGCAGTAATCGCGGTAAGCATAGGTATCATTGGCGGCATTAGTATAAACGGCGACGCTTGGCGCCCAGCCACCATTGGCGGCAGCTGCGGCTGCGGCAGCAGCGGCGATGCGACGACGCTCCTCCTCCATAGCTTTGGCTACTTCCTCGGCTTGAATTCTACGGGCCTCCTCAGCGGCGGCAGCAAAACTAGAGGCGTCGTTTTCATATTTAGCTTGCAGGGAGGCTTGCTCATTGCGAATACTAGCAACTTGGGCTTGCTCCCGCTCTTGGCCCTGTTTTAAGACCTCCATATCGGCTTTTTCTTGTTCTAGCTCTTGTTTGGTCTCCTCAATTTTCTCGGCGTAAGAGGCAATTTGATTTTTGATGGAATTAGCGCGGGCCTGCTTTTCTGTCAAATCAGTAATGTTTTTACTGCCAGCAATCTGGAGAATGAGCTCTGTCTCATTGTCATGATTTAAATCATTTAAAACTTCTGCTAGGGCGCCCTTTTGCTCTGTGAGAGCGGCAATCTTTTCATTAATCTCTTGAGTTAAGGTATTAATACGCGCGATAGAGGCGTTGATAGCGGCCTGCTTCTCATTTAGCTCTGTGTTGAGGCGGGAAACCTCTTTTTCGTAAGACAAGGCAGTATTAGCCGCTTCTGCAGATTTGGCGGAAGATTCAGCCTCTTCTTTTTTAGCCTCTAAGCAGGCATCTGAAGTACAATAATCCGTAGCGACCACAGCATGAGAAGAAAGTACCGTCCGGATGGCAGATGCTGCCATTAGACAAATACTCGCAGTCACTAGTAAAAATGTTCGCCGCAAATTATTCCACATATTTTCATTATAATATGCTTATGCTAAATATGCAACTACTTTTTGACTTTTCTGGTAAGATATTTTTTGATGGCGAGTTGAGCAGAGAGCGCGCCGATAAGCATACCGATAAGACAAGCACAAATATATACTACTACAAGCTTTTGTGATTCGGCGATATCTGAGATTTTGGAGATATCTATACCGTAGGACTTAAGACCGGGCGCGATGAGACGATAACCGACATAAGCTAATGTGGTAGCGATTAAGCCAGCGAGGACGCCAGAGATTTGCGACTCTACGATGAACGGCCCTCTGGTAAAGAATTTATCAGCCCCTACGAGACGCATCATGTAAATTTCCTCGCGGCGCGAGAAGATAGCCATCCGGATAGTATTAAAGATGACAAGAATGGAGATAACTACGAAGATTGCTGAAAGTACCCAGCCCGTCTTATTGGCTATATCGGCCCAGGTATTAATAGTATCAATCTCGTTGCGATTGCTATCGTAAGTTGGCGGGTAGGCTGGATCTATATTATCAGTGAAAAGCTTGCTGTTTTCTACGATATTCTCTATCCCCTCTGTATTATCGATGTCATGTACCTTGATACGGATAGTAGCTTGCATTGCCTCTATCATGAGCTGGCGCATTTCCTCATCTGAGACGGCCTTCATGAGTACTTCATCATCTTGATTTTCTGCGATGAATTTATCGTAGACTTCTTCCGATGTACTAGTAGAGATACTGCGGACGTTAGGATCTTTTTTTAGCTCTTCTGACATTTCTGCCAAAACTTGGGTGGACGTACCTGGCTTCAAGAAAATCGTTACATCTATTTTCTCACGCAAAGTTTGGGCGGTACTTGAAAGGACGGCAGATGCCATGAAGGTAACTAAAATAATTAAAATCGTAATCGTCATCACGAGCGTGGAGGCGATGGAGAGCCAGATGTTCCTGGCGAAGCTTACTGCGCCGTATTTCATAACGCGCGCTGCCGAGCGGGCGCGATGGGACCGGCCATTTCTCGACATAGTCCGGAGGTTTTTCTTGGTTGTTTTAATTTGTTTTTTGGCACGATTTTTGGCGAGCCGTTCTTCTGATGTCTCCTCTTTGCCCATCCTAAATTACACTCCTTTTTGGTTTCATAGTCTTTTTTGATTTGGTGCTGATGCTAGAAGCTTTTCTCGGGGCTTTGACAGAAGTAGCGACGGCAAAAGGATCTCTAGAGGTCATGACGTTTATGGGCGCGGCCTTTTTTGGTTTGGCTTGGCGGATAGAATAAAGCGGAGTTTCGGAAAGCGGACGTTTCTCAGTCTTCATCGTGCGGACGCGGCGGACAGGCTGTGGCCTATCATTAAAGAGATTTGTGCGGCCCTGCGCCTCGGCATTCCTAATAACTTGCTCAGCACGTGCCTGGGCTTCGCCTACGGCTTGCGCCCTGGCGAGCGCAGCGGCACGAGCTGCCGCCTCTGCGGAAGCGCGGTCTAAGCGGTAAACACCACCATCTTTTTGGTCTGCTACGATGCGGCCGTCTTTAATAGTAATCACCCTTTTTCTCAAATTGTTGACTACATTTTCATCATGCGTCGTGACAAGCACGGTGGTGCCAGAATCGTTAATCCGTTGTAAGAGATTAATAATCTCTGACTTAGTGAGAACGTCTAGGTTGGCAGTTGGCTCATCAGCGATTAAAATCTTTGGCTGGCGCGCTACAGCACGGGCAATGGCCACACGCTGGATTTCACCGCCGGAAAGCGCAGATGGGAACTTCTTTGCCTTATCAGATAATTCTACGATTTCTAGGACTTTTGGTACGGTATTTTTAATCTCACGCGATGAAAAACCTGCTATCTCTAGGGCGAAAGCTACGTTTTCGTAAACAGTCCGGTTTGGTAGAAGCTTGAAATCCTGAAATACAACACCCAAACGGCGGCGATAATGAGGAATATAACGCTTTTTTACATATTTTAAATCAATGCCGCCAACGGTAATGTTGCCAGAGGTAGGGTTTTCCTCTTTGGTAATCATTTTAATAACCGTAGATTTGCCGGCACCAGATTTGCCGACCATAAAGACAAACTCATTTGGCTCAATATGAAGGGAGACCTCATCCAAAGCTGGATGGGGATCGGTAGGATACTTCTTCGTAACATGGTCTAGCAGTATCATAATATTATAATAGCATAATAATTATGTTTTTTAAACAGACAATTTTGAAATTATGATTTTAGAAACTTAGCTTAAGACCATTCAACTTTGTTTAATACGTACTAAGACTTTTCATCCTACAGGTTCACTCACGTCCGATTTTCGGCAAGTGGCTTAGCCTAGACTGCGCCGCGGACTGTCGCGTACTCGTCTAGGTAAGCCCCTTACCGAAAATCGGGTTCGTTCAATACGGATGAAAAGCCTTAGTACATATTAAACAAGCCTCAAGGAAACTTAGCTTAAGGACATTCAGACGTATTGAGCGAGCCCGTTCTTTTTAAAATCTTCACCTTGACGAGCACGCGAAAGTCCGCGACGCAGTCAAGGCTGGAGATTTTAAAAAGAACGGACGCGAGCGAACTTGTAGGCTGAATGGTCTTAAGCTAAGTTTCTTTAATTAAAGGCTTGGTCTAGGAGCCGATTTGCCAAGTGAGATAGGCTTCTATGAAATCGGCGATGTCGCCATCCAATACCCTGTCAGTGTCGGTGGTTTCGTATTTTGTGCGAGTGTCTTTGACGAGGCGGTAGGGTTGGAGGACGTAGTTTCTGATTTGCTGCCCCCAAGATGCGGACTCGCCAGCGCGGAGCTTATCTATAGACTCGGCCTGCTGCTCTAGCTGCATTTGGGCGAGTTTGCCGCGTAAAATCTCCATGGCTTTTTCTTTGTTTTGGAGCTGCGAGCGCTCGTTTTGGATGGCAACGACGGTATTTGTAGGGATGTGGGTGATGCGGATGGCAGAATTGGTAGTGTTAACGGATTGGCCACCATGACCGCCAGAATGGTAGGTATCAATACGTAGGTCTTTGTCGTCTATTTGGATTTCAGAAGGGTTGTCAATAATTGGCAAGACTTCTACAAGGGCAAAAGAGGTTTGGCGGAGGTTATCGGCATTAAAGGGCGAAAGGCGGACGAGGCGGTGGACGCCATGTTCGGATTTAAAATTGCCATAAATATTTTGCCCCTTCAATTCATAAACGGCGGTTTTAATACCGGCTTCTTCCCCAGTTTGACGTTCTAAGAGCTGCGTTTTGACGTTGTTCTTTTCACAAAATCTTAAATACATCCGCTCTAGCATCCCAGCCCAATCCATAGCTTCTACCCCGCCGGCTCCAGAAGTGATGCGGAGCACAGCGTTGTTGTGGTCGTAAGGGCCAGTAAAACGTAGAGCTTTTTTGAGCTTTTCTAAAGTGGTGCCTAAAACATCTAGCTGAGTTTTGATTTCTGCCTCTAAATCTGGCTCATTTAACTTTATGAGCTCATCCAAGTCGTTTACCTGAGTACGCAGAATTTGCCATTCTGAGGTTTCATCTTTTAGGCGGGAGAATTCTTCATTCTTTTCGCGGGCTAAATCTGGGTTTTTCCAAAGGTCTGGGCTTAAGATTTCTGCTTCAAGTTTAGATAGCCTGGCAATTTTGGCGTCTAAATCTAGTTTTTGCCAAGCTTCTTCTACTTCTTTGCGTAAAGTTTCTAATTGTTTTTCCATTAGAGGTCCTTCACGATTTCTTTAAATTTATCTCCGCGTTCTTTATAGCTTTTAAACATATCAAAAGAGGCAGCACAAGGCGAAAGCAGTACGACGGCGTTTTCTCCAGCAGACTCGGCAATTTCTTTAGCAGTAAGGATGGCTTTCTTAAAATCAGTGCCGGCAAGGATGTATTTGGAGGCGTCTTCGCCTTCTGCGAGTTCTTTTGCGGTCTCGCCAATTAAGACGGCTTTTAGGAGGTTCTTGTGGTCGAAAATGGCGCGTTTGGCTGGGGTGAGATTGGTACCCTTGCTACTGCCGCCGGCAATGAGGACAAGTGGTGCATCGCCGAATGATTTAAGGGCAACATCTAGCGCTGGGAAGACGGTACAGAAAGAATCATCGTAATATTTAACGTGGTTTAACTCCCTGACAAATTCTATATGATGTGGGAGTGGCAACATTTTTTTAATTGCACCAATTAATACGGCTTTGTTTTTGTCGAGCCATTCTAAGTAACCCTCATTTTGAGAAGTGATGGGATGTAAATAAGCATAAGAGGCAAGTAGTGCGGCCTCTAGGTTTTCGCGGTTATGCTCGCCGAGTAGTGGTAAAGCACCTAGTAGCTCGTGGCCGAGCTTGGTGTTTTCAAAATCGGTAATGACATTCCCTTCTTTGGCAATATAAGGATATGGAAATCTGCGGGCTGGGCCTAATTCTCTAAAGCTTTTACTGGTATGGTTAAGGCGGAAATAAATGATTGCATCTTCTGGATTTTGGTGCTGGGCGATATTACCTTTAGCGGAGACGTAATCTTTAAAATCTTTGTGGACATTGAGATGGTCTGGTTCGATGCGGAGTACGACGGATACTTCTGGGGACTGTTCTAAGTCCCAAAGTTGGAAGCTGGAGAGCTCGTATACCACTACGTCATCTTTCTTAATTTTGTCAAGGTGGGAGATGGCTGGCTCACCGATGTTGCCGACGAGATGGACGGTTTTGCCGAGAGCTTCTAAGAGCTCTTTTATCATGGTACAGGTAGTACCTTTGCCCTTGGTGCCGGTAACGCCAATGATTTTACATGGGCAATGCTCAAAGAAATATTTAGTGATGGACGTCCAGTTTTTTGGAAGCGGTTCGGGAAATTTGACGGATGGCGTACGGAAGACTAAATCGTATTCCGATGTATCCGGGAGCTTTGTAAAATCACTAAAAATTTGGATGTCGGCTTTGCCTTTAAAATAGTTTTCTACGCTTTTGCCTTCTAGGCCGTATCCTAAGATTGCGATTTTCATATTTCTCCTTTCTTATATTTCTAAATGTGATGCTAAGGCGTTGATGGCGGATTTTTCGCATGAGCCAACGGCGGCGAAGCCTTTGATGCCAGAGCCAGCGTATTCGCGGGCGAGGCTGACGATTTTAGGCTTGTCAATTGATTTGATGTAATTTGGGATTTTATCGTATTCTTCTATATCTCCGCCAAGGAAGTATGAATCTGAATAATAATCAGAGATTTGCGAGACGGTTTGGGCACTCATCTGATGGCGGCCTAGGGCGTAAGACTTGGCAGATTCTATATCAGACTCAGTGATTTCGCCGTTCAAAACTTGGTTGAGCTCTTTTTGGATGAGAGCGAACAGTTCCTCGGAGGATTCCAGGTTAACCTCGCCGTCAAAATCCCAGGATGAATTATGGATACCGTTAGTGAGCGATGAGCCCATGCCGTAGATGAGACCGCGTTTTCTGGCTTGGCCAAAAATGCGTGATGAGGTGGTGCCGTTTAGAATGTGATTAAGACAATCCATGATGCGCATTTCCTCTGAAGACAATTTGCGCGGGGTGAGGAAAGAAAAGCCAAAAGTAATATTACTGGCATCTTTGCGACGGATTAAGACGGGATCTGAGGAGTGGAGCTGGTCTAGCGGTGCCTCGAGGCGCGTGCCTTCTTTTAAGTTCCAGTTTTCTAGTTGCCGGATGATTTGGCGTTTGCGGCGGCGCGACAACCGGCCAGTGATGACGAAGCGCATATTAGCGGCGGTATGAGTGCGGCGGTAATGCTCACGGATGTCTTTTAGCTCAATATTGGAGACGGTATTTAAGCGTTCGCGGAGCGTAGGGACGTTTTCGCCGGTAGCAGCCATGAGGCGTGGCCAGATTAAACGGCTGTAATCATTAAGATAGCCGGTAAGCTCAGAGCGCACGGTGGATTTTTCGCTCTTTAATTCTTCTTCATTAAAGCGCGGCTCTGTAATAGATATGCGGTGTAAGTCTAAGATTCTGTCCCATTCAAAATCCGCACATTCTGCCTCGTAGCAGACGGAGAGGTCTGATGTCCAGGCATTATGATAGGCGCCGTTCTTGGTGAATTCAGTTTCAAAGGCCTGCTCGTCCTTAAACTTAGCGTTGGCGCCAAAGCTCAGGTGCTCTACAACGTGGGCGATTTCATATAACTCTGGTTTTTTAGCATAGCGCATACCAGCCCTGAATTGGACTTTAATGTTCATCACGCTGGCGCCAGGGACGTTGATAAGTAGCCCTTTAGCGCCGTTTGGCAGAGATATTTCGCTGACAGAATGCTTCATTTTACTTAAACTTTGGAAGACTATTTCTTCCGCTTGTTTTTACCCTTTTTACTTTTCTTCTTTTTACCCTGGGTATGCTTGACAACTTTGACTTTAGTAGAAGATTTTTCAGTAAACTCGGAGTCTAGGTTTTTCTCGCCCTTGGAGATTTCGTTAACGCCCTTTTCGGTAGCGCCTTCTGCCATTTTGGTAAGCTCAGAATCGTATTGCTCGCCATCCATGACTTCTGTCTCGGCGGCCTCTTGCTTGGTGAGATTTAGTAGAATCTTTAGAACTTCTTCGCGGAGGTTTTTCTGGAGCGAATCAAAGAGTTTCTGAGACTCGCTGCGGTATTCTACTAATGGATCACGTTGGCCGACGCTGCGCCAATGAATACCCTCGCGGAGATGTTGCATATTCTCAAGGTGTTGCATCCAGAGAGTATCTAAGACGCGGAGATAAACTTCTCGCTCTATGATGCGCATCTGCTCCTCGCCGAATTCCTCCTCCTTTTTGAGGTAGGCCTCTTTGATGGCGGTATGGGCGAGCTTCTTGCGGTCTTTCTCTTTGCGGAGCGTGCCGATGGTATTAATTAAATCATCATCTAGGGTATTAAAGACAGACTTAAATTCTTTTTCAAAATTCTTGTTAACACGGGAAGAATCTATGGTCAAATCTGCGGCGCAATCATTCATCAGCCTTTCAATCTCGGCGTGGATGTTTTCGCCATCCAAAATCTTGCGGCGCATGGTGTAAACTACCTTACGGTGGCGGTTGATGACGTTGTCATACTGAACGACGTTTTTGCGGGAGTCGAAATTGAAACCTTCTATGCGCTTTTGAGCAGCTTCCAAAGTCTTAGTGACGGATTTAGTCTGGATAGGAGTATCCTCGTCTACGCCTAAGCGTTTCATAAGCATAGAGATACGGTCGCCCTGGAAGATACGCATTAAATCATCTTCGCAGGAGACAAAGAACTGGGTGGTGCCAGGATCGCCTTGGCGGCCACCACGGCCACGTAACTGGTTGTCTACGCGGCGAGAATCGTGGCGCTCTGAGCCGATGACGACGAGACCACCTAATTTCTTTACCTCGTCGCTAAGTTTAATATCTGTACCACGGCCGGCCATGTTGGTAGCGAGAGTGATGGCGCCCTTTTCCCCGGCTTTTTCAATGATGGCAGCCTCTTTCTCGTTGTTCTTAGCGTTTAAGAGCTGGTATGGTAGGCCGGCGGCATCAAGATATTTAGCAATGAGCTCGTTTTTAACAATAGAGGCGGAGCCAATCAAGACTGGCTGGCCGATTTCATGATATTTCTGCACCTCGCGGACGATGGCGCGGAGCTTGCCGGCCTCGGTGCGGAAGATTAAATCGTCTTTGTCTACGCGGGCGATTGGGCGGTTAGGCGGAATCTGAATAACGTCTAGAGCATAAATCTGCTGGAACTCCTCTGCCTCAGTAAAAGCGGTACCTGTCATGCCAGAGAGCTTACGATAAAGGCGGAAGAAATTCTGGAAAGAGATAGTGGCAAGCGTCATGGACTCTTGCTTTACCTGGACACCCTCTTTGGCTTCAATCGCTTGGTGGAGGCCCTCATTATAACGGCGGCCCTGCATGAGGCGGCCGGTATGCTCATCTACGATAATGACCTCGCCAGAATTGGTGACGACGTAATCCTTATCACGCTTAAAGACGACCTCTGCTCTTAAGGCTTGATCCATATGGTAAACTAAGCGGGTATTTGCAGTAGAGTAAAGATTATCTATGCCTAAAATCTTTTCAACTTTGTCTACGCCTTTGTCGGTAAGGAGGACACTGCGGTGCTTTTCGTCCTGGATGTAATCATCTGGGCCGAGCTGGGCGGCGATTTTAGCAAATTGGTAATAAGCATCTGGATTATCGCCGGCCGGAGCGGAGATGATAAGCGGGGTTCTGGCCTCATCAATTAAGATAGAGTCTACCTCGTCTACGATGGCGAAGTTAAGCGTGCGTTGGCGGAGATATTTTGGATCGTTAACCATGTTGTCACGTAAGTAGTCAAAACCAAACTCATTGTTGGTGCCGTAGGTGACATCCGCGGCGTAAGCCTCTTTTCTGGTACACGGGCGAAGGTGGACTAAACGCTCGTCGGTATGATCTTCGTTTTCATATTCTGGATCGTAAATGAAGCTAGCCTCGTTAATAATAACTGCAACAGAAAGGCCTAAGAAATGATAGACTGGGCCATTCCAGCCGGCGTCACGCTGGGCGAGATAATCGTTGACTGTGACCACGTGAACACCCTTGCCCGTAAGGCCGTTAAGGTAGGCTGGGAGAAGCGCAACGAGAGTTTTACCCTCGCCGGTTTTCATCTCGGCAACGTTGCCCTCGTGGAGCGCCATACCGCCGATGAGCTGAACGTCAAAGTGGCGCATGCCAAGCGTGCGCTTAGTGGCCTCTCTCGCGACGGCGAAGGCATCATTTAAAATACCATCTAGAGCCTTCTCTAACTTGTCATTTTCTAAATCTTTAACCTTTTCACGGAAGATATCGGTTTGAGCCTGGAGCTCTTCGTTTGTCATTTGCTCGTATTTTGGCTCCTCTTTGTTAATCTCAAGCACGCGTTTGTAATAACGCTTTAAGATTTTTTTCTGGGCATCACCAAAAATCCCCTGGAGGAATTTAGTCATCGCAGTCTTATCGGCAAGCTTATCGGTTGGCGCCTTTTCTTTTTTAAGTTTTGGAGTTTTTACTTTAGTTTCTTCGGTGCCCACTGCCGCTTTCTTCTTCTCGTCGGCCATAAATTATCCTTTCCTGAACAAGCGTTTGATTGGGTTTCTGCGGAGATGTGGTGTCTGCTCTAGCTTGTAACGGCGGATTTGCCCCATGAGCTTAGCCTCGATAATATCTACACCAGCAAAGACATTGGAAGACTCGTCTTTGGCGGCGATGACTTTACCGCCAGGGATTTCCATCGCGGCGGAAATTTCATATTTATTACCATGAGCGCGGTCTACCTCAGTTACAACGATTTTAGCTACGACATCTTTCTTATTGCCCTTTGGTAAGTAACGGTCTAGCTTACCAATGCGCTTCTCGGCGTATTTTTTAAAGCTCTCCGTTGGCTTATAATTACTGCCCGTAATTTCTATTTTTTCAATCATAAAAACTCCTTTTATACCATTTTACCATACTTTTTAAATTTAGGGCACTTTCTTTAGTAAGAAAGCGCCCTAGTTTTGGATGGTTCTGGTTTGATGACTATAGCTCTGTTTTGCCGCCTAAATATGGCTGCAAGGCCTCTGGTATTTTAACCTTGCCATCCTCTGTGGCATAGTTTTCTAGGAAGGCTACCATCGTGCGGGCGAGAGAAACTGCCGTACCATTAAGAGTGTGGACGGTTTCAATGCGGCCATCTTTGCGGCGGACACGTGTATTCATAGAGCGAGCTTGGAAATCTGTGCAGTTAGAGCAGGATGTGAGCTCTTGGTACTTCTGATTGACTGGTGACCAATACTCTAAATCGTATTTCTTGGCGGCTGGGGCGCCAAGATCGCCAGCGGCAATATTGATGACGTGATATGGGATATTAAGGCCTTGCCAGATTTCTTCTTCTATACTCAGGATTTTTTCGTGGATTTCTTTAGACTGTTCTGGCAGACAAAAGACGTACATTTCTAGCTTGTTAAACTGATGGACGCGGAAGAGCCCTCTTGTATATTTACCATAAGCGCCGGCCTCTTTACGGAAGCAGGCTGAAAAACCAGCATACATTAAAGGTAAATCTTCTTCATCCAAAATCTCATCCATGTGGTAGCCGGTGATTGGCATCTCGGCGGTGGCAATCATTACTAAATCCTCGCCCTCTATGTAATATTCATCTGATTGGTCTGAGGATTTTGGCGCGAAGCCCGCGCCCTCTAAGACTCTGGATGATACCATATCGGGTACATCCATTGGGGTAAAGCCGTGTTTTAATACGATGTTTAACCCGTATTGAAATAGCGCATTTTCTAGAAGTGCTAAGCCGCCTTTTAGATAGTAAAACTTTGCGCCGGCAACTTTAGCGCCACGTTCAAAATCTAGCCAGCCGCGCTTCACGGCATAGTCTAGATGGTCCACACCCTTCTCTTTTGGTGCACCCCATTTTTTAATCTCTTTTGAACATTCTTCCCCGCCGAGCGGCACATCATCAAAGATAATGTTTGGCACGGCTTTTAGCTCTTTGTTTAAAGCGCCCTCTATAAACCCAAGGTCAAACTTGGCTAACTGCTCTTTGACAGCTTTGCCGCGCTTGATGAGCTCCTCAGACGGCTTGCCACCTTTCATTTTGGCGGCAATCTCGTTGCGCTCTTTTCTTAGTTTTTCAATGTTCTGAAGGAGAGATTTGCGCTCATCGTCAAGCTTCAAAATCTTGGCGATATCAACATCTGTGTATCCCTTCTCTTTGGCGCTCTTCTCCACGAGCGCACGATTTTCTCTAATGAAATTAACGTCTAACATATACTATATTATACCACATAAACTGATGTGCAACTTGGGCTAGCTACTTTTACTTACCAGCTGCCGCCGCCCCCGCCGCCACCGCCGCCGCCGGAGAAACCGCCGCCACCGCCACCCGAGAAGCCGGAGGACGAGGAGGCATCATGCCACGAGGTATTGTTTGAGATGGTGCTTGATGTAGTGGTGACCATACTGTTTAGCATGGCGTAAGTTAAGATGTCATCACCGTAATACCAATCTGGCGAATAATTGAGGGCTTCATAATACTTTTGGATTTCTTTAAGCCAGCTTTCTTCTAACCCAAAGAGGCAAGCATACGGCAAAAGCTTTTCATAGAGTTTGACTAGCCCCTTTTCATCGCGCGGTGCATTTTTGGCGGACTGGTTAAACTCTAAACGCTCTTTTTCTGCCATACTAATATAGAGCTTGAGGCCCTCGTAGTAGTTAGAGGCGTCAAGGCCAACGGTGGTGCGGGCGGAGTATTTATCACCACTGTTATCTATAATAGCTGCGATGAGAATTGATAGTACGGTAATTGCCCATATCATGTAGATGAGATAGTCTTTGCCGAAGATATTGCCGTAGGTTATGAAGCCTGCTTCAATGAAAGATAAGAATGTAACAAGGCCAGTGGCGCAAATGAGTAAGGCCATAAATACGCCAATGAATTTCCCCTCGCGCGTGGTCTTGATGCGGCTGGTATCATTGTTTACGTTTGGCTCAAAATACTTCTTTTTGATTAAGAGTTGGCGAGCGTCTTTTGGATATTTTTTGGCAAGGTTGGCAAGTGCCTGAGTGGCGGTTTGCCTTTCTATCGTAACTACCTCGCCTACGCTTGGCAAGCTCCCACCATTAATAATCTCTAGAACGATTTTTTGAGGACCAGTAAGGTCTTTATCGTCTAAAACCTTAATACTCCATGCGGTCTTTTCACGTTTTAAGATGGTAGATGTAGCCTTTCCGGAGACAATTTGGATTTTATGATTAATAGCTAGCTCTAATAATGTGGCTGTTTGGGTGGGCTTGGATATTTCAGTATAAATCATCCCCGCTTCTGCTACGGTGAGATTGTTTATTGGCGTGTATTGTGGCGCGACTAAGAGATTTTTAGCATAAGCCGCCTTTTCGCTGGCGTATTTGCGATATTTTTTAACTTCAAATAGAACAGCCAGGGCGCCAAGCACGGCTACGACAGCTGTGGAGATAACCAAAATATAGTTTTGGGAAAGCGGGACTTTAAAGGTACCGGCGGGAAATTCTATATCGTAAGTCAGGTTTTCATAGGCGTTAAGTTTCCTGGTGGTTTTAAAAGTAAAGCCATCGCTATTTTTAGTGACAGTACAATCGCGGCCGGATGAGCCTTGGCTACCAGTATAACAATAGGCTTGGTCTTTTGTGGCGTAATCCCCCGCAAAGTGGACGTTGGCAGTGATAGAATTAAAGGCGTTTGGCCAGCCGGTGCCGTTGGTATCCCAGTAAAGCTCTTGATGATCCCCACCGGTGCCAGAAACGTCTCGCCCAGACGTGTCGTATTCAGTAATGACATTGTTAAATTCATACTCTAAGACGTAAGTCTGTTCGCCCTGTACGGTGCGAGAGCTAGAGCCAATATTGACTCTAAAATAGTTATCGGTTTTTTCTACGTTTGCGATGGGCTCTGATACGCCGTTTCTAGTGGCGGTAATTTTTAGATTGTCTATAGTGATGTTCTTGCCAGCTTGGTTAGTAAAAGGAATGATACGGGTAGGGCCATGGCTAATACTATTATTAGAAAACACGGCTTTTAGAGTTTCTTTTACCTTCATTTTTGTGCCAGTATCGGTTTTTTCTAGGTAATAGTCAAAAATGGCATCGTCAAAATAAAGATTTGGATCGGATGCGGCAGAGACAGGAGAGACGAGAGTTAGCGATAATAAACTTATGATAAGTAAGGCTATTCTTTTCATATTCAAATTATAACATGAAATTAATTAGCCTAGCGGGTATTTGCGTGCTAACTGCCGGTAAGATTAGTTAGTATAGCACCTATTTCGCCTTGATGCTTTGGAAAAGCTTTTTGGCGAGCGAGACGGCAGTCTCGTAATCGGTGCCAGAGCACTTGCTGTTTGATGGTGCTACGTAGTAGTAAGTGCCTTTAGAATCGCTGAAGATTTTTTCTCCGGTGGAGCCGCCTAGGATGACTTGGCCAAAACCGGTGGCGCAAGTGTCTGAATCGTAAGTTTTGGAGGCGGTAGTGATACCGGTGATAGCGATGGATGTACCAGATGGATAAATATAATTGACGTTCTTAATGCCATTCGGGAAGAAGAATTTAACGTTCCAATCGCTACCTGGATCTAGAGGGATATCACTGTAGCCCTCGCCGGCGGACTCTTTAGAATCTGTCTTTTTATCGGTAGAGTTCTTGTCATTTTTTGATGTTTCAGTCTTGGAACTATCACTGGATGTGGTGGTATCTGCCACTTTGTCATTGGTAGCAGTTTTAGTCTCGGTGGTGGTGACGATTTCTGGCTTGATGCCATTTTCTATTAGCTGGTCTTTTAAGGCTTCTACCTCGGCAACGTGGATGTTAACACTTTGCTCCAAATTAGAAATGCGATTATTTAAACTATCTTTTTCTGATTTCTGGATAAAACCAAAAACAAGTCCGCCAATGCCTATTGCAACGGCTACGGCTGCGATGATGATTGGGGTTTTGCTTTTTACGACTTCTTTTTCGTCGTCTATAATGGTAACTGTATCCATATATTATTCTCCTATTTCTTTAATTGCGTTTTTTAAAGCGTTGACAGATTTTTGCATTTTAATTCCCTCCTCCTCGGTCAGGTGGACTCCCACGCGGCGCACTACACCTTCTCGCCCGACGATGGCTGGGAACCCATTGTATACCCCAGTAAAATCATCGTAACTCGACACGGGTAAAATGCGGCGTTCATCGCCGAGGATAGAGTTCAAAAGAGTAGTGACGCAGGCGCCAACACCATAATGGGTGGAGCCTTTTTTCTCAATGATGGCATAAGCCTCATTTCTGGCATAATCTTCTATTTCATTTAAGGTGTTTAAATCTAGGAGTTCGGTAATTGGTTGGCCGGCTACGCTGGCAGAAGACCAGAGGGCAAATTCTGTATCGCCATGCTCGCCAATTTGGAAAGCGTGGATAGATTTAGGGTGGATACCTAGTTTCTCCGCTACCTTGTAACGGAGGCGGGCAGAGTCTAAGATAGTACCGGAGCCGATTACTTGCTCGGCCGGGAGGCCAGAATAGCGCCAGGTAAGGTAAGTCAAAACATCCATAGGATTTGAGACGACGATAAATATGCCATTAAAGCCATTATCCATAATCTCGCCGATCATATCTTTAAAGATGGCGGCATTTTTCTTAAGTAAATCCATACGGGATTCTCCCGGTTTTTGCGGAATGCCGGCGGTGATAATGATGACATCGCAATCCCCCGCCTCTGAATAATCGCCAGAGCGGATTTTCATGTAAGACGGCGATACCGCTAGAGTATCGCGAAGATCCATTGCCTCGCCCTCGGCGTCTTCTTTATTGATATCGGTTAAGACGAGCTCTGACACGGCGGTGCGCTGGTTAATAAGACAATAAGCGATAGAAGCGCCCACATTGCCAGTCCCCACAATCATAACTTTTGACATAGCAAACTCCTTTTTCTCATTATACCACAAGCAAATATAAAAATTCTAGGATTTTATTTGCTTTTAATGAGCGGGAAAGGCACGCCTTCGCGGCCAGAGACGCCCTCGAGCAGCCAGAAGTTGCGCTCGCTGTTGCCCCAGCCGCAAGCCGGTGGCATACCGTATTCTAGCATCTCTACGAAATCTTGGTCTAGCATCTGGGCTTCATCGTCGCCAGCATCGCGCAGAGCTTGCTGTTCTTTAAAGCGTTCTAATTGGTCTAGCGGATCGTTGAGCTCTGAGTAGCCATTACCCATTTCAGTACCGGCGATAATCGGGTGGAAGCGCTGGGTAACGAGCGGGTTATCTTCTACTACCTTAGCAAGTGGGCTAAGGCTGAGAGGCTCCTCAATTAGCCAGTATGGGCCAGCGGAGGTTTTGCGGATTAACTTCCAAACGTTGTCAATTAAATGGGCGGTAGACATCTCGTCTAGCTTCTTTTCAAAGGCGCTGGCGCTTAAATCTTCGGCCTTCCAATCTTTTAGGAGGATGGCTTTTAGCTGCTCGCGGTCTGGGTTGAAGACATCTACATCGTATTTTTCTTTTAGGAGATCAGCATATTTAATGCGTGGCCATTTTTGGTCTAGGTTGACGTGGAAGCCGCCAACATCAAACTCTAATGTCCCCCAAGTTTCTTTGGCGACGTATTTGATCATTTCTTCGTAAAGCTCCATACCGTCTTCATAATTGTCATAGGCGGAGTAAGATTCGAAGGCAATGTGCTCTGGCAGGTGTTCATCGTCTACACCTTCATTTCTAAAACGTGGGCCGATATCATAGACTTTTTCAAAGCCAGCGCCAAGTAAACGTTTTAGAGGCAATTCTTGAGAGATGCGCAGGTATAAATCTTCATCTAAAGCATCTATATG
Organism: Candidatus Saccharimonadota bacterium; assembly: GCA_017459845.1. Taxonomy (GTDB): domain Bacteria; phylum Patescibacteriota; class Saccharimonadia; order Saccharimonadales; family Saccharimonadaceae; genus Nanosyncoccus. Next base: position 23,304 of record JAFUCF010000020.1, read on the forward strand.
AGTGACGAATGGCTTGGCGTCGGCGCCGCCAGTGGTGTGTTCTAAGACTGGGGTGTTTATCTCTACGAAACCGTGTGCGTTCATAAAATCGCGGGTGGCCTGCCAGAACTTGCTGCGGCGCACCATGCGGTCTCGCACTTCTGTATTAACATTCATGTCTACGTAGCGGCGGCGGAAGCGCTCCTCTTTGTTAGTAAAGCCCTCGCGGCCAGGGAGCGGGCGGAGAGATTTAGTAAGAAGCCGGACAGAATTTGTAAAAACGGAAATCTCGCCAGTCTGGCTCTTGCCGACGAAGCCTTTGGCCTCGATAAAATCGCCACTATCAAGCAACTTAATATCTTTGACGCCAAAATCTGCGGTGATATCATCATCTGCTTTCATGAAAAGCTGTACCTCGCCGGTATAATCGCGGACTTTTACAAATGCGAGTTTGCCAAAGCTGCGTATAGCCACAATGCGGCCGGCGATAGTGACGGTTTGGCCGTTTAGCTCGTCGAAATTATCTAGGATATTGCCAATTTTGGTATCTCGATTAGACTTGGCGGGATAAGGGTTAATCCCCCGCTCTTTAATCTCGGCTAGTTTGCGAAGCCGCTCATCGCGATAATCAGATAATGTAACCATGGGTTAATTGTAACACGTTTTAGAGGTTTAGGCAATTTCTACAACTTTGTAAGTCTTGCCGTTCCAGGTAGTAGATTCACCGGCGGCGAGGCCAAGTAGGGCCTTGCCGATTGGAGATTCGTTAGAAATCTTACCCTCTAGCGGGTTGGCCTCTACTGGGCCAACGATGGAATAAGTCTTTTGTTTACCATCTACTTTTACCTTAACGGTAGCGCCAAGCGCAACCTTGGCATGAGCGGCAGAGCGGATGACTTTGGCATTCTTTAAAATGTCTTCAATCTCTAGAATACGGTTTTCTACTGTCTTTTGCTCTGAACGGGCAGAGCTGTATTCTTCGTTTTCGGATAAATCGCCAAAGGCACGGGCGGTAGCGATTTTCTCGGCGATTTCTGGGCGGCGCGCCACGAGCTCTTTTAGCTCCTCTTCCAAAGCTTTTTTGCCATCTTTAGTAATATTGACTGTATTTTTCTTCATAATATATATTTCCCCTCCTACTGATAAATAATATACAGGTATTTTACTACTTGGGGCGGTGAATTTCAATAGGAAAATTGGCGTTTTTAAGGTTGGTGAAAGGTTTTTATTACACTATATTCTTTATAATTTTCAACCCTTGTTTTTCAGAACCATATGCATTATAATAATTTCCAACGTAAGGCCAATTAATAGGAAGGAGAAACTAAAATGCTAAATATCCACATGGGGGGGGGGTACACTATTAAATAAGAGAACCCCAAAAGTCTCTATTTTTGCCGTTATGGCATTTTTTGTGCCCCTAACCCTTGGTTTA
>JAFUCF010000021.1 GCA_017459845.1 Candidatus Saccharimonadota bacterium
TCGTATCCATTATTATGAACTACAATGCAAAACAGAATGATCCAATACTTATATCAGCATAATTGCATCAGGAAACGAAAGTGACATTTTCATAAAATAATTACGTACTAAAAAAGGGGACATAATTAAAAGTTATTGACAGTAGAAAATTGTATATCTCCACTTTTACAGAAAAACCCTAGACATTTAGCCGCTTTCTTGCTATAATATACCTATCATGGCAAAAAAGAGTAATACAAAGAGGAAATTGGTTGGGCTTGTTTCTGAAGAATCTGGTATCCGCGCTTACTACACCAAGAAGAATACTATGAATACTCCAGATAAACTAAGTCTGAAAAAATACGATCCAATCCTCAGAAAACACGTTGTCTTTACAGAGACCAAGAAAAATCTTGGCCGCAACGAAGTTAAGGAAAAGAAGCGTTAAAAAAGAGCCCCTCTAGGGCTCTTTTTTATACTATAATAAAGGTAGAAGCTCCCACCCGCTTGGGGCCCATTAAAAAAAATGTTCTCTAAAGTGGGGGTTGTCATTAGGAGAAGAGGAGGTACTCTTGAGAATAGTTCATAGAAACCGTCAGCCTCAAGAAATTATATATCGCCTTCCCCTACGGGGGAAGACGTTTTAAAAGTTAACTCTAGAAGTACGGGCCGCAGTTTTTCTGCAAGTTTAGGTATTTCGGCCAGGACGCGGACTACTGGCCTTTTCTATACGTTATGAGTTAGATAGAAGCAATTATCTAAGAGAAGGCTGGGAAAAGAAGGAAGATTACTACTAGCGCGCTACACAGCGGATAGAGAGGCCGGCGAACTTACTGTGCTGGTGCTGCGGATACAGGTTAGTAGAGCCCGTATCGAAGTTCAGGCGGTACGCGTACGTTGTACTAGCTGCCGTGGACGACCAGTAGTACGCGAGCTGGCCGGAATAGAGAGTAGGGTAATCTGAGTAATACCTACCTGCTAGCACCAAACCAGGATAGCCTGCAGAGTAATCTGTATTAGCATAGCTAGCGTTCCATTGGGCAGTGCCGCCACTACGGTTCTCGCCACTGTAGCCAAATGCTTTATCTAGGCTTACGAAGTTATCCTTGGTAGGGAGCGTCCAGCCCTTAGGACAGATAGAGTATGTGCCGGAAGTGGTACCTTGGTTGTAACCGCTACCAGTGCCAGCCGTGGCGGCAGTGAAGTTGTAATAGCCGCCATAACTTGTATTATCTGATAGTGCCATGCGTGGAGTTACACCAGCGAAACTTTCCGTGAAAGCTTGTTTAGTACTTGCTGGTACGGTAAAGGTAGTACCATCGGCTAAGTCTGAGGTATCGGAACTCAGCTTTACATCGGATATTCTGAGATTTTGGACCATCCAACATTTATTATCCTTTAACTTGTTAATACGATACGTATTACCGTCCCTAATATCGACTACCACTTTGTTTTCACCAACACTAGAGTTACTACATACCGCAGAAGTCATCTGTTGCATAGTATCTATAGAGGATATAGAAGGGTTCGCAAGGCTAGCCGTGATTGCAACATCGTTAGTTGGCATCACAAAACTTGCAGTAGTAGAGGTAAGCTTCGTGATACTTACTCCGCCAGCATCGACGGTCCAATTACACCCATAATTAGCGACAGATGGGACACACATTAGAGTAATAGTAGTCCCCGGAGTAGTAGTGCCCGTACTAATACCCGCAGCAGAAACATTGCTCGCCTTGTTTACTGTAACCGTAGGGATACTATCGGTTATGCTATATACTGCGTATAATGGCACGGTAGCGCCGGCTTCTGTAGTAAAGTTTGCGGCCTCTATCGTCTGCCCCAGAGCATACTCTGCTAGGCCATTGCCAGCGTTTGCTTGGTTCTTATTCCAGCCCAGAAAAGTCTTATTTGTAGCAGTACAACCAGAAGAAGGCAAAACGACATTGCCACCATAAGAAACATTAGTGACATTAGCTATAGTGCCTGCCCCGGCTATCGTACCATTATTGCATGTAAACGAAACGTTATAGGTAATTGGCTGCCAAGTAGCCTGAATAACAATACTATCGGCGGTAGAGAGCTCCGCATCTAAGATTGGAGACTCATTGGTAGTCCACTCTTTAGTAGTGAGACTAGTTAAATCTAGCGGAACAGAATTAGAGGTAGCCCTTACTATCTTAAAGCCTTTTAAAGTATATCCTGGCCTAGAAAATCCCGCTGCCGAGGTGGCAAGGTCTGCTAAGTTTACAACGCCGCCATGGTCTCTAAAACCAGTGATTGGAGTGCCAGCGCCTTCCCCCGCTTCTACGGTCAAAGTATACCTAGTACAGCTTTCATCGGCAATGGCAGTATAGACTACATTGCCAGTATATGTACCTGGTGCGACAGCAGTGGTAACTTTAGCACCATAATAAACAGCGGTGTTTCTAGTGTATGTGCCACTAGTGCTAGTACCTGGCCTATATGAAGCTAGCGGGGTAAGAGTACCATCAGTAAGACTAGAGGCAGTTGGTATACCGGAGAAATTATCCGTGCCATCAGTGTTTACGCCCCAAGTATTATTAGATAACTCTGCTGGCGATGCCATAGTAGCCGAAGACGTAGGGATGACAGAGCTATTATCCGAGCTGTTAACGAGGTTTGTAGTATCCTGCGCGTTAACATACAAGCTATGGCCATATGGACAATTGCTACTAATCACTACATTATGATAATCTTTAGCCACATCTGGATTTACAGAAGATGGTGTAAGATGTAACGATACGGTATCTGTGCTAGTGCCAATAGATACTTCATAGGCATAAGCGGAATGAGACATAATAAAGCTACCAGCAAAAACGGCCAGTAAACCTAATATAGAGACGCTCGCCCAAGAGGAGTGCACGTGTGCCGCCTTACCATTTTGGGAGGTAAGGAGCCCAAGAAAACCTAGTATAGAGGCCTGAGGCAGCCCCCATACTTTTTTATCAGCCACTTGAGCTCCCTGACAGACACTAAACTCTGGTGAGTACAATTTGGTACCCGTCACGAAGTTCAATTTCTTCCTACGTACTCTCCCAAGCAAAATGCTAGTAATTTGTTTCTTTTTATTTTGTGTTATGCTGGTTTTACCCATTATATGCCTCCTCATTTATATCCGTAGTTCTCAACCCTACGGGTTTCTAATAAGAACATTATACCCCCCCCCCGTCAAGTTTTGTCAACCTGTTTTTGGCGATTTTTTCATTTTTTCAAGAAAATGTGGTGGAAAACCCCTGAAGCTCTATATGGAAAACTCCGCCCCTCCCCGCAAAAGCATTTAGAGGTGCGTGATACGAGGATAAGGGAGTAGCTGAGTGAGCAGTTTTCTTGCAAAAGCATTTAGAAGCGTGTAATGCGAGGATGGAGGAGCACCGGAACGAGCCGTTTTTTTGCAAAAGCATTTAGAGGTGCGTGATACGAGGATAAGGGAGTAGCTGAGTGAGCCGTACTACAAGTACGGTGAGCGAAGCCACGGACCTTAGACGAAGTAGCACGCGCCTATAAATGCTTTTGCGCTAAGCGAAAGTTCATATCACGAAGTATATTCATATAATACATAAACGCATCATATGGCGAATCATAAGCCGAGAAATACGCATGCACATCGCCATCATTCCAATACTTCGTACACATATAGTATGCATGGTCAGAAGTAGTCAGGCGATGAAAATCCTCTATCAGCCTCTCATCTCCGCTTTTTATCACCGCATCGCGCATCTCATATAAATCTGCTAACCCCTCTTTCTGCATCTCATTGTGTGTCCAGGCAGAAAGATCGCGCTCAGTGTCAGCCCAGGTCACTGTCTCTGGCATAGAAATCTCATCCGCCGCCGGCATCAAATCACAAGCCTCAGATACCGTGACGAATTTATTATTATATGTCGCAAGCCACTTCCGTACGAACATATCAAAGAACTGGAAAATCCCCGTCTCCGCCCACTGGTGTTCGCCAAAAGTTTCAAAATCCATAAACAGATTAATAAGCGGCCCTCTTAAACAATCCATATTTACCCAATCGATATATTTTTCTACTGTAAGCGGCCATTCGCTCCAGCCCTTATTGGAAAATCTAAAAGCAATATCATCGGATAAACGATAGTTCTTTAAAAGCAACTTTGCCCGCTTCGCACCATATGGGCGATACACGTAATTTGGACTCTTCCAGCCAAGCACCTTATCCCAACCTTCTGCCAAGACGCCCTTAAATCCAATCTTATCTACCCACTCTCCTAACTCGTCATTATAAGAAAGCTCTGTATTTCTAAAGACTTTTGGCACCACGCCGAATAGGGAATTAATCTTCTCTAGATGTTTCTTCACCTGCGCCTCAAACTCATCCCTATTATAAAAGAATGCTAGAGAGTGGTAATATGTCTCTGCCACAATCTCTACCTGGCCAGTCTTTACTAAATGCTGCAATTTAGAAATCAACTCTGGCTCCCAAAGCTCTGCTTGATCTAGCCATGTGCCGGTAATAGAAAGCGAAACTTTAAAACCCGGCAAATCCCGCACTAATTCCTCTATTTTGTTAAGCATCGGCCAATAAGATTTCTCTGCCACCTTGCGGAAAATCCGCTCGTTGTTCTGCTTATCGTAATAATCTATCTCATCCCAATAATTATGATCGTGCGAAACATCAAAAATGGAGTACCGCTCATATCGCCACGGCTGGTGCATGTGTAGATAGAGACAAATTGCTCGCATTCTAAAAACCCCGCTTATGCTTATTTACTTCATTATATACCGAAATCAATTTCTGCGCAACATCATCCCATGATATTTTCCGATATTCATGCGAAATTCCATCTTTCAAAGTATTGCGAAGCCCTTGCGAATGCGCAATCGCCACAATCTCGTTTGCTAGTTTATCCGTATCCCAAAAATCGTATTCCATCGCCGAACGCAAAACCTCCGCCACGCCAGATTGTTTTGTTAGGATTAGCACGTCTCCATGATGCGCCGCCTCTAGTGCAGTCAGCCCAAAAGGCTCCGAGATAGAAGACATTACAAAAATATCGCTTACCTGGTAAATGTCTCTCAGCTGTTTGCCGCGCACAAAGCCGGTAAAGACTACGTTCTTAGAAATCCCATATCTTGCCGAAAGCTCTAAAAGCTCTGCTTTCTGCTCACCATCGCCCGCAAAGACAAAAATTAATTTCTTCTCTTTAGATAGCGCCCTGGCGGCCGCTCTCATCATATTAGCCAAGCCCTTCTGCACAGTAAACCTCCCCACCGTAGAAACAATAGTATACCCCGCCGCCTTCATCACCTCTAAATAAGCATAGTCGTCCGTGTCATATTTATAAACCTCATTCACAAATTCCTCGTCCAGAGAATTATAAATTACGTCAATCTTGTCATATGGAATATCGTATTTTTCATGGATTACGTGCTTCGTCGCCTCTGAGACCGCGATAATTTTATCCGCCAACATTAACCCCTCGCGCTCAATCTCCAGCACTACCGGGTTACCACCGTTCATACCAGAACGGTCATATTCCGTGGCATGGACGTGTGCAACAAGCGGGATACCGTAGTTTTTCTTAGCTAACATCCCCGCCTCAAAAGTCAGCCAATCATGAGCGTGGACTAAATCCGGCTTAAACTCCATTAAATATTTTTCTACAAACTCACAATAATTATGCTGGATGTCGCGGATAGAAATCATATCACCACTATCCACATGGGGAATTAGTGCCTCTGTAATATATTTGCTATCATACGCCCCCACACCATAGCGATAAATCGGATCGAGTTTCATCGCAGATAAAATCCGCATATACTTAATCTCAGGATGCTCAGCTTCGTAAGGCACAACAAAATCAATGTCAGCCCCATCCCGCGCCAAAGCCCGAGATAGGTTCAAACACGCTACCCCTAATCCTCCACTGTTATGGGGTGGTAGCTCCCATCCTAGCATTAGTATTTTCATCTTCTTCCATTTTAACACATTTTGTGATAAAATGGAAAAGTAATTTAATAATAAGTTATCAAGTTTCAGGTCAGATTTTTCTGAATTTGATTTATAGCAGATCTCAGGTTAGTTTTACCTGAATTTGGTTTATAACAAATTTTAGGTCGGGCTTCGCCTGACCTGAAATTCAAACTAGGTTTCTTTCGTTGGGACTTTCATCCCAAAGAAAGTCCCAAAGTCTGTGTAGGGGCGTAGCTCAGTTGGTAGAGCACTGGTCTCCAAAACCAGGTGTCGTGAGTTCAAGTCTTGCCGCCCCTGCCATTTTTTATTCCAATAAAACCATACCACCTGGGAACTCACGTAGCGTCCCAAGGGGCTAGCGTGAGTTCAAGTCTTGCCGCCCCTGCCATTTTTTTATTCCAATAAAACTACACTCCCTGGGAACTCACGTAGCGTCCCAAGGGACTAGCGTGAGTTCAAGTCTCGTAAGCCCCTGCCATTTTTTATTGCAGAAAACCTAAAAATAAACTATAATAAATTTAATGCGAAACTCTTACGGGCAAACTACCATAGAGCCAAGCGGCTCTGCCAAAACCAAAATCCGTCGGGTAACTTTCAGAAAACGCCAACGCCGATTTATATTTATGTGTATTTTGGGCATCGCCATATTATTTACCGCCATTTTTCTCATCGTAAACAATCACTCATCTAACCAATCAGAGAACACTCCCGCACCGAACGATAGCCAAACTGCCCAAGCCGAACCAACCGAAGGTCAGACCAAAGAGCCAAACGAGCCAAGCCCTAAAGAAGACGCATCCGCACTAACCGAAATTCCCACCGAAGAAATTTCTGCCACTGCCAATATTTCTGAGTCAGGCGCCAAAATTGTCTATCTTACATTTGATGACGGCCCAGGCCCGCACACCGCAAGACTCCTAGACATCCTAAAGAAATACAACGTCAAGGCCACTTTCTTCGTCACCGGCGCTGGCGACGATGCTTTAATTACTCGCGAGTACAACGAGGGCCACTCCGTCGGTCTACATACCTTTACCCATGATTACGCCTATGTTTATTCTAGCATGGATAATTTCTTTGCAGATCTTTACCGCGTCCAGCAACGCGTCCAAAACGCTACCGGTTTTACTTCTACTCTTATTCGCTTCCCGGGTGGAAGCTCAAACGTAGTTAGTACCTATTACGACGGCGGCACCCGCATTATGAGCCTTCTAAGCGAGGCTGTTACCGCCCGCGGCTTTACATATTTTGATTGGAATGTCTCCTCTGGCGATGCTGGCGCTCCACTGCCACCAGAAACCATCTATGAAAACGTCGTTAATAATCTCAAGCCAGAATATTCGGTTGTTCTCCAGCACGATATTAAAGATTACTCAGTAGACGCCGTAGAGCGCATCATAGATTACGGTCTCAAAAACGGCTACACCTTCCGCCGATTAGAACCAGATTCTTATACCGCCCACCACGGCATCAACAATTAGTTGTGTCATGCAACTTCAATACCCAGCAAAACCCTATACCTTCTTAGCGTAAATAATCAACCGATGCGAATAATCTTGCCCCGAAATATGCTCGCCCGAGCAGGTCATCAGAACGAGCGTCGGCTTTGCCTCGTCTTTCAAAATCTCTCGCATGGAAATCTCTGCCTTAGCCTTCACCTCTTTTGAGACCAACTCATATTCTACACCATCATATAACAACTTATCACCTACTACCACATTCTTAAGATTTTGAAAAACCGTAGACGAATGCCCCATCACTAAAACTTTGTTATCATGGGCCTTGTATCTGCCCACGATATAATTTGGCGCAGTCAAAACCCGCCCGTCTAGCTCTACATCAGACATTGGCGAGCGCAGAGAAATGCCAGGGATTTCTAAAACCCCCGTAGCTACCTTTACCTCCTCTGCATAGGCAGCCGAACTATCACTTGGCTGAAAACCAATATAAAGATAAGCCGGTATCGCCACCGCATAAAAAGCAAATAGACTAACGATAATCCGTTTTCTAGTAAAATGCGTCCTTAGCCGAAACTCTGGCGCATCAGAAAACTCCATTTTTACATCTCCCACCACAGGTCCTTTCTTCTTCCAAACAAATCCCATACTACCTCGCACTCTAATCTATACATTACCATTATAACACATCCCCACATCAAAAAGCTTAAGATTGTAAATAAAGTTTTTTAAATCTCGTTAGCCATCAGTATCAAACGATGCGAAGCATCGCCATTCCCATAGCTCGTCCCAGCACAGGTCATCAAGATATAATCATAATACTGGCCCTGATACTCGCCATTTGCAGTAATAGCTTTCATAATTTTTACTGACTCAAAAACCACCATACCCGGCATTTTTTTCTGACGATAGAATGAACCCTCAAAATAAGATTTCTCCCTGGTATCAGTATTCATTATTTGGTAAGTACGCGTTACGCCGCCTAGCGTTACTGTAAATCGATCACCAACTCCAAGATATCGTAGCCCGCCAAAGACATGAGAAGTATTATGGCCATACATAAAGTGCTCGCCATATAGGCCCACCTCATTCCCAGCATCAATAAGAGTGTTAGAAGAATAAAAAATTGGAATGTAGTTACCGGCGATATTAATTACATCAGGGGCGATACTATGATAACCCACAAAATCATCTGTTGCTACTGTGATTTCATCAGCTGGTGCATCTAAAGACACCATGTAATCGGTTGCAATTTCGGCAACATCTGGTTCTACAGTTGCTAGTTCATTCCGAAGCATTGGAGTATTTTCTGGATTTGCCTCGGCTACCTTCGTCTCTGCCTCTGCCTTCGTGCCATTAGAAATAAAACTTGCCGGCACAAGTCCTAGAGCAAGTAAAAAAGCGAGCAAGCTAGTATAGTAACGGCGGACAGCTGCCGTTTTCTTGATAACCTTCATTACACACTCCAATTAAGATTATTACAATTATTATATCACAGATAACAGAAATAGTCAAGATTATGCTTACCACTTAGGTATTTTGGGTGGCTTCAAGGGAGGGCCCCTAAAATTTCCATAGGAAATTTTAGGGATTGCCCTGAAGACAGGCCCCAAAATACCTAGGGCAAATATCCATTTTTTTGGGTGGCTTCAATGGAGCCTCTAAAATTTCCACGAGAAATTTTAGGGATTGCCAGACAGGCCCCAAAATACCTAGGGCAAATATCCAATTTTACAACTCTTGTATTTGAATAAAAATCTTGGTACAATAAGGGTATTATGGAAGGTAAGACAACAAAGCCGCGCGCAATATTGGTGTTTGGTGCTCCCGCCAGCGGCAAAACAACATTCTGCGAGAAGTTTTCAAAGCAGTTCAGAGCGCCATATTATGATTTAAAGCAGATAGAGAAGAACCTCGGTTTCGACCGCGCTAAGATGCTCCAAGTCTTAGACCTCATCGCAAAGACCGGCCAAAACTTTATCATAGAGGGGGAGCTCAACACAGAGCAAGACCGCGAAGAGATTAAAAAGCTCCTTCGCGCCAACGGCTACACTCCGTCTCTTATCTGGATTCAGACCGACATCAACACGATTCGTACTCGTCTGAAAGTCCGCCTAAAGTCCGTAGAAAAGGCCAAGGCAGAATACGACAAAAAGATTGCCGAGCTAGAGGCCCCAGCCGAGGACGAAAATTCCATCGTGCTATCCGGTAAGCATACTTTTGAGACGCAGCTAACCCACGTTCTCTCTAGAATGGCCGAGCTAATTTAATGAAATTCGTCGATAAAGAGTTTGGCGAGGTGCTCGTCAGAAAAAGCAGTCTTTCGCGTGGGGTTAAATTTTCGGTCTCCACTTCTGGTCGGCTGCAGATGTCTGTGCCTTCATATACTACTACTTTTCTTGCTAAAAGATTTTTAAACCAAAGCCGCGATACCATTCGCGAGAAACTCCCCATTAAAGATCCCTCTTCCCAGCGGGCGCGTGATGCCAAAAAAAAGATTTTGATGAAAAAGGCCAAAGAGTATCTCCCTTATCGCTTAGATTATTACGCCAAATTATACGGCTATCATTACGATAAAATTCGCTTCTCCCACGCTAACACCAGATGGGGTTCTTGTACTCACCATCCAGATGGCAGCATTGTCATTTCTCTTAATATTGGCCTCATGAATGTACCAGAGCCGCTCCGCGATTACGTCATCTTGCATGAGTTGTCCCACATTAACCATCCAGATCATTCTGCCGCCTTTTGGGCAGAAGTTGGCTCGCATGATACCCGATTTAAAGACCACCGCCGAAGATTAAAGGCCCTGAGCCCGGGCGTCTAAATCTATATTCGGGAGTTCCACAGCTTTTTCAAACTCGGCTACCCTAATACCAGAAAGCGCAATGCAAACTTGTGCCGGAAGATAAAACACCCAAGCTATATAATTCGCCGCCATAGTGATTAAGTGCGGCGCCGTCGCCGTCGTGGTGACATAAGACACGCCTACCCATATATCGCACATTAAGAATAGAATAAACCCAAAAAGTGCCAGTCTAGAAGCCCGGCTTTTTTCTATCGCGTTCCATCGCAAAGCTTGATAAATATTCGTAAACATCAGCGTGCCATATGCTATTGCCAGTACAAACATCAGTGATATTTCAGTCTGTAACAGCCCCACTCCAACAATTAACGCTGTAACAATCAAAGGGATTATCGGCGATACAGCTCTAATTCTCGTGAACCTTATTAAGTGCGCCGCCTGCACCATGATAAACACCACCACGCCGGCCAGAGAAACATTGTTTATAGTCAGTATCCCATCTGCTACCACCGTCGCCCCCAGCGCAATCACCAAATAAACATCAGACCGCGCATTAAATAATACATAAACAAAACAGAGTATAATCCCCGCGTATTTAAAAATCGTCGCGATAAAATCAGTCTCTTTAATTGCGGCCAGTACAAGATACGTCGCGTAAATCAAAAACCACACTAAAATCCAGAGAAAGCCGATTTTTTTGGATTGCTTTTTCATACCATCATTTTACCATAAACCAGTTTAAAAACCTAGTTTTTTACATCATTATAGAGAATTAAATCATCTCGTAATTCTAATCGCAAAACCCCCGCCCGGCGCCATCCAGATTTCTAGTGTATCCGCTCGTGTCACCTTCTTTTTCTCAATCGCAATAGAAAGCTGGTTGTCCCGGTAATGCGCCGCATCCCCATCCCGATAGATTTCTGCCGTCCACTCACCAGCATCCAAAAATTCTAAATTAATCCGCACTTGGTGCGCATGGTCGTTCGTCACCCCGCCGATATACCAATCTCCCGGTTTACCACTACCGCCATCAAATTTACCACTAGCATCATTAGACATACCATAACCGGTACCCCTTAGACGCGCCTGTCTTGCCACCACGTAAAACTCGCCAATCGAGCCAAGCAGCGGCACAGTCCTTTCCCACGTTACCGGCACGTCTCGAATAAACTGGTAAGCCTCTGGGAACTCGTTTTCGTAAAACCTTGGTCTATCCGCCGCCATCTGCATCCCAGAATAAATTGTCACATAATAGGCTAGTTGCCGCGCCAAGGTAGAGGCAATTCTTTTCGTGTAGTTACAAACATCAAAAATCCCCGATGTATAATCCATCCCGCCGGCCAAAAGCCGCGTAAATGGCAAAATCGTCGCATGAGAGGGAATTAAAGCCCCGCCCTCATACTCTTGTCCGCGCGCACCCTCGCGGGTTAGGAAATTCGGAAATGTACGCTCGATACCCGTCCCCTTAATCGGCTCATGTACATCCAACATGATATGATACTTCGCGGCGATTTCTACCACTCTTTGGTAATGTACCACCCCTAGTTGTGAATGGTGGAATTCTTTGTGTCCATTTATCATCATGAAGGAGCCCGCGTAGCCCGGCTTCACGTAGTGAATGCCATGATCTGCATAATATTGATAAGCCTCCTCTAACTGCCTTTCGTAATTATCTACAAACCCCACCGTCTCGTGGTGCCCCACTAGTTCTACGTTATTCTCTTTAGCATACTCTGATACTTTATCCATATCAAAATCTGGCACCGGATGGGTAAAATCATTGCTCGCCCCGTTTAAGAGCCAATCACCATTCCAGCCGTTGTTCCACCCCTCCACCAGTAGCCCATCAATGCCCAGCCGCTTGCAGGCATCAATATATTCCATCGTATGTTCTGTGGTGGCACCGTGACGCTCGCCCTCCGCCCAAGTCCACTCGCCCACAAACATCGCCCACCAAATCCCCATAAACTTCAGCGGCTTTACCCAGGAGAAATCACCCTTTGGTGGCTCATTTAAGTTTAAGACCATCCGATTAGTGATTAAGTCTATCGCCGCATCCGCAATCATTATCACCCGCCAAGGGGTGTTAAACGGCAGTTCTACATAGGCCTTCGCCCCGTCAGACAGCGGCGTAATATCTGCCGATAATACCCGGTCTCTATTTTGCTTTAAAGTCATTGAACCATAATTATATAGCGCGGCCTCGTGTATCGATATGTAATATCCCGTAGGCACCTGCATCGTTAGCGGCGTATGCACAGAATGGTCTATCTCAGAAAGGGCATTACGCTTGTAGTTGTATTCATACCTATCCGGCTGATAAGCCGGGATGTGCCAAGCGTAAGAGTTTAAATCTACGTTAAACTCCGTCAGCTCCTCTGTAATGACAATCTTCTGGAACTCTGGCTGCGGCGGGATTTCATAGCGAAAAGCCACCCCATCGTCAAAAACTCTAAATCGCATTGTAAAAAGCCGTTTTTTACCGCCAGTCTCGGACAGGTACAATGCCACCTCGTGGTAATTGTTGCGGATTGTCCTTTGCTCTCCCCAAGCAATATCATAAGTATCATCATATGTTTTTTCTACTACACGTACAATCATCAGGCCATTTAGCAGGGGATCGTCCTCTCTTAGCCGGATACCCAGGTGCGAATCCCTCACCACGGTTTTCCCATCCCGGTAAACCGAGTAAAGCAACTGCCCCAACTTAAGCTGCAGTTTTAAGACCACCCTGGCATTTGGGCTCGCAAAATCCTTCTGGTATTCCAGCACCGGTTTACGAAACAGCCATGACAAAAGTCCCATATAATTATTATACCATAGTGTTTAAGGTTTTTGGTGTTAAGCTCATGCTTTAAAATAACGTAAGCCAGAAGACAGAGTCTTCTGGTTTACACAGAGCGAGCCCGGCGGAAAATGAGCGCTAGCTCATTTATAGCACAGTACATAGGCGCCGTTGTCAGCCGCCCCCTTGCCTGTTTTCTGCGTCGAGGACGAGTCGCCGCTGGTGACCCCTAAGTAATACGCGAGTTTGCTGCCGTACTCCGTAGAGGACCAATAGTAGCGACCGCTCGAGAGACCTAACACTTTATACAAAGCGCCGGTACGCTCTACATACCCGAAACGAGCGCCTCTGGACGAGGTACCGCCATAAGCTTGTATTAGGGTGTCAAAGTCTGTAATTTTCGGGAAGTTATATCCGCTAGGGCAGCTAGAACAGGTAGCGTCGTGGCCATCGGTGTTGGTTTGGTTAAAACAGATTCCGTTGAAATAAGTTTTATTTCCGGAGTTGCCGAGTATCCACATTCTGCCATCTGCCATTTGGCAAGCCGTACTGGTAGTTGGGTGAACGGTATCGGAACATTTAAGTATATCCCAAATCGCATAAAGGGTAATGCTGCCGCCATTTACGGTGGCGATGTCAGATTTTAATGTAGCTGGAGCAATACCGGATTGGCCGCTAGAGTAGGTAGTGCCGTTACCGTCGCTACTAGTATTCCATTCTTTAAACTCCTTGCCACTTGGGGCAGTGAAAGCGTTGGTGGCGAGAGTAACGTTTTGGCCGTAGGTAACGGTAGTAGGGTTAGTAGTACCAGAACCAGTGTTGGCATCGTAGTTAATGGTATAGGTGTTAGCGGATGCATTTGCCGTTAAAGTAACATCGTTTGCTGGCATAGTGAAGGTATAGGAGAAAGCCCCAGCGGTTTCATTACCAGTTTTACTAGGTAATGCGCTTGTATTGCTACTTACCCATTCTGTACAATGGTAACCAGAATTTGGGGTACAAGTAATGGTAACACTGCTACCTAATGTATAAGTATGAGAACCAGCAGCTGGGGTTAGAGTATTAATAGCCGTGGTATTACCATTTGCGAGCGTAATATTAAATTGGTTGCCCCATATAGCATAAAGGTTTATTAAAGCATTTTGCTCTACACTTTGCCCAGCCTCTATAGCAGCAAGGAGGAGGTTGGTTACTTCTAATGTTTGGCCAGCAGAATAAGTAGGGTTGGTAGTAGTAGTAGTAGTACTTGGGTTCTCGGTTTTAGCCTCGGCATCGGCTTGAGTTAGAGCCCAGCCTTTAATAGCGTAACCTGCCTTTACAAAACCAGTTCTAGGTAAAGTGATGGTACTACCTTTTACTACCGTTCTTGGGCCCATGGTATTATCGCCACCATTAGGATTAAACTGTAAGGTATATCTAGTACCTTCAGATTTAGCTACGGCAGAAAAGACGACGTTATTAGTATAAGTACCAGCAGCAATAGTATCAGTTACTTTAGCACCAAAGTTTACACTATGGGTATCGTAAGAACCGGCATCACAATTGGTGCTTTCTAGTGGATAAGATAGAGCTTCGCAATACAAAGAGTTGCCAGTATTAGTATTAGCAATTACTGTCCCATTACTCTCGTTTTCCCCTACGGCAAACCAATTAGATAGCCCCGCAGTAGTTCTATTTCTAAAGCCCCAGGTATTAGCGGAAAGATCTTGCGCGCCAGTATCAGCATTATAACCAGAAATAGTGTCTATAGAAGCTATAACGTCTGTAACGGGAGAAGTAGTGCTAGTACTGTTACTATGTACCATACTAGTACTATTATCTTCTGTATAAACAGAAAGAGAATAGCCTTGGGCAGTATTAGTAGTAACGGCTACATTAACGTCTCCAGTAATCATAGTACCGGTAGAGGAAGGAGAGATAATAGTGTTACCATTACTATCTACTAATACTAAGTTATTAGTATCTACGGCTAGTTTAATAAAGTCTTTAATCGTAAGGCCAACTTCTGCACCGGATACTGTGGTGGCAGAAGTGGAAGAAGCTGGAAAAAGAAACTGGTATGCGGCATATCCTAAACCAAGGGTTAGAGGCACAAAAAATGCCATAACGGCAAAAATAGAGACTTTTGGGGTTCTCTTATTTAATGGTGTACCCCCCCCCATGTGGATATTTAGCATTTTAGTTTCTCCTTCCTATTATTTGGCCTTTGCAGTGGTAATATAAAAGTAGACACCGGTGTTAAAAATATAATCAGATTTTTTCAAAAATAGACAAGGAGGTTTAAAAAGTAGACATCAATAGATTTAAAATGTAGACAAAACAAGATAAAACGATATAATTTTAATTAA
>JAFUCF010000022.1 GCA_017459845.1 Candidatus Saccharimonadota bacterium
AGAGCTACAAAAATATCTATATTGGTACAACAACGAACGTCCGCATCAGTCTGTAGATTACATGACGCCCAATGAATATGTGATATACTTTAATACAAGAGGAGACCTTAAAAAATCTCAAATGTATTGAACCAGTACAAAGCAGTTGAAATTTTTAGAAATGAGTAGTAAAATATAATTAGCGAAAGCTCGTCAGGCAGCGTTGTAACGCAGGTTCGGGGCTTTCATTTATTGAAGTTCTTGCACGGGGCAGTATGCTCCTACCGCAGGAGCTTCTTTTTGTAGTATTCGATTAATTTAATCCTATTTTCTTCCTTGTAGATTGTTAATGCCTGAACAATTCGCCCCCACCAGAAAAAAATAATACCCTTCGGGTATTCTTTTTTCTGGTGGTTCCAGATTGGACGAGAACCAGAGGTTTGGCCGCAAAGCGGACAGACCAGATAGAATAACCTCTAAACAATTTGGCCCCATATGCTAAAATATAAATATGATAATTTAAGGATTACAATTGATTCTCTATAGACTATTGGTATCCGCCCAATTCTTTGTTAACGTTTTCTATAAATATTTAACCACGAAAGGATAATTAAATGGGACTTTTTACAAACAATAGCAAACAAGAAACAAGAGAACGTGCCATCTTTGCCGCTAAGCGTTCTGGCTTTGCCTCGGACGCTATAAACGATTATAAGAGCGGTAAAATAAATAGTGAAGATTTACGTAGGGAATTAGCACGTCACGATAGCTACTTTCGTCACGTAGACGCGGAAGACTTGAAGAAATCTCTCTAGACAGATAAGACCGCGGTTATTCCCCAAAAATCTTCTGGTCAGAGATTTCTTCTGGTAGATATGATTTATCCAGATGAAATCCAGCCTCCCACTTTTGGCCTTTGCCAAAGCCTAGGTCTTTCATTAGCTTGGTTGGCGCATTGCGAAGATGAATTGGCACCGGTAGCCCCATTGTTTTATGCGCTAAATCTTTGGCCGCATACCACGCATCCGTGGTGGCCCGGGACTTTTTAGACTTCGTGAGCGCCACTACGGTATGAGCCAAAATCAGCCCAGACTCTGGCATCCCAATTCTTTCCACCGCCTGAAAACAAGCCACGGCCATATTTAATCCGCCGTTCCCAGCTAAGCCAATATCTTCTGAAGCAAAAATCGTCATTCTACGGGCAATAAACTTTGGATCCTCACCGGCTTCTACCATCCTGGCGAGATAATACAGCGCCGCATCTACATCGCCGCCCCGCATAGATTTAATAAAAGCAGAAATATTATCATAATGCCCATCGCCAGCCTTGTCATAGCCCGGCACCTTCCGCCCAGCGGCCTCTTTCACGATGTCTAATGTAATCTTGCCCGCACCCGCCAGGGAAAGAGCCAGTTCTAAATCCCCCAAAGCACTTCTGGCATCCCCACCCGAGAGCTCCGCGAGATAATCCCGCGCCTTTTTATCCATCCGCTTGGCGGCCTTCTCTGCTTTAAGCGCCCGGTCTATCACTTTTAAAATGTCTTCCTTAGAAAGATGTTTTACGATTACTACACGTGACCTAGAAAGCAATGGCGAAATCACCTCAAAACTGGGGTTCTCTGTTGTAGCGCCAATCAGGATAATCAGCCCGGATTCTACGTGAGGCAAAAAGGCATCTTGTTGGGCCTTGTTAAAGCGGTGGATTTCATCCACAAAAAGTACCGTCCGGATTTGCAAATTCCAATTTTGGCGCGCCCGCTCTACTACTGCCTCAATATCTTTTTTCCCAGAAGTCACAGCAGAAATCTCGATAAAATCAGCCTTATACTCTTTGGCCAAAATTCGCGCCAGGGTAGTTTTGCCCGTACCAGGCGGCCCCCAGAAAATCAAGTTTACCGGCTCGCCCTTTTTAACAATTTCCGTCAAAATCTTGCCTTCGCCAATAATATCATTCTGGCCAATCACTTCATCTAGGCTCTGTGGGCGCATCCTTTCTGCTAACGGCACTCTATTCATAATTACATTATAGCAAAAGAATCATTTTCTGTCTAAAACATCAAACTCAAAAATGTCAAGATTGGCTTGTTCGGTTTTCCCCTGTTAGAGCCTGTGCAAAAGTACCATCAAAATCATCAAAAATCAATATTGACATAGCCGGTTTGGCCGTGATAAAATGAAAACAGAAAATCAGGCGGCGTTGAGAGACGCCTGATGAGAAAAGATACAGCCTAAGGCTGTATCTTTTATTTGATTATATTGTAAAAATATGATAAAATTTAAACATTCAATTGGTGGATTGTTGAACATTAAGAAAGGGGGGATTTCTATGACGAATTCCGAAGAATTTAAAGCCATTATAGAGCATGAAGAAAGCCTTTGTGTACCGTATGAAAAAGTTTCTCCGGCTGATTCTACTCATATTCTGAGCTGGCACCCGCTGATTATGCATAAAATCACGGAGATGCGAAAGGTGAGCACCGATAGCACGACTTTCCGCAAGCTTGCAGAAGAAGTCACTAGTCTAATCTGTGGCGAAGCGATGCAAAAGCTTGAGACGGAAGAATACGTAATTGAGACGCCGATATGTAAAACTGTCGGCAGACGGATTTCTGGTAAAAAGCTGGTCGTGGTACCAATCTTGCGCGCTGGGCTGGGCATGGAAGACGCTGTGAAGATGGTCGTCCCAAAGTCCCGTACGGGGCATATTGGCCTTTATCGCGACGAGGAGACTCTGGAGCCGCACGAATATTTCTTCAAAGCCCCCAAAGGCATCGAAGAACGCGAGGTCTTTGTAGTAGATCCAATGCTTGCGACCGGTGGCTCGGCTGATGCTGCAATTAATCTGCTAAAGAAAAGGGGTTGTAAAAAGATTAACTTTCTTTGCATTATTGCGGCACCGCAGGGGATGGATCTTGTTCAGAGGAAGCACCCGGACGTAGAGCTTTACATCGGTTGTTTGGATAGAGGGCTCAATAAAAACGGCTATATCGTGCCCGGTCTCGGGGATGCTGGCGACCGAATTTTCGGAACGAAATAGGAAAAAGCCACCTTTATAGGTGGCTTTTTACATTTTCGTATGTTATAATAACCATAGGTGCCCAAGTGGCGGAATTGGTATACGCGGTGGACTTAAAATCCGCTTCCTTTACCGGATTATGGGTTCGAGTCCCATCTTGGGCACCATTTTAAACTAAACAACGTAATATTAAAATGGTGCTGTGGCGGAGTGGTTACGCAGCGGTCTGCAAAACCGCGTACACCGGTTCAATTCCGGTCGGCACCTCCAGAAAATAACCAAGATGCAAAACAAGCGTGATGTAATAATTGATAACGCCATTAAGGCTCTAAAAACCATCGGGCATAATGATGCGCTGTTTGGCACATTCTTAATCGCTGAGGGTTTATCCCTCATTTTTGCTATGTGGCTTTTCCCAGTTTTTGTAACACTCAGCATCTTGATTGCTTATGCTTTCGCCCTAGAATGGTTCTTTGGCGTAATACGTGGAGAACGCACCACCTGGAACATCGTTCAGCGTATTTTGATTATCATCATTATTATTGCATTATTAATCTACTGCGGCTTCATCATCTTTGACGAAAGATTCCGCGTGGGGGTAGATCGTGTAATTGTAAGTATTACAACGATATTGGACGGCGGTAGTAATCTTATCCAGTCGTTGAAACTAGAAGAAGGGAAGAAATCTCGCACTATCTTAGCCGTGGCCAGTGGGCTATGCGTATTATATGGCATTATCTATGGCATTGTTGGCGGGGCAGAGGCTAATTTCTTCACCACTACTATTCATGGCATCGTATTCATTTTTCTCGGCGCCACAGATATTTGGCTCTACTTTATCGCTCGCCGCACCGTGAAAGATCTTTCAGAGCTCAAAAAGCAAGAAGAAGCCCAGCCTCTCAAAGCAGAAAATTCAAATTAAATACAGGTGTATCCGCCGTCTACTGGCAGAATCGCGCCAGTTACATAAGATGCTTCTTCAGAAGCTAAGAATATCACGGCCGCGTCTAGCTCGCCCTCTTTGCCATATCTCTGCATCGGCACTGCTCTCTTGGCGAAATCCTGGAACCGCTCTGTATCAAGCACAGCCGTTGTGAGCTCGGTATAGAAGTATCCCGGGCAGATGGCATTACAGGTAATTCCATCCGTCGCGAGCTCTGCCGCTACCGCACGTGTAAAGTTTACAACGGCACCCTTAGAAGTGTGGTAAGCAATTGTTGGAATCTCTGTATTGCCGACCAAGCCATACATAGACGCAATATTGATAATGCGCCCGTAATGATTTTTCTGCATAATTTTTGCGAAAGCTCTCGTCATCTTAAAGACCGATGTCTCATCTGTCGCAATCGTAAAATCCCATTCTTCATCAGACATTTCCGTCACACCCTTATCTTTAGATGAACCAGCACAATTTAAGAGGATGTCTACTTTACCAAACTCTTTTTCAGCTTGCTCGGCCGCAGCGTTGATATCCTCAGAGGAGGTAACATCGCATTTAATGGGCAACACTTTTTCTGCGCCCAGCTCTAAAAGCTCTGGCTTAAACTCCTCAAGCCTCTCATATCTGCGGGCTAGAATAACCAAGCTCGCGCCTTGCCTTGCCATCGCTCTGGCCATTTGTTTACCAAGCCCACTTGATGCACCTGTTACTACTGCTACTTTTCCTTTAAGACTAAACATTTTTTACACTCCATTAATTATTATTAATTATTATTAATTATAACACGCGTTAGAATTTTTTGTCCAATTATCACTTCGTCAATCTCGGCGGCTTTTGCGAAATTAAGGTACTGTGTGGCTTTTGGTGCACAGTTTTGTGTAGCTACCATGCCAGCATTGACAATGAATGTTAGGCCGCTAAATCTCCGTACCCCCCGTACGTTACTAGGGAATGGTTTTAGAGTCGGCGACACTAAGCCACCGTGTCTGCCCACCTTATCTACTACGCTATCGATTCCCAACGGTAAACAGCCGCCATGGGTATGCCCAAAAGACGCCACATCAAACCATCCAGAAAGCATCTTTTCAGCCTTTTTTGTCATATCAGGTGCGTGTGCCACAAACCAATTTACTTTCTTTCCGTCTTTCTTTAAATCGCTACCTAGCTTAAGCAGCTTCTCCTCAAATATCTCTGGATTGTTCTCGTGCCTTTTGTCTGGTGTCAAAACATACTCTGGGCCTTGGTACATCCCAAAAACCCGGATATGCTCCGTCTCGTACCACGCATCGTTTAAGAGTTTTACACCGGTTTCATGACAAATTTCTCCCCAGCGCCCCAAGGCTGCCTCGTCTACCTGCCCAGCTTTTCCCGGCACAATGTAGTCATGCGAGCCGAGCACCATTACCGTCGGCGCAAAGGAAACGCACATTCTAAACCATCTCCGGAGCTTCTGTATACTATCTGAATTATCAAATTGCTCTGGGCTATCCATCAAATCTCCTTGCAAGACGATCAGTTCTGGCTGGATTTTTGAAAAAGCCTGGCTAAGTATCTCAAACTGTCGCTCTGATACAATTGGCGATATATGCCAATCCCCAGAAACTGCCACCTTTGCCACTCCTGGGCCATCAAAAACCTTCACTTTGCGGATTTTATAGATAAGAGGCTCTTTCAATTTCACCGCTACATTATACCATAGGTGCTTTTAAAATTCTTCTGTTTGCTGTATAATAGAAGTACTAAAAGGAGATTATTATGCCAGCATGGTTAATAGTATTAATAGTTATAGCCGTCCTCGTAGTCATAATCATTGGCTACATTTGGTCAACTTATAATGGCCTAGTCAGGACGAGCGAGCGTGTAGACGAGGCTTGGTCGGATATTACCGTCCAGCTTAAATATCGCGCCGATTTAATTCCAAATCTTGTAGAGACCGTTAAAGGCTACGCTAAGCACGAGACGGCCGCTATCAAAGAGGTTTCAGAGGCCCGCGCCAAGATGATGGGTGCGCGCACCGTCCAAAGCACCGCAGAGGCAGATAAAAGCCTTACTGGCGCCCTTTCTCGTCTCATGGCCATCTCAGAGTCTTATCCAGAGCTCAAGGCTAACGAGAACTACAAGCAGCTCATGAGCCAGCTTGGTGATACAGAGGATAAAATTCAGGCTGCCCGCCGCTTCTACAACGCCGGCGCCAAAGAAATGAATGCCAAAATTAAAATGTTCCCAGCCAACGTGCTTTTCCACAGTTTCAAAACTCGTGAGTACTACGATGTTGCAGAGACCGAGAAGGCCAAAATTGAGAACGCGCCTGAGGTAAAATTTTAGGTCTTAGCCCGCGAAAAGCGGGCTAATCCTCGAGAGGTAAATATGTATAAGCAGATTTCAGCCAACAAACGTAAGACCGTTTTTATCATACTTGGCTTTATCATTATTATTGGCCTGATTGGGGCTGTTTTTGCTTGGGCTATGAACAACTGGGTAATCTCTGCTTGGGTGATTGGGATTGCTGCCGTTTATGCCGTTATCCAATATTTCGCTTCATCTTCGCTTGCGGTTGCTATGACTGGCGCACGGGAGATTGAGAAAAAGGATAACCCTAAGTTTTACAACATTGTAGAAAATCTAACCTTAACCGCCGGCTTACCGATGCCAAAGGTCTACATTATAGACGACAAAGCGCCTAATGCGTTTGCCACCGGCCGTGATCCTAAACATGCCTTGGTGGCCGCCACTACTGGTTTGCTAGACATTATGGACGAAAAAGAACTCACCGCCGTCATGGCCCACGAGATTTCTCACGTCAAAAACTATGATATTAGAGTTTCTTGTATCACCTTTGGTTTGGTTTGTTTAGTAGGGCTACTATCTGATTTAGGCCTCCGTATGTTCTATCTTGGCGATAGAGATGATGATCGCAGCCCGATAGGTTTCATTGTGATTTTAATCACGGCAATTTTTGCTCCGCTCGCTGGTTCTATAGCGCAGATGGCCGTCTCTCGCCAACGTGAATATCTTGCCGATGCCTCCGCGGTCAACATTACACGTTACCCAGAAGGCATGATTTCTGCTCTGAAAAAACTAGAAACGCATTCTCAGCCGATGCGCCGCCAAAACGCCGCCACCGAGGCCCTATATATTAACGAGCCAATGAAAAAGGGTTTTTTCTCCGAGCTTTTCAGTACTCACCCGCCGATAGAAAAACGCATTGAGAGGCTAGAGAATGGCAAAAACACCTTCTAAAATCGCGGCGTTTAAAAAATCATGGCAAGACCGGCAGAAAACTAAGCAAAATCAGCACCGGTCTTTTCGCCGTTCTTATCATGAAGATTACGCCCGTGATTTTGCGGCGCCAGGCTTGCTCCATCACGCTGTTACCACCTTTCGTATCATCTTTAAAAACTGGCGGTTGTTTTTGCCACTATTAATTCTAATCGTGGTCATGAATATCCTGTTGGTTGGCTTGATGAGCGAAGACACTTACACTCAGCTCCAAGATACAATTGATGATTCTCTTGAAGGCTTCAAGAATGGCCAAGGCGGCCAGGTGGCGCGGGCTGGGCTACTGCTTATTTCTACCGTCACCACGGGCGGCCTCACACAAGGTGCTTCAGAAGTCCAACAAGTCTTTGCTATCTTACTTTTTGTTGTCTTATGGCTTACAGTTATATATATCTTGCGCCACCGTTTGGCTGGGCATAATCTCAAGCTCCGCGATGCGCTATACAACGCGCTTACTCCGTTCATTTCTACGCTTATCGTCGCGCTAATAATTTTAGTAGAATTAGTGCCAGTTGCTGTAGTAGTGATTACCTATTCTGCCGCTGTATCCACGAATTTTCTCGCTACGCCGTTTTATGCCTTGGTCTTTTTCATCTTTGCCGCCCTAATGATACTATTATCTATTTACCTCGTTTCTAGCACGCTTTTGGCACTCATTGCGGTTTCTGCGCCGGGCTTGTACCCGCTCGTTGCCATCCGCACGGCTAATGACTTAGTCGCCTCTCGGCGGATTCGTTGGATTATCCGGGTGCTTTTCCTCTTTCTCGTCTTCGCCGTGGTATGGGTTTTAGTAATGTTACCGCTCATTCTCTTAGATTTGTGGCTCAAAAGTATTTGGGACTGGACAGAAGGTTTGCCATTTATATCTCTCATGCTCCAGATTATGACCACCTTCACCGCAATTTATCTCACTGCCTATCTCTATCTGTTCTATCGTCATATGTTAAATTTTGACGATGAGACCATTGAGAATCCTAAGGATGCAGAGGAGGTAGAATTGGTAGCGGCGGAGAAAAAGGCGCCAAGCACCAAACCAGTAAGAAAATCAAAGAGGAGGAAAAATGAACAAACAAGAAGCGGCGGAGAGAATTGAAAAGCTCCGCGTACTAATCAATGATTATCGCTATCATTATCACGTACTAGATGAATCCATCATGTCTGAGGCGGCAGCGGATTCGCTAAAGCACGAGCTGTCCCAACTAGAAGCCCAGTACCCAGATTTAATCACTCCAGATTCGCCAACCCAGCGGGTGGCGGGCAAGCCCCTAGATAAGTTCACCAAAGTTACGCATCAAGAACGGATGATTTCCCTTGCGGATGTTTTCTCTCATGAAGAAATTAGAGATTGGGTAGAACGTAATCAGAAATTAGTACCGGGCGCAAAATTTGAATATTTTACAGACATCAAAATGGATGGCTTAGCCTGCGCTTTGCACTATGAAAATGGCCTTTTAGTCCGCGCTGTCACGCGCGGCGATGGCCTAGTCGGTGAGGATGTCACCATGAATGTTAGGACAATTGAAAACGTGCCGCTACGGCTAGGTAATTTTGACAGGGGTGACACGAATAGGGGTACCTCTAGCGCGCGCAGTACTGATAGTGCGAGCACGATGGGGGATAATTCGTGGCAGGCCCCGATGTCAAAAATACCAGGTACTATAGAAGTTCGGGGTGAAATCGTCATTTTTAAGAAAGATTTTGATAAGCTAAACGAAAAGCAAAAGAAGATGGGTGAAAAACCTTTTGCTAACCCGCGCAATCTTGCCGCTGGTAGTATCCGCCAGTTAGATCCAAAAATCGCCGCTTCTCGCCCACTCAAGTTTATGGCCTACGATTTAGTCACCCCTAATCTCCCCACGCACAAAGCGGCCTATGATGAAATTCGTCGCCTAGGCTTCCAGACTTCTGGCGAAGACCGGGTGTATCAAACGATAGAAGAAGTTTTTGACGAGATAGAACGCCTGCGCGATTATCGCCAGACTCTGCGTTTTAATACTGATGGTATGGTAATAAAGATTAACGACCGCAAAATCTATCAAACGCTAGGCATTGTGGGTAAAACTCCGCGCGCGGCCGTAGCCTTTAAATTCCCAGCTGAAGAATCTACCACTAAGGTAAAAGATATCGTCATCAGCATCGGCCGCACCGGCGCCGCTACGCCCGTGGCGATTTTGGAGCCAGTCACGGTGGCCGGTAGTGTGGTAAAACACGCTTCGCTCCACAACGCTGATGAGATTGCTCGCCTAGACGTGCGAGTAGGCGATACCGTAATTGTCTACAAAGCCGGCGATATCATCCCGCAGATTAAAAAGACTTTAGTAGAGCTCCGCCCAGAAGGAACAAAACCCTTTGATTATAAAGAGGCTCTAAAAGAGCAATACCCAGAGCTAGAATTTGTCCGCCCAGCAGGCGAGGTAGTTTACCGCGTAAAAGGCGAAAACTCAGACCTTATTTTGAAGCGGTCTCTAGAATACTATGCTAGTAAGCCTGCCCTAAACATTGAGGGTTTAGGCGAGAAAAATGTTGTAGCGCTGGTAGATAGCAAGCTCGTGTCTAGTATTCCAGATTTATACCGTTTAGAGGTAGGGAAGATTGCGCGGTTAGAACGTTTTGCCGAAATCTCTGCCCGCAATCTCGTTGCTGCGATTGAAGAATCTAAAACGGCCCCTCTCCCAAAGTTCATTACCGCCTTAGGTATTCGTCACGTGGGGGCGCAGACTGCTGTCTTGCTCGCAAACCATTTTAAATCTCTAGAGGGATTAGAGAATGCTACGGAAGAAGAACTGCTTGCCATCCCAGATATTGGCAAGATTGTAGCAGAATCTATCTTGGCCTACTTTGCGGATGAAGATAATATCAGAATGTTAAGAGAGCTCAAAGAGCTTGGCGTCAGCCCAGTCTTTTCTGACACCTCATCTTTACCGCTCGCCGGGCGGAGCTATATTATCTCTGGCACCATTACCGGCTATGGCCGTGAAGAAGCAGAGGATGCTTTAAGAAATCTCGGCGCAACCGTCACAGGCTCTGTTACCAAAAATACTACCGCCCTCATTACCGGTGCTAAGCCGGGCAAGTCTAAACTGGAGAAAGCCGCAAAACTTAACATCCCAGTCCTTGGGGAAGAAGATTTCCTCAAATTAATCAACTCATAAGAAAAAAGGCTCCTCTTCAGGAGCCTTTTTTGTTAAACGCGCTTAAATGATTTTATGAGATTGTCGTTAAAGTGCAATTTTGGCGCACCCTCGTAAATCCGCATTAACTCATTGTATTTACAAATTCTTTCAGAACGAGAAAGCGAGCCGGTCTTAATTTGGTCTGTACCCAGCCCAACGGCTAGATGAGCGATAGAAGCATCTTCCGTCTCGCCGGAGCGGTGAGACATAATTGTGTTAAAGCCATTTTTCTTGGCCAAAAGCACCGCATCGATCGTTTCAGAGAGTGAGCCGATTTGGTTTGGTTTAATCAAGATAGCGTTGCCGGCTTTTTCTTCAATACCTTTTTCTAGTAGTTTGACGTTTGTCACGAATAAGTCATCACCCACTAATTGACATCTATCGCCAAGCTTTTCCGTCATAATCTTCCAACCTTCCCAGTCATTTTCTGAGAGCCCGTCTTCAATAGAGACCACTGGATAATTATCTAGAATCCAAGTGTACCAGTTGATTAAATCATCTGAAGTTTTCCAGTCTCCGTTTGTCTTTAGCTCATAATGGTCATCATTGTAAAATTCAGATGAAGCGATGTCCATTGCGATGCAAACGTCTTGCCCAAGCTTATACTTAGCCTTCTCGATTGCAAGCTTGATACATTCTAGCGGCTCATTATCGCCATCGCGCACTAGCGGGGCGTAGCCACCTTCATCGCCTACCGTCGTTGGGTAACCGCGCTCTTTTAACACATCCCTTAAGGAATGGAATACCTCTGCGCCCATCCGTACGGCCTCATTGATATTTTCTGCCCCACGCGGGATAATCATGTATTCTTGGAAATCCGTGCTCCAATCCGCATGCGCGCCACCGTTCATTACGTTCATCATCGGCATTGGCATAGACATTTCATCCGTTGTGCCAGCCAGTTCTGCTACGTATTCGTAAAAGTGTAATTGTTTTTGCTTAGCCATAGCTTTAGCGGTAGCCATGGAAACAGCCAGAATTGCATTTGCCCCGAGGGAAGATTTATTCTCCGTCCCGTCTAATTCTAACATCATGGAATCTACCGCACGTTGCTCGGCGGTATTGCCGACCAAGAGATCGCGAATTTTGTGGTTTACATTCCACACCGCCTTCATCACGCTCTTGCCGTTATAGTATTCTTCATCCCCATCGCGAAGCTCTAGCGCCTCGCCGGCGCCAGTAGATGCGCCAGATGGCACAATCGCCCGGCCGACGTGCCCAGTAGAGAGATATACATCCGCCTCTACCGTAGGGTTACCCCGACTATCTAAAATTTGCCTCGCTTTTATATCAGATATTAACACATTACTCATATCTTTATTATAGCATAAGAAATATAAAATTTAGCAAAAGAGTTTTAAGAATTACCATAACGGGCTTCAAATTAACTAAAATATCTTTTATGTATAGCCAAACCGTGTTATTATAAATATATAAAAGGAGTTTTTATGGACGAAAATAATGCAAAAGAGCCAGCCACACCTCAATCTACTAACCCGGCGGTTGAGAATGAGGTTCAGCCAGTTGAACAGGGAAAAAGCGGCAAAAAATCCAAGAAGCTAATTGTGGGCATTATTGCTGCCGCGATTTTAATTATGGGTGGAATTGTGTGGGCGGTTATAGCCATCGCAACGCAAAACACTCCAGAAAGTGCCGTCCTCGAGGCAGTAACTAAAACCATCAAAGAAAAGGGCCATAGGGTAAATGGCACTATTGTAGCATCTACTTCTAATGTTTCTACAGCGGCAAATTCTAATAATGCAGGCCGGGTAATTATAGATTTAGATTCTAGCAACAACGGCATGAATAATACCGGGAGCCTAACCATCACCGTAGAAGGCGCCGGCACAGGAAACTATGTACTAACCCTAGACGAGGTTTTCCAAGAAGACGGCACGCTTTATATTAAAGCTACCAAGCTAGAAGATTTTGTTAAAAGCCTTACTTCTAATTTTGGCCCATACTTAAATGTAACGGCGTTTTCTAATCTGGCTAGCAACTTGAAGGCTCTTAGTGCCAAAATAGACTCGGGCTGGTGGCGCATCTCTATTCCAGAGATCGTTGATGCTATTGGCGTAAGGGATAATAATTTCTTGGGTAAGTATTATTGTGCCGTAGAGGCTACAAAACATCTCTTTGAGCAAAAAGGCTTGGATACCTTAGCGGATACCTATAAGAATAACCAATTCTTAACCGCCGCAAAATCCACCTATCGCCCAGACTCGTTTGCTAATACTTCATACGAGGCTACGATTAACGCCGATAAAATGACAGCGTTTTGGAGCTCTTATGCTAACTCAGATGTCGTATCTGACATTCGGCTTTGTAATTTGGGCGACGGGCAAAAGAATACCTTCAGCACGGCCGCCTCGAACGCCTTTGATTTTCTCGCCAATAAAAAGGTTTATTTGGACATCAATGGTACCCATGAGCTTTCTGGCATCTATATTAACGACGTAACCGAGAATTTAAGCTTTGTAGCAGATCTTAGAATCAGCAACCAGCCGGCTGAGATTACCGCGCCAGCAAATTCTCGGCCTGCCACGGAGCTTACTGGCGATATAATGATTATTGCTCAGCAGGTTGCCGAGCTCTTCTCTGGCTTTCAATCCAACGATTAAACGCCATACTTAGCCTCGCAAAGCGGGGCTTTTTATGTTATAATTTGTCTATGACTGATGCTTTGAAAGCCAAGCTAAAGACTCTCCCCGCCGCCCCTGGTGTCTATTTCCACAAGAATAAAGACGGTGAGATTATTTATGTTGGCAAAGCCGCCGTACTCAAAAACCGTGTCCGCCAGTATTTCCATAAAGATTTAAAAGATGCAAAAACTGAGGCCTTAAAGGCAGAGATTTATGATACGGACTGGATTGTGGTAGACACCGAGATGGATGCGCTCTTTTTAGAATCTGAGATGATTAAACGCTATATGCCAAAGTGGAATATTTTATTGCGCGATGATAAGACGGTGTCTTTCGTCCGGATTGATATGAAATCAGAAGTCCCCTATGTCTCTATGACGCGTCAGCCACTAGACGATAAAGCCACTTACGTTGGGCCGTTTTATGCCAAACTACCAGTTTCAAAGGCTCTGCGGATTTTACGTAAAGTATTCCCATTTTATACCAAGCCGTACGATGGGAAAAAGTCGTTAGATACTGATCTTGGCCTGACGCCAGGTATTGAGATCTTAAAATCTACCCCAGTTGAGTACAAACGCAATCTCCGTAAACTTATCCGCTATTTAGAGGGGGACCGTGAAAAGCTCATCAAGGAAATAGAAAAAGAGATGAAAACCGCTGCTACGCTAGAAGATTACGAGCGTGCGGCCGAGCTTCGCAATCAGTACTTTGGGCTTCTAGAGCTTAAAAAGAAAATCGTTTTTTCTGATAAAGAGTTTTTAGATATTTCCTCGGATCAGGCCCTACTTTCTCTCCAAAAGTTGCTTGGGTTAAATAGCCCTCCGCGCCGGATAGAGGGCTACGATATTTCTCACGACCAGGGGACTAATGTTGTGGCTAGTATGGTAGTCTTTACTAATGGTGTTTCAGACCGCTCTGAATATCGCAAGTTTAAACTCCGCGCCCAGAAAAACGATGATCCTGGCTCTATGCGCGAGGTCATCACGCGGAGGCTTAAACATAGCGAGTGGGTATACCCAGACCTGGTGATTTTAGATGGCTCCGTTGGGCAAATCTCTGCGGTGATAGATTTATTGAAGGAGAAGAATATTCCGGTTATTGGCCGCGATAAGTCTGGTGACCATACCAGAAACGCCGACGTAAAATTAGTCATCCCAGAAGGCGATAGTTATCGTATTATCCCTATAGCCTCAGATAGCCACATCGCCCACTTAATCTCGCGCATTGATGACGAAGCGCACCGCTTTGCTATAACTTATCATCGTCAGCTCAAGTCAAAAAGTCTCTTGCGTTAGTTTGTAAAAATAACTCTTGGTAAAACCTTTATTTTCCTGTATAATGGAATGTAGTTATGGAAATTGTGAGTATCCTGAATACAACTATTATTATTACGTCAATTTTGGCAATCCTTTTGATCTTGCTCCAGCAACGTGGCGCCTCGCTTGGCGCGGGCTTTGGCGCTAGCGGCGAACTTTATACGGAGCGCCGTGGTCTAGAAAAGTCCCTGTTCATTACTACAGTTATCGTTGTGATGATTTTTGTGCTGAGCATCTTAGGTATTTTGCTAATTCCATCATAGAAGGGCATTACGGATGAAGGCAAAAAAACGTGGGCAAAAAATCAGTAGGCGCTTTTCGCGTTTCTCTAGAAAGACCACCGACCAAACCGTTGAGCATATCCAAGAGAACATCATAGAACGCGTTTCGCACATCCGCCGGATCAGGCTCTTAATTTTAGAGTGGAGCCTGCTTGTCCTTGCCATTATAATGCTATCCATTACCCAGGCTTTTTGGTATGTAGACTCTTACAGCACGGAAGGATGGGCTAAAGGTGGTACTTATACTGAGGCTACGCTTGGTAAAGTATCCTCTATGAACCCGCTTTTTGCTACCACTAGTAGTGAAAAGGTCTTATCAAAACTGATGTTCTCTACGCTAGCCGCCCCTGATTATTCCGGCCACACTGGGCCGGCGCTAGCCTCGTCTATCACCGTAGACGACACGGGGGAGAAGTGGACGGTTAAGCTTCGCGA
Organism: Candidatus Saccharimonadota bacterium; assembly: GCA_017459845.1. Taxonomy (GTDB): domain Bacteria; phylum Patescibacteriota; class Saccharimonadia; order Saccharimonadales; family Saccharimonadaceae; genus Nanosyncoccus. The sequence continues at coordinate 15,062 of JAFUCF010000022.1, forward strand.
CGGGCTTAAATGGTCTGATGGCGAGCCTATTACGAACGCCGATGTACTTTATACTGTAAAAGTTTTACAATCATCTAGCGTTAGTACGAGCTACTCGTCGAATCTCTCCGGCGTGAAAGTGACAGAAGAAGGCGAAAGTCTATTATTCACATTGCCTGCCCCATATGCTAACTTTTCTTCTGCTCTTAATTTCCCAATTCTCCCGTCTCACGTTTTGTCCGAGGTAGAGCCAGCCCAGCTTCTAGAGAGTCTGTTTAGTACTACGCCAGTTACTTCTGGTCCATTCTCGTATAATGCCTCTCAGAACGTTGGGACGAGTGGTGAGAAGATTGTATATCTCAACAAAAATCCTGGTTACTATGGTGGTGAGCCTTACCTAGATTCTTTTGTAGTTCATGCTTATCTCAGTACTGATGATATTATAGAGGCGATTAATAATGGCTCTGTCACGGCTACCGCTGAGCTCCTGCCTACGGATGCAGACGAGGTAAATAGCTCGCTCATTGAAAGGCAAACATCGCTCTCGGCCGGGGTGTATGCATTCTTCAATACGAAGCAGGGCGTACTTTCCAATAAGACCATCCGTAAGGCCCTCCAATCTGGTATTGACTTAGAGTCGCTCCGTGCGCCGCTCGGCGACGAGCCGCCGCTAAACTATCCTTTGCTAGCCTCGCAAGTAGATATTTCTAAATATCCAGAACTGCCAGAGTATAACCCTGATTATGCTAAAGACGCCATCACGAAAGCCAAACTAGGTAGTGATGTTAAAATCAGGATTGCCACCACGAACGCAGGCTACTTCCCAGCACTAGCAGAGAACCTAAAATACCAGATTGAAAACCTAGGGATAGACGTAGAGGTTTCTCTTTATAGTCCGGGCCAGGAGTTTCTTTTAAATGTTATCCGCCCTCGTAATTATGATATTTTAATTTACGAGATAGAGCTCGGTGCGGATCCAGACCTGTTTGCCTATTACCATTCGTCGCAAGCCAACGAATCTGGCCTAAATCTCTCAAACTATAGCAACGGCATCGCTTCAGATTTATTGCTTGCTGCCCGTAGTACAATTGATCCAAAACTTAGGGCTGCCAAATATGAGTCATTCTTAGAGCATTGGGTAGAAGATGCGCCCGCCATGGGTATTTATCAGGTAAATCTCTCCTACTTCGTAGGGAAGAATATCCGTACTTTCTCTGAGGATGACCGTCTGGTGACGCCAGTAGATCGTTTCGTAGACGTCAGCTTTTGGTCTACTGAAAAAGTCCGCAAGAACCGCACCCCATAACCTAGCCTTTACTTTTAAATTCCCTCGTGCTATAATTCAAATATGCACCTGTGGTGAAATTGGTATACACGCTACCTTGAGGTGGTAGTGGCCGAAAGGCTGTGCTAGTTCGAGTCTAGTCAGGTGCACCAAAAAAATAAGAAGACCTGAAAGGTCTTATTATTTTTTTGACTGATTAGACGAGAACGTAGTTCGTCCTCGCAAGAAAGCGAGAGAAAGCGAAAAGTATGCTTTTCGCTTTCCGAGTCTTCGCAGCGAGGAGAGCGAGCGTAGCGAGCGATGTCTAGTCAGGTGCACCAAAAAAGTCCCTTCGGGACATTTTTTGTCGCACCTGGAACGTCCCAAGGGGTAGGCAGGGAAGTACCACACTTTGTAATTTTTACTCTTGAAATACAGATTTTTCTTATGTATAATAGAAACATATTAAGGAGGAAATTGGCTGCCAACTACGTCATTTATAGTATTTTGGCAATCAATATCGTAAAAGATAGGAGTTTTTAAATGAAGAAGGCTACCATACTAAAAATTACTGCAGGCATTCTTGCGCTTGGTATTGCCGGGCTTTCTGCTACAACGGTTTTTGCAGAGGGCGACAATAGCAATACTACGACTACGACCGCTGATTCAAAGGTAAAACCAGAAGGTGCAGACGATGCCGTCTCTGGGAAAATCCAAGAAGTTAGTCCGGATGCCCCGCCAATTCTTGTTCAAATTTCCCCTGTTTCTAACCAGGTCATTCTGGAAGCTGGTAAGACTAAAGAATATACTATGACGGTTAAGAACTCCGGCACGTCCGACTTTACCTATCAACTTTACACTACTCCGTACTCAGTGTCAGACGAAAACTACAATGTAGACTTTTCTACTGAAACGGCACGTACCCAGGTTTCTAGATGGATTAAGTTCTATGAGGGCGACAAACTTGTAGAGCGCCCAACGTTCTCTATTAAATCCGGCGAGACGCAGCTTATAAAATATGTTATTCAAATTCCAGAAGATATTCCGGCCGGCGGGCAATATGCTACGATTTTTGCCGAGACAGACGCCAGTGATGATAAGGCCGCAAGTAATATCTCGGGTATTCGTACCGCATCAAGAGTTGGCCTGATTATCTACGGGAGAACCAACGGCGAGACAATAGAGGATGCCAGCATTACAGACTACAACATCCCAAGCTTTCTGACATCAGGTAATATAATTGCCACATCAAAAGTGAAAAATAGTGGTAATACCGATTTTGAAGTAACGTATTCCATAAAAATCAAATCGATTTTAGGAGCTGATTTATATTCGAAAGATGCTTCATATAACGTTCTTCCAGATACTGAGCGACGCGTTAACCTAGAATGGTCTGAAACACCATTTATGGGTATGTTCAAAGTGACCTATCGTGTTACATTGCCTGGCGACCAAGGTACGCGCGAAGAAGAAAGGCTAGTTATAAAATATCCAGTCATAATGATTATTTTGACAATTTTAGTATTGACAGGATTAATCATAGGCATTATAATGGTCGTAAGGAAACGCAAAGAGCGTAAAGCTAGACTCGCAGTCTAACTCGCTCCTAGAGCTCGCCGGCCGTAAGCTCTAGTGCAGGACCAAAATAAAAACATAAAACAAAAAAGAGAGTGCAGAGTATATGAAAAAAATACATAAACGCTTACTGGGTGTCAGTGGTTTGGCGCTAGTCGCTGCTATCACCACTGCTGCCTATAATATGCCGGACGCAGGAGCCGTGTCCACGACATCCTCCGGGCAAGTCGACATTAGTGTTAATATCGTCGGCGAAAATCCGGAAATAAAAATCAACAGCCCACTAGATGGCTCAAAACTCACAACAGCTAACCTACATATTAATACATACTATAGCGATGCTGACAAAGTAGAGTATATTCTATCTAACGGCACTAAAACCATTACTATCCCTTCGCCAGAGTTAGAAGACAATGCTACCGACGGAAAGGGCAGTACTGGTGAGCATGATTTCTATTATAACCTTAAAGAGTTTAATCCAGCCACGGCCGGCTATGGTAGTTATACTCTAAGAGTGGTAGTTACAAGGTCAGATTCCTCAGTCGAGGACACCATAAGCTTTTCTTATGTGCCAGCAACAATCGATGATGGCTCAATCCCAACTGATGAGAATAATAACCCAATTGTGGATTTGAACGTCAAAGAATCTGTTATTAAGGTAACGGCGATTGTCTTGAATGAAAGTGGAACAGAAGTATTCCGCGTAACGGAGGACACAAATGGTACGTCTCCGTTCTACATAGTGCTTCCGTTTTCCGATCATAAAGATTTAGGCAGTGGTAATTATACCGTTAAGTTCGTTACACATAGTTATAATGGCTTAGGGCAGCTCGTGGCTGACCAAGACGAGGGCACAACGCCTCTAGTTACCCGCGTGTCCTATGAGAAAAAGGCGGCACCTGATTTGCCTCCAGATGATACGCCGCCAACGCCACTTGATCCATCCGCTGGTGATGACAATAACCCAGAGACGCCAGCCCCAGAAGACACCGAAAAAGGTGATATCGTTCATGTGGTAGTTAAAGATCCACAGACTGGTGAAACTATTTTAGAAGGCGATTTCCCAGTTGGTGATGACGGTAATGTAAAAATCCCATTCGACCAGTACAATATCCCAGAGGGAGACTATACCGTAGAGGTTACTCCATATGAGAAAGATCCTGTAACTGGCGAGGAAGTGCTAGATCCTTCCAAAACTACTACTCAGGAAGTCGAATATAAAGGTAAAACTGAGGAGAACCAGCCAACTACGGATAAAGACAATGGCAATACTGTTGTCCCAATCACAAATGATGGTTCTGTAGAAAAAGCCAAAGTTATCATTACGGACAAAGATGGCAACAAAATTGAGATTATCGTAGATGTCAAGCCAGGCCAAACCAAAATAGAAATCCCATTTGATGAATTAGACTTACCAAGTGGTGATTACGATGTAACTATTATTACTTACGGTAAGGATCCAGAAACAGGAGAACTTGCTCCAAACCAGAACCCAGCTTATGTTCGCCCAATCGTTGTTCGTTATGAGTCTGACGCTTTGCCATACCAATTTATAGATAGCAATAACTCTCTTGATACACATGTCTGGAACCGCAACTCTGACGCTGGTGAATCAGTCCGCCTTCGTATTCCTACCTACGACACCTACAAGTACTTCGATAGGAATGAGGTCTACTTTACGACGCTTGCGAACCGGGCCAACTTATTCACCGATGCAAATCGTCTTAATACCATCTACTTCGAAGATTCCAACGGTAGCTTAAACCTAGACCTTCTAAGCTCATTCCTTGCTACCCTTCCAAACGGTCAATATATCCTCGGCGTGTCACTCACCAATGGCGCTCGCCCAACGGTTATTATCGAAATCGAAGGCGATACTGGTAGCGATTGTACAAATAATCCAAACCCAGTAATTGACATTAATGTCGAAGAAGGTGTAGAAAAAGTAGAAATTATCGTTTATGATAAAAATGGTAAAGAGCTTTTCCGCTTTGAAACTCCAGTAACCAGCATCACTACTAACCACATCGCCCTACCGTTCAACTTATACTGCCTAGGCGATGGCGATTACCAAATTGCTGTTATCCCTTACATCCGCGACGAGAATGGCAATCTCGTACCTCTAATTACGGAGGAAGAAGCCAAAAAGAACGCCACATCTATCACCTACGGCGCTCCTAAAGTACCTAACACTGGTGACTTCTTCGCCAACCTCAATCTTTCCCAGAAAGATTTCCTACTAACCGGTCTCATTGTATTCACTGCTGTGACCGCTGGCGGCATTGTCCTCTTAAAGAAGCAAGAGAACCGTCGCTAAAAAAACAAGTGCTAAGCTTGTGACTAAATATCCATCACAAGCTTAGCCTCTGCACACTAATGGGCATCATATAGACTGCGAGGATGCCCATTTTTGGTTTTATAATAATAATTATGCTATAATAAAGAAAAGGAGTTTTTTATGAAAAATACTATTAAACGATTTATCAACTCGGCAATGATTATGACAGTAGCGTTTATTATTCTTGGGCTTGTCTTTATCTTCTTCCCAGAAGGTTCTCTAGACGTTATCCGTTGGATAGTGGCAATATTCTGTTTTGCAGCGGGTATCTATATGCTGGCTGCTAATATTAGCCGCTCTAGGCCGATGTTCGCTGCGACTATTTTAGGCGTAGTGCTAATCATAGGAGGCATCGTCTTTGCCGCTAATGAAAATGTTATGAATATTTTGCCAATCGTACTTGGTGCATGGTTTATCATTTCGTCGGTTTCCACCATTAGCTATACGGTTGCCCTCCAAAACTCTCGCGCAAAAACGTTCTCCATCGTGGCATCGCTCCTAGAGATTGTCTGTGGTATTCTCCTACTCATCAACCCTTGGGGTGGGCAAATTGCGTTGATGACTTTCGTAGGGATTATGATCCTTATTTACGCTTTAGCTTCTCTAGTTGACCTTGTTACACTTAAGAATAATCTCAAAGACATCAATAAAAAGTTCAACAAGCTCATTGAGGGCGAAATCGTCGAAGAAGAAAAATAGTTAAATCAAGCCCTGCGGGGCTTGATTTTTTTAGTGTAGTATACTAAAATTATAAATGCACGGGCGGTTAGCTCAGATGGCTAGAGCGTCTCTTTGACGTAGAGAAGGTCAGGGGTTCAAATCCCTTATCGCCCACCAAAACTTGAGACTTCTAGGATTGAACCCCTGGAGCGTCCCAAGGGGCAAACAGGGGTTCAAATCCCTTATCGCCCACCATAACCACAATATAAATGTGGGCTGGTAGCTCAGTTGGTTAGAGCACGGGCCTTTTAAGCCCGGTGTCGAGGGTTCGAGCCCCTCCCAGCTCACCACGGAATTTGCGAGCAGGAAGAAACCGTAGGTTTCTTCGAAATTACGCAGAAGTAAAAATCGAGAGCTTGCTCTCGTATTTTTATTCCTGCGTAATTTCAAGAAGCAGCGAAACTGCTTACTGCGAGCCTAAATGACCGCCCCTTGGGACGCGGAAGGCCGAAGGCCTACAGAGGTCTGGCCGCGAAGCGGGCAGACCACGGCTGTTGTCAGAGTAAAAATCGAGAGCTTGCTCTCGTATTTTTTTTGGTTGCTGAATTTTTAGAAAAGTAGGCAAAGCCTACTTTTCGCGAACGCCCGACAGTGGTCTGGCTTCCAAGCCAGACCACGGTTACTGCCCTTCTGCTCCCTTGCAGCTAAGACAAAATATGATATAATAATATTCATGCATAAAGAAAACATTAGAAACGTTGCAATCATCGCTCACGTTGATCACGGCAAAACAACTCTTGTTGATGGGCTGCTAAAACAGTCTCATACCTTCCGTGATAACCAAGCCGAGATGTCTCAAACTCTTATTATGGACTCCGGCGACCAAGAGCATGAGCGCGGAATTACTATTACAGCCAAGCAGACGGCTGTATACTACGACGGCTATAAAATCAACATTATTGATACTCCCGGCCACGCCGACTTCTCGGGCGAAGTAGAGCGTACGCTTAATATGGCAGATGGCGTGCTTCTTATTGTTGATGCCCAAGAGGGCCCAATGCCCCAAACAAAATTTGTGCTCCAAAAGGCTTTAGACTTAAAACTAAAACCAGTTGTAATTATCAATAAGATTGATAAGCCAGCCGCTAGGATTGAAGAAGTTAAAGACGAGATTGAAAGCTTATTCTTAGAGCTAGCTACAGATGAATCTCAGCTAAATTACCCGATTTACTATGCTATTGCTCGTGAGGGTAAGGCCGGCAAAACCACCGAGTTAGATGATGATCTCCATGTCATTTTTGAATCTATCATTAACGACATCCCGGCTCCAAAGGTCGATGATGACGCCGAGAAGGGCGCTCAGCTCCTCGTCGCCGCTCTTGCCGCCGACAATTATCTAGGCAAATATGCCATCGGTAAAATCTTCCGCGGTAAGCTCAAAAAGGGCGAAGCGGTTACGGTTATCCATGGCGAAACTTCAGATGGTGGCAATCTAGAACAGACTGATGACTCTCGCCAGTCTGTGAAGCGCTCAGATAAGATAGACAAAATCTTCACCTATCGTGGCCTCGGCAAAGAGGAGACTGACGAGGCTATTGCCGGAGACATCGTTGCTCTTACTGGCATCTCAGCGGCCAACATCGGCGATACAATCGCTACCGGCGACAACCCAGAGGCCCTCCCAACCATAGAGCTAGAGCCACCAACGCTTAGTATATATATTGGCCCAAACACATCACCATTAAAGGGCAAAGAGGGGGAGTTCACCACTTCTCGCCAAATTGCCGAGCGCTTAGAGCGTGAGCTAGAGACTAATATTGCTCTTAAAATCCAGCCAGATGGCCTGGGCTATAAAGTTTCTGGCCGTGGCGAGCTCCACTTATCTGTCTTGATTGAGACCATGCGCCGCGAGGGCTACGAGCTTGAAGCTGGTCGCCCAGAAGTAGTCTACAAAGAAGAAAACGGCCAGAAATATGAGCCAGTAGAGAGTTTAACTATAGAGGTAGATTCAGAATTTGTTGGTGCAGTCTCCCAAGAAATGGGCATCAGAAAGGCAGAGCTAAAGAGCCAAGAGCTTACTAGCACCGGCTCCACCCGCTTTAATTACGAGATTACTACGGCAGCCTTAATCGGCTTGCGCAACAACCTTCTTACTGCCACTAAAGGCACGGTTATTATGTCTAGCATCCCGATGGGCTATAAGCCGGCCGATAGTAAATATAAGCCAGAGCGAAACGGCGCGCTAATCTCCTTTGAGAGCGGCGTATCTACCGCTTATGCACTTGATGCTGCTCAAGCCCGCGGTGTCCTTTACATCCCGCCGCAGGTTCCAGTTTATCAAGGCATGATTGTTGGTCTTTCCAATAAAAAAGAAGATATTGATATCAACGTTTGCCGGGAAAAGCAGCTTACCAATATGCGTACCCACGCCTCCGACGGAGCTATCCAGCTTACTCCATATACTAAATTGTCACTAGAACAGTGTCTAGATTTCTTGCTAGATGATGAGCTCCTAGAGGTCACCCCGCAGTCTCTCCGGCTCCGCAAGCGCCAGTTAGATCCAATTAAGCGCAAACGTGAAAATCGTGTATAATTAGATTATGTTAGTTGATTCTCATTGCCATATTCACGACCAAGATACTTATGAGTATGTTGTTTCACGTGTTCAGGGTAAATATAAGCCAAATCCAAATGATTACACTCCAGAGAAACTTCTGGCGCGTGCCCACGAAAATGGCATAGAAAAGCTTATCTGTATTGGCACTAGCCATGAAGACTCCATAAAAGCCTGTGAGTTTGCAGCGCGGCACGAAAATGTCTTTTGGTCTTACGGTATCCACCCAGACGAGGCTGGCAGTAATTGGCAAATGGAGGGTTTTTTGCCAGAAGAATTGCCAGTTGCCATCGGCGAGATAGGTCTAGACTACCGCAACGGCACAACAAACAAAGAGGCTCAGTTTAAGCTCCTTGAGCAGATGCTTCAGCTCGCGACAGATCATAATCTCCCTTGTATCTTTCATATTCGTGAGGCTTTTGACGATTTCTTCGCGGTATTGCGTAATTTTCCGGGGTTAAAGCGCGCTGTTGTCCACTCCTTTTCTGATAGCTCAGATAATCTAGAAAAGTGTTTAAATGAGGGCTTTTATATTGGTGTTAATGGCTTGTCCACCTTCGCCGACATTCCTATTCCGCCGTTAGAACGCGCTTTATTAGAGACGGATTCGCCATTTCTTGCTCCTGTTCCTCATCGCGGCGAGGTAGACGAGCCGGCCTTTGTTAAAAACGTTGCTAATTTCCTAGCTATTCACTATCAAACTACTTTTGAAGATGTAGCAAAGATTACAACAGATAACGCAGAAAGGCTGTTTGATATATGATTTATTTAGACTACGCCTCGGCTACGCCAGTTTCTGAAAAGGCTATCAAGGCCATGTGGCCATATTTTAATGAAGATTTTTTTAATCCTTCTGCCCCCTATCTTGCCGCTAAGCACGTAAGAGAGGATTATGAAGCCGCCAAGGCCGAGCTTGCTCATATCATTGGCGCTAAAGGCGATGACCTCGTTATCACGGCCGGTGCCACCGAAGCTAACAACCTTGCGTTTTCTGCCCTAGATGTTATAAAAACCGAACATAAAAACTCCCAAGCGCTAGTTTTAGAAACCGAACACGCCTCCGTCCTAGAGCTTGGCAAAAAATATCAAGCCGGGCTTATTAAGGTAGACCATACTGGACTGATAGATTTAGTAGATCTCAAACGTAAGTTGACAGGGAATACGGCATTTGTGTCTGTTGCTTTGGCTAACAATGAAATTGGTACCATCCAGCCTCTGGCAGAGATTGCTGAAATCATCAGAAAAGAACGCGAGACAAGGTTAATCACCGGCAACCCAATACCGCTAATCTTCCACAGTGATGCCTCTCAGGCTCTCAGCCTCATCCCAATTTCTGTTGCTAGATTAGGCGTGGACCTAATGACGCTAAACTCCGCTAAGGTTTATGGTCCAAAGGGGGTAGGCGCTCTTTACCAAGGGCACCAAGTAAGATTACAGCCAATTTCAGCAGGCGGCGGCCAAGAAAAAGGCCTTCGCTCTGGCACGGAGAATGTGCCTGGCCTTATCGGTTTTGCCGCTGCCGCCATCGAGGCTAAGGCTCACCAGAATGGCGCCAGAAAACGCTATGAGTCTATGGCTAAAATCTTAAAAGCAGAGTTAGAAAAATCGCCGGTCGCCCCAGCCTTTCTAGGCAACAAAAAGCATCAGCTTGCTAATTTTTGTCCAGTTTCTTTCCCGGGGATTGATGCCGAGCGGATCATCTATCTTTTAGAAGAAGAAGAGATTTATCTCTCTACGGGCGCGGCCTGTGCCGCCAGTAAAGGCGTTAAATCCCATGTCCTAAAAGCTATCGGCCTAAATGATGCAGAAATCGCTGGCTCTCTCCGCATTTCGCTTGGCCTCCAGAATACAGCAGAGGATATGGCAGTAGCTGGGCAGAGAATTGTTGCTGCTATCTCTAAAGAACTTGCCAGATATTAGTAAATGTGCTATAATATAGCACAGTAACTCGTACATTATTTTTTAGGAGGTATGTAATAATGAAAAAAAATGCAAAGTTACCCGTCAACTATACAGTCCGGAGCATGTGCGATGAGCTTATGGCTCGCCACTTTGACATCTTTGAGGAGATGGTTAGAGAAGCTGTAAGATTGATGACACAGATGTCTACTGAGGCAGAGGTAGCATACAAGTCAGAAAGGGGGATTAACTTCGACCTAATCAGGTCAGAGAAAAAGTGGCTGCGGCGCGTAACCTATGTGGTATACGCAGAAGTCGTACCGTACATTCTGCATTCTGGCGTATTCAACGAAGGCAACTTCTTGAAAAACCCGGGGCCAGATATGTTTGATGCCGACATTATGGTGCTCTATGAAAATGGAGTACCTGTGGGGTTTGCCCTCTACGACAGTGGTGTCAGCTCTAGCAGACCTGAATTCATTGATTCAGTCTATTTAGATCAACGAATGGCAGACGAGGGAAGCATCGAAGACGGAGCAAGGATACTCTTGGCTAGTGTGATGAACAGATTTGATAAAGAAAGCAGGGCATACAAGGAATACTGCCCGCCCATCACCATTCTAAAGACACAAGAGGAGCTGTTCGATGAAACCATCCGGTGTTATGGATGGCAAATAACGGAAGATTATGATGAGTTAGTAGTCTATAACCGTTAAAAGCTTTACCCAAGGGCTGGCAATTTGCCAGCCCCTTTTTTTGTTGTATAATTATAATATGAAAACAGTCTATGTTGGTATGTCTGGCGGCGTTGATTCGTCGCTCTCTGCTGTGCTTTTAAAAGAGCAGGGCTACCATGTTGTTGGCGTTTACATGAAAAACTGGTCTCGGGATTTACCTGGTATGCGCTGCCCTTGGGCAGAAGATTTGGCTGACGCCAAGCGTGTAGCGGTGCGGTTAGGTATAGATTTTAAAGTTTTTGATTTTGAGAATGAGTATAAGCAAAAAGTTGTAGATTATATGTTGGCAGAGTTTGGGAAAGGCCGCACCCCTAATCCAGACATTATGTGTAACCAAGAAATTAAGTTTAAACTCTTTTATGAAACTGCCAGAGAAGACGGCGCAGATTTAATCGCCACCGGCCATTATGCCAGAGTTTGGAATGATGAAGTCAAAGAACTAGCAAATCAAGGTTCCATCCTGGCCGGCGGTACTCAGGCGCAACCCGCTCCGGCCCTTCTGATGGCTAAAGATGACAACAAAGATCAGACTTATTTCCTTTACCGTATTTCAGAAGAGGCTATTTCCCACACGATTTTCCCAGTGGGCGGGATGCTAAAACCAGATGTTAAGAAGATGGCCGCTGAAAAAGGTTTAGATAATGCTTATAAAAAAGAGTCTATGGGCGTTTGTTTCGTTGGCGAAGTAGGGATGGAAGATTTTCTTAAAGAGTATTTTAAAGAGCAAGCTGGCCCGATTATAGACGTAGAAACTGGGGAAAAACTCGGCACGCACGAGGGCGCAATCTTTTACTGCGTCGGTCAGCGCCACGGGCTCAACCTTGGTGGTGGCTTGCCGTATTACGTGGTAAGAAAGGATATTAAAGAAAACATCGTCTATGTCTCGCGCAACCTTAACGCTAAAGATCTCTGGGCTACAGAGCTAGAGTTAGAGGATATCATTTTACGGCCGCAGGGCGCTGCGTATGACCAAGTGTTTGTCCGCTTGCGCCATCGCGCTGAGCTCATCCCGGCGCAATTAGATGGGAATAAGCTCATCTTTGAAAAGCCAGTCAAGCGCCCTGCTTCTGGCCAGTCCGCAGTTTTCTATCGAGATGGTGTTTGCCTCGGCGGAGGCATTATCATCTAGTCCTTTCTCTTGTTCTATGCTATAATTTTTCTATGAATGCAAGTGATATCCGTACTAAATTTTTAGAGTTTCAAGTTAAAAAAGGCCACAAGGTCATTCCGCCAGCGCCGCTAGTTCTAGAGAACGATCCAACTACCTTGTTCACTGGTTCTGGTATGCAGCCACTATTGCCATATCTTTTGGGCGAGCCGCACAAAGAGGGTACCCGCCTAGCCGATTCTCAGCCGGCTCTCCGTCTCCAAGATATAGAGGATGTTGGCGATCCTCGCCACACCACGGTTTTTGAGATGCTTGGCAACTGGTCGCTTGGCGACTATTTTAAAGAGGAGCAGATTGAGAATTTCTTTGAGTTTTTGACAAAGGTCGTTGGCCTCGATCCCTCCAAAATATATGTCACTTGCTTTATTGGGAATGAGAAATACGGTATTCCAAAAGATACAGAAGCGGCCACAATCTGGCAGCGTGTCTTTAAAAAGGCCGGCATTGATGCCAAGATTGCCGAGATTGATACGGCGGAAAACGGCGATAAGCGCGGCATTAAACCAGGCGAGCGCATCTTCTTCTATAATGACAAAGAAAACTGGTGGTCTAGAGGTGGTGGCATTGAGACTACCCCGCTGGGCGATCCTTGCGGCCCAGATTCAGAAGTCTTTTATGATTTTGGCGAGGATAAACAAGACGAGGCTAAATACGGCAAGGCCCACCCCGCTTCAGACGGCGCCCGTTTTATGGAAATTGGCAACCAAGTCTTTATGCAATACAAGAGAAACCAGGACGGTACATTCTCTGAGTTAGAAAAGAAAAATGTCGATTTTGGCGGTGGCCTAGAGCGTATCACTGCCGCGAGCATTGGTAGCTATGATGTCTTCAAGATTTCTCTCTTAAAGCCGATTATAGATAAATTAGAGGAAATCAGCGGTAAAAGCTATGATAACAATACTGATGAAATGCGTATTATCGCCGATCATCTCCGCGGCGCTTATCTCCTCTCGGCGCAAGGCCTCACCCCGTCCAACAAGGCTCAAGGCTACGCTCTCCGCCGGCTAATCCGCCGTGCGATTTTACGCGCCCTAGACCTTGGCATCGCCCAAAACTTCTTAACTAGCGTCATCCCAATCATCGCTAAAGAATACGAAACCTTGCCAGACACTATCCTTACCAACCGTAAGGATGCTCTTGCGGTTTTAGAGAAGGAAGAAAAAGCCTTCCGCTCTACCTTAGGTAGGGGTTTGAAGGAGCTACATAAGATGACTACGCAAGACGCCGATGGTATCTTGACTGGTCAAGATTTATTCAAGCTCCAAGATACCTATGGCTTCCCACTAGAACTATCCGTGGAGGAGGCTTACCACCAAAACATCAAACTCTCTGATAATTACCAAGAGGAATTTGAGGCGGCCCTGAAAGAGCAGCGCGAGCGCAGCAAGACTGCATCAAAGGGTATGTTTAAAGGTGGCCTAGAAGATCATGGCGAAATGTCTACCAAGTATCATACTGCTACCCATCTGCTTCTGGCTGCTCTACAAAAGCACATTAGTAAAGACATTTCTCAGCAGGGCAGCAACATTACCTCCGAGCGGATGCGCTTAGATTACAACACGGACCACAAGCTAACTGACGAAGAAAAGAAAATCGTAGAAGACCAAGTCAACGAATGGATTAAAGCTGATTTGCCGGTAACCTTCGCCGAATACGATAAGGATTATGCCAAAAACGAGCTCAAGGCACACGGCTCCTTCTGGGAGCGTTACCCAGACAAAGTTAAGGTTTACACTGTAGGTGAGCCAGATGCCCCAGCCTCCCGCGAGGTTTGCGGCGGCCCGCACGTAGAGCACACCGGGGTATTAGGGCATTTTAAGATTCAAAAGGATGAATCTAGCTCGGCCGGCATCAGAAGGATTAAGGCGATATTAGAATAGGAGAAGTATGAAACTTTCAGAAGAATTAGTATTTAGAGGTTTTCAGGCTGAAACAACCATTAAGGATGTTACTGCATTAGACACCCGGGAGAACAAACAGTTTTATTGGGGAGCCGATCCTAGCGCAGATAGTTTGACTATTGGCAATCTTGCCGCCCTCCTTATGTGCGCCTGCTTTGTTAAGCATGGTTACAAACCATACCTTCTCGTTGGTGGCGCCACCGGCCAGATTGGCGATCCCAAAGAAAACGGCGAGAGGGAATTAAAACCTCTTGAAGAAGTAGAAAGAAACAAACTCGCCATCAAGGCCCAAATAGAACGGGTAATGGCAAACTACCTAGAGCTATGCTCGGGCGAAGACGAGGCAAAGAGTTCTCGCGCAGGCATTGTGCGAGCCGGATTTTCCGAAGACGCTCACCTGGGCGAGTACGCGAAAGTCCGCGGCGCAGCCCAGGCTGAGCATCTGACGGAAAATCCGCCGAGAGCACAAAAGCCAAGCGAGAATTCTTTGCCTTCGTCTTTAAACTGCACAGGCATTACTCTGGTAGACAACCTTGACTGGTTTAAAGATATTAAATATCTAGACTTCTTGCGCGAGATTGGCAAGGCCTTCTCTATGACACAGCTCTTAGACCGCAAGTTCATCCAAAACCGCATTGGCGATGGTGGCTCTGGTATATCTTATGCAGAGTTTTCGTATACTTTAATCCAAGGATATGACTTCTTACATCTCTACCGCGAGCATGGTGTAGCTCTCCAGCTCTGCGGCGCTGATCAGTTCGGCAACTGTTCTACGGGTATTCACCTTATCAAGCGGTTAGAGAACGCCGATGCTGATGCTTGGTCTACCCCGCTCGTGATTGATCCGGTCTCCGGCCGCAAGTTTGGTAAGAGCGAGGGCAATGCCGTTTGGCTAGCTGCAGAAGGCTCAAATTCTACCACGGTCTTTGATTTTTATCAGTTCTGGCTCAACCAACCAGATACCTCTGTAGAATACCTAATGAAGTTTTATACAGTTTATTCTGAAGATGAGATTAAACAAATCTTGAGCGAACACGAGAAATCCCCAGAGAAGCGTCTTGCCCAAAAAGCTCTGGCTAAATCTGTTACCGAGATTGTTCACGGCCGCGAGACAGCAGCGCATGCTATCAACGCCTCTGAAAAGCTTTTTGATAAGTCTTACACTCCAACGCCAGAAGACGCCGAGAATTTTGCCGGTGTCTTCCCAGAGCATAGCAAGGGCCCAGCCTTGGATGTCTTGGCTGAGTCCGGCCTTGCCACCTCCAAGTCGGATGCGAGAAAACTTATCAAAGCCGGTGCTATCTCTATGAACGGTCAGAAAATCGCCGATGAGGCGGCGGAGATAACCACGGCTGGCATCTTGAAAAAGGGCAAAAACAAATTTATCATTATAAAGTAGTAGCAACTTTTTCCACAACTTGGTATAATAAGGACAAGTAAGTGGAGAATACAATGAAAAAAGTTTTAGCCTTTGATATTGATCAAACTTTAAACGTCGCAAAGACGCCGATTCCAGATGAAATTGCAGACCTTCTAATAAAATGTCTAGACGATTTTATGATTTGCCCTATTTCTGGCCAGAAGTTTGATCAATTTTTAATTCAAATTGTTAACCGCTTAATAGAGCGCGGGGTGAACGCAGCGCAGCTGGCCAACCTACATCTTTTCGTCGCTCAAGGCACGCAATACTACCGATATTATCCAAATGGCTATTCTGATAAGCCTATCCAGGCCAGCGCTGCTACCGATAAAGCCCCGTATGACAAGAATAACTGGCATCTAGAATATGACTTTCCGCTCACTGATGAAGAAGTTGAGAAAATTACAACGGTATTAGAAGAATCCGCCAAAGAAACCGGCTATTGGGAAGAAGACAAACTAGAAGAAGGCGATGAGATTATTGAAAACCGCCATTCTATGGTTGCCTTTTCTGCGCTTGGTCAGCATGCTGGCACAGCCCAGAAATATGGTTGGGATGCTGATACTAAAAAGCGCCAAGCCATCGTGGCTAAAGCTGCAGAGAAGGCCCCAGAGTTTCAATATGAAATCGGCGGTACCACTTCTATAAATGCCTTCAAAAAGGGCATGAACAAAGAGTTTGGCATGACTAAAATGCTAGAAGTTTTAGGAATTGAGAAAAAAGACGTTCTCTACTTTGGTGATATGACTCAGCCGGGTGGCAATGATTATCCAGTCGTTAAAATGGGCATAGATACCATCACTGTTAGAAGCCATGAAGACACGGCATATGCTTTACGTGGCATTCTAGGTGTGTTATAATAACCTTATGGCAAAAACTTATATCGTGGGCAACTGGAAGATGAACCTAAACGTGGGTGAGTCTTCAATCTATCTTCATAAACTTTTAAAGCGTCTTAAGATTGCGCGTGGCGTAGAGGTGATTATCGCGCCTACCACTATCGCTCTCCAGCCGCTTTCTCTCCAGATTGATCGCAAGCGTCTAAAGCTTGCGGCGCAGAATTTCTACTATCAGGATTTTGGTGCCTACACCGGCGAAACTAGCATCTCTGCCTTGAAGGGTATTGCTGATTATGCCATCGTGGGCCACTCAGAGCGCCGCTATATTTTTAAAGAGACCGATAAAGACATTAACAAAAAGGTTGCCGCCGCGATTCGCAATAACATTACGCCAATCCTCTGCATTGGCGAGACGGAGTCCGAGAAGATTTTTGGCGAGACAAAGGATGTCCTCCGCGATCAGCTCATTGGCGGCTTGTCAGAAGTTAGTTTGGAGGATTTAAAGAAGGTGATTATCGCCTACGAGCCAGTTTGGGCGATTTCTAGCACTAAAGGCGCCAGGCTTGCCGCCCCAGATGATATCGCGGCTAGCGTAAATATCATAAGAGAGCAGCTAAAAGCGCTTTATGGCAAAGCAGCAGAGGGCATCCCGCTACTTTATGGTGGCTCGGTCAACCCATCCAATGCCGGCGCTTACCTGACCATCCCGGGTGTTAATGGTTTGCTTATCGGCGGCTCATCCTTGATTGCAGACCATTTTATTGATATAATTGATTTAGCAAAAAGAGTAGTGAGATAACATGAGCAAAATAGACGTCCCAGATGTAGAGCCAACCGCTGCCGCCGTACCAAAGGCGCCGCAGGCTGCTAGTGTTAGTAAGTCTCCTCGCCCGCGTGGCCGTTATATTGACTTTGCTCCGCGCCGTCAGGCTGCTGCTCCGGCCGCCAAGCCGGCCCCAGTATCGGCTGCTGCTCCGGCCGCCAAGCCGGCCCCAGTATCGCCTGCCGCTCGCCCTATTAGTTCTCTAAGGGTAGCAGACGTCATTAGTACTACTAAAAATTCTAAAAACACCCGTGAATACGTAGATGGGATGACAGTCGCCCCTAAAAAAGTTGCTATGCCCACATCTAATGTCCCGCTTGTAGAAATTAAGAAAACCACCATTACTGCCCAAGACGCTGATCTATATGATGAGCCTCAGGAGGAAATTGTCGCCAATGTGGATGCAGATGATGACCAGCTACTCAAAGATTTTGACCAACTTGGCACAGCCGAAACAGAAGAGGATCTAGAGGCGGCGCTAGATGATTTCGCCGATGGGGCAGAGTTAGAAGATGCCCAAGAAGATTTCATTGCCGAAGAAGATCCAGAGGATTACGTAGAGACAGTCTTGTCTCAAGTCAACGAGACACGCACCGAGACGGTCGTTCGCCGCTCCCCGTTTTTAAAGAATTATCATATCGAGAAGCGCCCTCTCTCAAACCGCGCTCCAGCTAGAGAGCAGCTGCCTTCGGCCGAGGCCCTAGAGCCTACCCCACACGAAGAATACGAGGAGGAGAAGTTTAAACGCCAGGCTGATTCTGTCCCGGATAACGCCGAAGAGCCAGTTGCTACTAAGACTGAGAAAACCGGCTCGAAGCTGGGTATGTTTATCACCGTTGCCATCACTATCTTGCTTGGCGCTGGCGTAGGTGTGTTTGTTTATCTTGCCTTCTTCCAATAAAAAAGGCTGTGGAAAACTCGCCCGAAAATCGGGCGTTTTTTTATAAAAAGGTCTTGCAATTAAGTAAGCTTAAGCCTATAATAATAAGTACCAAAGGTCATAAACCAAAGGTCATAATAATAACAAAATAATAATAAAAAGGAAATATTATGAAATCTACAAAAATCATCGCAGGTCTTGGCGTAGCTGCCGCTCTTGGCGTCGCCGCTATCCCTGTAGCTTCTTTTGCTGAAGGTGAGCCTCAGCCTGCATCAAGCACTGTAAATTTGAGTGCTACGATTGCTTCTGATCTTAGCCTGACAATTGCCGAAGGTGGAAACTCTATCAACTTTGGTAATGCTCTTTCTGCAGGTGCTGCTTCTACGGCAGAAAATGCAACTTCTGTTATCACCGTTACTACTAACTGGCCAAATGGCTATGAGCTAACAGGCAAGTCCACTGGTGACCTTGCTGCCACAGGCACCACTGATAAGATCGCAGAATTTGCTACAGCTTCTACCATTTCTGGCGAAGGCGCTGCAGATGGTTGGGGTGCTCACGTTGCTATGAAACAAGGGGCATCTTTTGATAACACTAGCGCATTCAAAGATTTGACCGCTGGCCAGTATCTAGGCTTCAATGGCGCAACCGGTAGAGTAATCGACAAGAAGGCTGCCAAAAGCGGTCAGGTTTCTAACGACTATACCGTAACCTACGGTCTTAAGGCAAAAGCCAACCAAGCTTCTGGTACCTATACAGGTACTATTACCTACACTGCTACTGCAGTTTCTGGTAGCTAATTATAAGAAACTCTTGTTTCGCCGCCCCAATCATGGGGCGGTTTTTTGTAAAAATAGTAAATTTTACCATATCTTTTTTAAATGTGCTCGTGTATAATAAATTAATAAATAGGAGAGAATGTATGAAAACCAGAAATAAAGTTTTTGTAATGGGCGCCTTTATTACTGTACTTGCGGCTCTAGGCATTGTCAAGCCAGCAGCAGCTGAAAAATTTGGGATAGGTATTAGTCCGGCAGAGTTTGTAATAGATCTAAAGCCAGGGCAGGTATATACAGAAAAATTTATGGTTGAGAACAAGGGCGAGGAAGACGTTTCGTATCGTGCTTCTATATCTCCATACCAGCAGCTCAATCTGGAAAATGGCAAGACAGAGGCTTCATACACCACAAAAAACGAATATACTGAAATTGTTGAATGGATAAAATTTACTGGCGGTGAGGAAGGCACTATTCCAGTAGGAGGTAAAGCAACTGTTACTTTTACGATTACAGTTCCTAAGGATGCCCCTGGAGGCGGCCAGTATGCTGTCCCGTTTGTTACTACAACAAACAATGAGGCTAATCTTTCGGAAGGTTCCTCGGTAGGGCAAGCGCTTAGTGGCGGCCCAGTCATTTATGCTACGGTAGACGGTGTAACCCGGACTGAGGGTACAATTAAGACGAATGACATTAATGGTTTTCTCTTCAACCCTCCGTTTACAGCGTCAACCACTGTAGCTAATAATGGTAATATCCATACATACGCTACTCAAATCATGAAAGTCTTCTCTCTGTTCTCTAGCGAAAGTATCTACAACAATGAAGAGAGTCCCTCGACCTTCATCGTCTTACCTGGTGGTACAAAATATAATGCGGTGAACTGGTCTGCAGAGCAAGGCGCACCATCAATCGGCATCTTTAAAGTTCAATCTGAAGTTAAAATCTTCGATCAAGTATCGAAGGTAGAGAAGATAGTTATTGTTTGTCCAATGTGGGTATTAATCTTAGTTTTGGTATTCATCTTAGCAGTTATCTTCTGGCTTATCTCTCGCGCCAAAGCCCGCAAGGCCGAGAAATAGTTTTGCCCTGGCTCTCGTCGTCACAGAGCCAACGGGCTTTCGCCCCACATCCTCACACCAAACCTCACACCAAAACCCGCCCTTGAAAAGGGGGCGGTTTTTTATAACTCAAGACATATGGCCTAATTACTCCTCCAAGCACGGAAAAGGTCATATCCCTTTTTTGTTGGGGTATAGCGTCTATCTGCACCGTTGGCATACCGTGTCTCTCTTAAATAATCTTTTCTAATCAAGTCATCTATATTAGCTAGAATTTCATTTATAGAGTAATGCTTGCAGAGCGTATCTGCATCTTTCTGCGCCTTGCCATTTGCTATTAGCGTAGTGCCATCTAAACTAGTCAGCGCATCTAGCTCGAAATTATCATTGATTTTTGACATCATTCTCATAATTTTCTCTTCTATATCGTCCAAGTCATTACCTATATGGTAAGATGGAGTATTCTTAGCCTCATTCTCTGTCGTTTTGATAAACTGCTCAATACATAATTCTATCTGCTTCGCTAAAGTTTTACAGAAGTTTGTCCCAGACGAGTCATTAGCAATAGAGAAACCATTTACTTTCCTTTGTGCTATGTCAAACGGTAGTTCTTCCATTTTTCCCAAATCTTGATTAAAGACGAGCAACACGCTATTCTCGGAATGTGTCGCAGTAGCAAATCCAACTTCATACATTACATTTGGATTTGGAAAAGAGCGATTGCCACTAAGGCTTTGCCCTACTAGAGAAATGTCGGCTAAAAGCAAGTTGCATTTTTGGATTTTATTATGTAAGATACGAGTAATATGCGGGGAGCCAGCGGAATCAGCTGTATCCTGGTCTAAGACAATCTCCACTGGTGACGATTGATACTTCGCGTTTAGTTCCTGAATTGTCTCCCGTATGAATTTGTCTAGATAATTGCGGGTATCCTGATGACTTGACTGCCATGAGTAAAAAATTATATATTTCATATTTTCTCCTGCTTGCCTGTATTATATCACATAATAAAGTATTGACAAAGCACAAACGAAGTAATACAATGTAAATATGTACGATACCGCAATTACTTTTAGAACGAATAGCAAAACAAAGCGCCAAGCACAGAAGCTTTTTTCAAACCTAGGGATGGATACGAGCACTGCGCTTAACATCTTCTTGAAAAAATCTTTACAAACAGGCGGGATACCTTTTGAGGTGACTACAGAGCAGCCAAATCATATAACCTTGGCTGCCATAGATGATGCTATGAATGATAATAACATGAGTGGGCCCTATGAGAGTGTAGATGATCTTATGGAGGCCCTTGATGCTGAAGATTAAGACAACTGCTCAGTTCAATAAAGACTACAAGCTGGCAAAGCGGCGTGGATATAAGAGTATTAGATTAGAAAAAGCTATTAGGCTGTTGGCCAATGAGCACCCGTTGCCAATCCAGTATCATGACCACGTTCTACGCGACACGGCTAGGTATAGCAATGTTCGCGAGTGTCATATTCAGCCAGATTGGCTGCTTATCTACAGAATCGAGAAAGAGTTAGAGATTCTTAGGCTTATTCGTACTGGTACACATAGCGACTTGTTCTAATTCATGCTATATGCCGCAAGGCCATCAGGGCTTTCGCCCCACACCCTCACACCAAAATCGCCCTTGAAATAAGGGTGGTTTTTGTGGTATAATAATTTCACGCAGGTGTAGTACAGCGGTTAGTATACAAGTTTTCCAAACTTGGGATGAGAGTTCGACTCTCTCCACCTGCACCAATATAGGTGAAATGCGCAGAGGTTCGAATCGAGCGTAGCGAGATCCACTTCCGCCCACCTGCACCAATAACAATATGGTGGGATTAGCTCAGATGGTTAGAGCGTCTGATTGTGGTCCAGAAGGTCGTCGGTTCGATCCCGATATCCCACCCCAGAATAAAAAGAATCCCCGAAGGGGATTATTTTTATTCTGTCTGTGGGTACGGCGAACCGACGAGGCGCGAAGCGCCGTCGGTTCGATCCCGAACGCCCCTTGGGACGCGTCCACTATCCCACCCCAGTAGGAGCCGAAGCAAGCAAAAAAGCTTGCTTTTTTGGTTAGCGAGGCGACGCCCTGGGGAAGACGCGCGAAGCGCGGCTACCACACTGTAGGAGCCGAAGCAAGCAAAAAAGCTTGCTTTTTGCTATATTCCGTGGCCAATAAGGGAGCCGGAAAAGCCGTCGCCAGACGTATCCCGCCCACTTCTAGAGTATCTTGTATTATCACTAAAGCCGCTGCGCGTGCGCGGCACATATTTTCTTGCCCGCTCTGCAGTATATGCCCCACGCACTAACCGTGCATTCTCATATCCTTGGATGTATCTCCTCCGCTCGTCGGCGGCTTTTTGGTCGGAAAAGCTCCCTGGGATACTGCCGCAACCATTACTGCCAAAATGCTCGCTCTGCGCCACGGCAAACCCAGAAGAATGCAAAACCTCATCGGTGCTTTTCTCACCGCGAATTCGGCTAAAAAGTTTACGCTGGTCTGCCATAAAACTATTGTAGCACATACTGGCGTACCGCCAAAAATATGTCAAAACGCTTGACAATCTATACACTTTGTGATAAAATGTCAGACAGTAGATCGGGCGATGAGGAGGAAACCCAATTCGCTTTTTTGTAACTATTGTTCTTTTAAAAACAGGAGGAAAAAACAATGGCAAAGAAAAAAGGTTTATTCGCTAAATTGGCGGAAGATATTACAGTGTTTAACGGAAAGTCTGAAGAACCCGAGGCAAAGCCCGAGCAGACCGAGTCGAAATCTGAGCCCGAGCAGGACACGAAGCCGGAGCAGAAACCCGAGCCCGAGTCAAAGCCGGAGCAGAAACCCGAACCCGAGGCAAAGCCCGAGCAGACCGAGTCGAAATCTGAGCCCGAGCAGGACACGAAGCCGGAGCAGAAACCCGAGCCCGAGTCAAAGCCCGACGTACCGGCGGAGCCGATCCCGGATGATCCCACGAGGATGGTCGGTTACAACCACGACCAAAACATCGTAGTTAATGGCACCGTAGAGGTGACCAATTACAACTACGGCGGGAAAAATACGGAAAAACCGGAAAGGCCGGATCCCTTCGCGGAAGCGATAGCGGAACTTACCTTTTCCTTCGATGAAGAAAAAGGGTTCACCGATGGTAGCGCACTATATGAACTGAAGCGCGCCAGAAGTGAGGGCGAAATTCCGGGCTCAGCCAAGAAGTTTGCCGAGCTGGTATTCCTGAAGTCGCCCAAAGAAAGGGCGAAGTTTATCAGGAAATACATCAGCGAAGCCTTGGATGCCGACGCGGAGCTCTTAACCTTTATTAAGGAAACAGAGGCCAGAAAGCACAAGATTGAGCGGCGCTTCAAGCCGGACAACCCCACAGTTGGGGAACTTCTAGAAGAAGGTGCCGCCCGAACCTATATCGATGGGCAGAAGGTAAACTTACCTGCAACCTTGGCAGAGAAGGCAGAAGACGAGGATTTCGGCCGCTGGGTATTCGTAGAATACAACAGTGATACTGGCGCTATCCGTGAGCTCACGCCCGAGGAAGCCAAGTCTCATGAAGAGGCGTGGGCGAAAGCTCATAAAAAGCCGGACAAACCCGCGGCGTCGTCTAAAAAAGGCGGCAAAGCTGGCTAATATACCTCCTGTGGGGCAGTACCGCCCAAGAGCAGCCAACGCTGCACCACAGGCGGTATAAACCCCACGATCTACTCCCTAAGCGCCGGGGCAAGGCACTATGTACACTAGGCCCTGAGTATGGCCCGGAACTGCTCAAATACCCCGCTTAGGCGGGGTATTTCTTTTATGCTTAAAATGTTATGAAAATATTGACAAATAACCTCTAGTGTGATATAATGGACGCAGTCTATATGTTTAGAGGGATTGCTTTAGGCGTATCAAGACGACCGTTAAAAAGTCGGATCATCTCAGGTACAAAACGTACCTGTTTATATATAATAGTAGCGTTAATCATTTTATTCCAGAGGGGGGTGTTACTCTCTGTTGATTTTATATAGACATATTGTTTTGACACATTGTTTAGTTTGAAAAACGGAGGTATAAAATATGGAACTTAAAATGATTGTGGCGGACGTAGTCTGCCTGGTGGTGTCTATTGTAACGGCACTTGTTGGTGCCGGTATCAGCCTGGCTTGCCTTACCCAGTTAAAGCGGGTAAAGGCGCAGGTAGATGCGGGAAGGAAGCTGAAGGAAGATGAGCTCGATGCCGTAGGTCTGAACGGTCCTACAAAGCTGATTGCTACGATACTTTTAGTAGCAGTAGCAGCGGGCGTCAACAAAATGCCGATAGTTAATACTGTAATTCTTGTGGCGATTTTAGCCGTAGGGATAGCAGTAATCCGTGGAGACATCGTGAATAACGAGGTCTACCTCGCGGCAGAAGTCTTTCGAGCCCTCGGCATACCCTTTGGGGCAAACCTCGTAGGGTACGTCTTAAAGTCAGTAGTAACGGGCTGGGACTGGCGGAAATTGCTTTGGCTCTTTCCGGTGGTCTTGTTCCTGATTGCCCTGACGATCGCAGAGCGTGTCAACGAGGCAGAGGAGACAGAAGATAATAGTTTTAGCACCGTTAAAACTATTATTATCGGCCTGGTAGCAGTCTTAGCCATAGGCGGTCTCTTGACATGGGCAGCTTATGGGTTTAGCAAAAAGCATCAGGCGGCAGAAGCCGCACTGGCTGTAGAACAGGAAGCGCAGGAAGCGCAGGAGTCCGAGCAAGAGCCGGAGCCGGAAATAGTGGAAGCCGTAATGACCGACACAAACCCGGCAGAAATCATCAACCTTGCTTTTGCCAAGCATGGCTTAAGTGAGGAAGATAAGGCGTTGGAGGCAGACATGGTGCTGCCGCAGTTGGATCCCGCGGATACGGAGAGCAAATTATCGGATTACGCCTTAGGGCCGATATCTGAAGAAATGCTTTCCCCGATGCGCGAGTGGCTTGGCTGGGAAGTCGACTGGTCTTCTTATCCGGTTAATCCGGTAACAGAAGAAATGATGACAACCGCCAGGACACACTCGGCGAAAGAGCTTGGCTATGTAGACTATACAATGTCTTATGCCACGGCTCCCGGCTTCCCAAAGGACTGGAAAACCTACGCCAAGGCTCGCGGCCTTGATGAAAACTGCACCGAAGATGATGCGGTTATCAGATGGGTTGGCGACCTCACCGGAAATTACCCTGCCTTCATAGGCATGGTAGAATTGTTCGGCGAGGCTAAAACCCTGGGCGTCAAGAATCGAGATATTGAAGGAAATGAATTTTTCAATGAAATTCTCGACCTGGCAAAAAAGGCGGAGGAGGAGAACAAGGGTATAACCAAATTCTTAGACTCCGAAGCAACCCCTGCTTACTCGAAGTATACCTTTGACTGGCAGACGTACAGAGCTAAGTTTATGTATTGGCTCATGCTTAGCGATTTCCAGGGCCGGAAGGACTGGTGGACTAGCGAAAAATCATATCTCGGTCCGGCGGACAACACCGTGTCTGAGGGTATGATACATAAGTTCGATTATACGAATGTCACATACATTCGTCCGAACTTTACCACCGCAAAAGATCGCCAGACAAACCTGCCGTCTTACCCGTTCTGCTTCAAAGACAAAAATGGCTATCGTGTCAGTGATTTCTTCGGAATAAACTGTACGAATGCGGATGCCGAGCTTTATGCAGAGCAACCCGCGGCCAAGAAGGCACAGCTAAAAGCCACGGCTGTCAAACTGACTCAGCAGCCCGCCGGGGTTGCAAAAGTAACTGCATCGACTACCGGGACAATAAAGAAGGAAGAGGGCAAAAAGGTAACTCCTCCTACTCCTCGTGACAAAGAGATTAAAAAGGTAAAGAATTCCGCGGTGAACAACCCGAGAAACAGCATCGACGGGAAGAACCCCGTCGGGCAGGGAACCGATGCCTTCCAGGCCGTAGGCACTACGCCGACAAACTGGGGCACTACGGTACCGGCAGCACAATACCAGGCGCAGGCTACAGACGGGACATCGGGCACATCAAACCCGACACTGACCGCACCTGCCGGCACCACCGTAATCCAAAACCCGGACGGTGGAACTACCGAGACGAAACGGGAGACAAAAACGGACCCCAACACCGGGGTTGAAACGTCGAATGAAACCACGACAACGACTTCCCCGACAGGGGAGACGGAGACGTCCTTTACGGAGGGTGCAGAGGCGACAACGCCTGAAATCCCCGTAAAGGTGGACAATGACAATGACGGCAATTCCTCGGAAAATACCGGGATGCCGGTCGGCGGTTTCTAATTTTTAACGCTACTAAGTACTTTCTTTGGGGCGGCCCATTCGCCGCCCCAAATCCAAGTTTTGTGTTTGAGACGATCCGATTTTCCGACGGTTAAGATGAAAATTAAAAATTCGGCTAGCAAAATACAGGAATATATTAATATTTTTTTAAGAAAGGAGTTTTACGCTATGAGTAAAGCTATTAAAATCGGTGCTGCCTTAGCAATCTCTGCTTTTGGTGGCTTAGCTGTTGCCTCCAACGTTTCCGCTTGGGGCGATAGCAACAACGGTCGTACACTTTACACCGTTGAACAAATCAACGAAGCGTGGGCAAAAGGTAAAAACATTATCGGTAGCAAACCAGTTTTTAACTCAATTACAAACGGTTCTATCGGTGATGAAAGATTTTTCGTCGCAGCTAGCGAGAGTGGTAACAGCTCTGCATGGCAGAACGGCGAACTTACCGTTGAGGAAGGTAAAGAGTATATTATTCGTCTTTACGTTCACAACAACAACCCAAACAAGAACATCGTAGCAAAAGATACTACCGTAATGTTTGCTCTTCCTAAAGAGTCTACTAGCTCTCAGAATATCAATGGTTTCATTAAATCTTCTAATGCTAACCCATCTGAGTACTGGGACTATGTAACCTTAAAGAGCGCTGACGGCCGTGCTTTCTACCTTGATTATCTTGAGGGTTCTGCAACTTATTACAACAACAAAGTTGCTCTTGGTGGTATCAATGTCTCTGACGATGTGATTACCACCAATGGTATCAAGATTGGTTACAACAAGCTAGATGGTAACATCCCAGGTTGTTTTGACTATGATGGCTTTGTAGTCATCAAGGTTAAACCAGTCTTTACCGATGTCAACTACACTGTAGACAAGCGTGTCCGCCTTGCTGGCACCACTGAATGGTCTGACTCTGTAGAGGCAAAAGTTGGCGACAAAGTAGAGTTTATGATTAAATATCAGAACACTACCGAGAATGCCGTAGAGAATGTTATGTTCCGCGATGTTCTTCCAACCAACTTAAAGGTTGTGTCTGACGTTATCGTTAAGAACACTACCCATCCAAATGGTAACAAGCAAACTGGCGACATCACCACCGGTATTAACATTGGTGGTTATGGTATCAACGCTGGTGCTTACATTTCTTACACCGCTGAAGTTATTGACAACAGTCTCATTTGTGGTACTAACACTTTGAGGAACTGGGGCCAAATCGGCGTTGGCAAGATCACTCTTCAGGATTCTGCCGATGTGGTTATCAAGAAGACTTGTACTGAGCCAAAGAAAGATTGTACCACTAACCCAGAAATGCCTGAATGTAAGAAACCAGAGCCAGAGAAGAACTGTACAACCAATCCAGAAATGGCTGAATGCCAGAAGAAAGATGAGCCAAAGAAGGAAGAGGGGAATAATAATACTCCAAGCGAGATGCCTTCTACCGGCGCTACCGAGATTGTTCTTGGTACTTTAGGTATTGGTTCCGTCGTAACCGCTGCTGGTTACTACATTGCTAGCCGCAAAGCATTGCGCTAAAAGACCGCTCCGTACTGAGTTTATCTTAGTAAAGGCGAGCAACTAGCGCGCCACAAAAAGCCCACCCATAAGGTGGGCTTTTTGTCGAGAGCGCCTATTAAATCCATGAAAAAGTGCCTACTAAAATTATTCCGCCTATGCTATAATAAAAACATGGACGAAAACCAGATGAATTCTTTTGAAGGGAATTCTAACGCCAGCGCAGGCGCTAATTCTGGTGTTTCTGATAATACTAGCTCTAATCCTAGCGCCATCCCTGTCAACCCATATGCGCCATCTGGCGCACCATACGCCCCAGGTAGCAACACTCCCGCCCCGTCCTACGCCGCGCCTTCCCAGTCTACGCCATATACGGCCCGCACGTGGAATAGTCCAGCTATTTCGCCTGCTGTTCCTAACACCGCCGGGAACGATACATTCATGTCTATTGCTCCAGCCCCAAAGGAAACTAAGTTTTTTACTAAAAAATTCGTCATCTTCCTCATCATTGGCCTCATCCTCATCGCCGCCGCCATAGTAACCGGGGTAGTGATAAAGAATAACCGCAGCAACACGCCCGCCCAAAATACCAGTAATGCGTCTTTTAATTCGTATATGAACTATATTCTACTAGGCGTACAGTCGGATTCTGCATATACTGCTGGGTATAGCCCTAGCGATATCTATTATATAGAAACGGTTTTCAACAGCAATAATAATTATGATGTTGCAGTGGCAAAAGCCTTCGCCTCGAAGTGGGATGTTTTTTATAATCTACTAGACAACAATCAAAAGGGTAATTCAGCAGTAAGCGAGTATAATTCCTTAATCGCTCTCTTTAAATCTTACACAGAGGCTCCGACGCTTACGGATGATGCTTTGCTTACGGCTTACTCAAACACTCAAGGTAACGTTTCTTACCTTACGGACTACTATTTACCGTATACAAACAGTAGCTCCTCGTATGCAAAGAGCTATGGCGAGCTTTTAGTGCAATATGGCACGGCGGTCTTTAATAAGTATGCCATTTATTCCCGCGGTGGCTGTATTATAGAAGGCCAGATTAACCAAGAATGTGTAGACATTTTAGAATTAAGCGATGATGACAGAGTAAAAATTGCCGAGCCCAATAAACTATTGCTAAGCGCAAGGAACGCTTTTGCAGAAGATACCGGCCTGCTCATTACTAAGGTATGGGACGTAAATACTGTAATTAACGGAGGTGCGCAATCATGAAACGTCTCCGCATAATACTATTACCAGCTATAGCAATAATCGCAAGTGGCGTTTTTGCTTTTACAATGGCAAAGCCAGCCTCTGCCGCTCCAGACGAAAGTGTTATGCGCAAAGTTTATGCTGCCCTGATTTATAGATGTTATAGTGGTGGGTACGTTAACAGTGTTATTAAGAATGAAAATCAGGATTTATGGCATGAGAATGCCGACAGTAACCAGAACTTGTTTAAAGAAAACGGTATTAATTCTAAAAGCGCTTTACTGCCGAATGGCTGGACTACTGCTACTGGTGATAGCGTAAGCTGCGCCGAGCTATTTGTTGGCACAAATGGTTTTAATGGTCTTAATGCCACTTATGGTATGCCAGCAAACACCACGTCGGCTCTAGAAAAATTAGGTTATGAAGCCACTATGAAGGGGCTGTCTGGCGCGTCTAAAAGCTGTATTAGACCAACGTTTACAGTGGGTACCATCACAGAAGAAAATACCAACGGCTGGCTCCCAGGCGGGTGGGTGCAAAGAGGCGGCCTAACAAATACTGCTACATCTAGTGGCCCAGAAGTGTGCTTCGACGTAGACTCAAATGGTGTAATTGTCGCCAAAGGTTCTCAGGGCTCAGCTGGCAGCACTCAAAATGGTGATATTAATTACAGTACGTCATTTGAGGGGAATAATCTTACCATTACGATTAGCACTGGGGCCGCGGTAGAATATACCAGTGTGAGCTACACTCCCGGCCAAACAAAGCTGTCCGAGATAGAATCAGCAATTAGAAATGCCTTTTCTGGCACTATTTCTGTTACGCCAAACCAGAGGATAGGAGATGATGTAACGACTGGTAACGCAAGAAGAATTAGGCAAGTAATGCAGCTTAGCGACGTCTCCACTAGCTCTAGTGGCCAATCTGCCGATACGGGTATGTACCAATTCTGTAACGGCGATGCTACGTGTGCCGCTAATAAAGCGGGCGCCAATATTGTTGGCAGCTCAAACCGCGCATTGTCGGAGGCAGAAGTTGCTAATCTTTACATGGACTACATTAACAGATACACTACGTATACCTGCAACGAAAACGATGCCGGCACAAAAGTTCGCCTTAAAGTAAACGGCGCCTGGAAAAACTGCGTGATTTCATATGCTAGCCAAAATACATTTAATGGCGTAGATTCCAACCGTGTATTTGGCGTAACAGTTACCCTGGATGACATTATTAGATTTCTTGGCACAGAGGAGGTAGAAAATAATAACGATATAGGGGATGGATTAGAAAATGAAGGCAATGTTGGCGTTACTACGCCGCCGCCATCTACCGATGAGACTGGCGGCGATACTACCTCTGCCGCAGATACTTGCTATGGCTCCGCCGGCACAATAGGGCTCGGCTGGATAATGTGCCCGATCTTATCTATCACTTCTAATACACTCAACTGGGTTTACGAAAACATTGTCACCGACTATCTCCAAGTAGAGACTAGCCTTACATCTAGGGACCAAGTATACAAGACCTGGCAAACTTTTCAGAATTTTGCTAATATCATCATGGTTATATTCTTGCTCGTAGTAATATTCTCTCAATTAACCGGGCTTGGTATAGACAATTATGGCATCAAGAAAATCTTGCCACGGCTTATCATTTGTGCAGTCCTTATTAACCTCAGCTTTTTCATCGTCCAGTTTTTAGTAGACGTTTCGAACATCGTCGGAAATAGTATAGCGGGCCTATTCGAGGTAAATAGAATTAGTATTGAGGCAAGCGATTATAGCGGGCTAGATTTGCCATCTAATATCCTTGGCATAGGCATAGTAACCGCCTTCGGTGCCGGCGTAGCAGCAGTGGTGGCGAATCCGGCTATCCTGCTGTCATTCCTTCTCGTTATACTATCTGGCCTGGTTTCAGTATTGGTAATGTGGCTAATTCTGGTAGCAAGAAAAGCCGGGGTAGTCATAGCAATCGTCATTGCGCCTATAGCGTTTGCATTGTACCTGTTACCGAACACTAGCAAGGCCACCAAGACCTGGATTAGTTTTGTAAAATCGCTACTATTGCTTTACCCGCTTGCCTCATTGCTTATCGGCGCTAGCTTCTTCGCTAGCAACCTCGTAGCTAGCCTTGGCGACAACTTTGCCTTACCAGCCATGATGCTCCGCGTGGTTCCGTTCCTAGCCCTACCGTCCTTGTTCAGGAAGTCTATAGACGCGGTTGGCAATCTTGGTACCAAAATCCAAGGCTTTGGCCGCACACTCGGCCGTGGGGCAACCGGCGCTATCCGCGACTCCGATACGTATAAGACTCTTCAGAAAGCTGGTCTAGAAAGAGGAAATCGTATCCGTGCTGGCCTTGATACGGAAGGCAATCTTACAGGTAGAGGCGAAAGGATGGCACGCCGTAATAATAGAGGGCTCGGGAGAATACTAGGTATGAACAAATTACAGGCTAGCAGAATTGCTCGTGCCAATAAGGCTAGGGAAGAAGGAATTAGTAGTACTGCTGAACTAGGCGAGGTTATTGAACGGCGAAGGCTAGCAAGAGACCAAAGTCTTAACCGTCAAGACTACCTAGAAAGAGAATTAACACGCGCATTAGAAGCAGGTAATACAAGTGACTACTATGCTGCAGTAGATCAAGCAACAAAAAGCGGCATGAAATCATCTGATATTGCTAAAGCTACGCGAAAGGTATTTGAAAACGCGAGTCATGGCGGCAATCTGGCCGACGATGGGCAGTGGGGTAATTTCTTACAAGAATTCGCCAATCGCTATGGTGGTTCATTCCTGAAAAAGGATGCTGAGCAAAAATCTTGGGCTGCTACGCGCGCTGGTAAAGACATTGATCCAGGAAAACACCCAAATGCTGCTGGGGGATTGGCCGGTTTTGCGAGCCGCGGCGGCATGGAAGTTGCCGATCTTAAGGATAACGAAGTCGTTGATCTCAGTGCAGACCGCCTACATGAACTACTAGCTGCTGGTATAATTGATGCTGCGCAAGCCCAACGTGTTTGGTCATCTGGCGCCAATATGGATAGCATTAACAAGCTAATGCTTGGCGCAATGGGTACGAGAGGGACATTAATCAGTAAAGCTGATGCTCAGCAAATGACGAGCGGTACCTATGCTGGTGGGAAGCACGGTCTTGATAGGCAGGCTGTTCAAGCTCTTACCGAGGCTACCCCGCAAGATACTGTCATCCGTGATGTCAGGTGGAAAGATGCTGAAGGTAGGGAGAGGCAAACTAACCCATTAGAAGTTTCCATCCGCGAGAATCAAACAAACCCTCCATCTACCCCTACTCCGCAAAACCCGCCTACTCCACAAAATCCGCCTGCTCCACAAAACCCGCCTACCCCACCTAATAATCCGTAGCCTATTATGTTATAATCAAAAAAAAGGAGATAATATGAGCGAAATATTAAGAACAGACGACGAGCAAACCAAAAACGGCTCCGAGTGGGACATCTTAAGAGAGGACACGGAAAATAAGGCTGAAAAACCAGCTAGGGTAGAATATCTAGACATAATAGAAGATTTGTCGGATGGTATAAAGGGTGAGGAAGAACTTGGCGTCTATTCTATCGAAAAAATGTTCGGGCCAGAAGACGAAGAAAAATATGCATCTAAATCTCATGAGATGCAACGGGCGGCTACGATTATTGATGCTGAAATCATCCGCCGCAACTCTGAGACAGCTTTGCAAAACGCCATAATAGAGCTAGGTAAAACCCCAGAAGATGAGACGGAAAAGCGCGAGATGCTACTTTCTGCAAGAGAAGCTGCCGAAGAGCGTATGCATGATGCTTATGTCGTCGCCAAACGAGAACTTAGGAAAGCCTACCCAGGGGTAAGCGATAAAGAAGCTAGCAAAGAGTTTTTCGGTTATGAGTCTTGGGCGATAGAGCCAGACGAATTAAGCGCTTCTGTCACTAATAATAAGTCTTATGATAAAGATGGTGAGGAAATATCTACGGAATCTAACCCAGACGATGCAGCGCGCGTAGAAGAGATAAACCGGGCAATAGAATTACGCTCTGCGATGCACGGTCCGGTCTACTCAGATTATCTACCGAGTGAAGTTGGCATCTTCCAAGATAGTCAAATACCAGCCGTATAAAATGATTTTTTATGCTAAATTAAGCTCCGAAAAATATAATAGTATTACTATTAATAATAAAGGAGTAACTATGAAAAAGAAGAAAATCATTGTATCGTCTGCTGTTCTTGCAGCGGCAGCCACAGGTGGCACCTATGCTATTTTAAATCAGCCAGTTAGCGCTACGGAAGATACTACTGCTACTACTGAAACTACTGAATCAACTACAAAAAGTAGGCAGAGAAAGGAACTAAGCGAGGAAAAGAAAGCAGAAATCAAGGCGAAGCTAGAGACTATGACAGAAGAAGAAAAACAGGCTTGGCTAGAAAGTCATAAAAAAACTGGCCAAAGGGATGCTTCCCGCCGTGAAAAACCAGCCAATATGACCGATGAAGAATGGGAAGCCAAGAAGGCTGAGCGCAAGGCTAAGATGAAAGAAAAATTAGAATCTATGACAGAAGAAGAAAAACAGGCCTGGCTGGAAGCTCATCCAAGAAAGTCAAATGTTTTGTAACTTCTAATCACATTATCAAATAGCACTGCTACAGTTAGAGGTCCTACACCGCCCTTTTCTGGCGTAATCGCCATGAGATCAGGGCGGTGATATATCTCTGGATCTAAATCTCCTACTAGCTTTCCACCTTCACTTGCCGTGCCTGCATCAATCACTACCGCCCCTGGTCTAATCATTTTTGGTTTAATGAGATGCGCTACGCCAGTAGCAGAAATCACTACATCAAAATCGCATAGCTGGCTCAAATCTCCGTTATGTCCAAAAACCGTAACATTAAGCCCAGAGTTTTTAAACATCCGATAAAGCGGCGCCCCCACTAGTCTGCCCCGCCCGACTAAAGCAATTTTTTTGCCTGTAAGGTCAATATCATAGCCAGTCAACAGCCAGTTTATCGCCGTTGCCGTTGCAGAATCAAACGGCCGGCCGGCCGGCTTGATATCTTCTCCATGTACCATTCGCAAATCTTCTACACCCCCTGATAGGCCATCCACGTCCTTTTCTGGGGCAATCAACGAAACTACCTCGTCAGTCTTTTCTGCACTAATTAACGGCAGCTGCACTATTATCCCTGATACGCTTTTATCTTGATTAGCCGAGATAATAGCCGCCTTTGCTTCTTCCGTGCTTCCCACTAATATATCTTCTACTTTTACACCAATGTCTTGCCCATAGCGGATTTTAAGGTTGACATATTTCACAATTACGGGGTTGTCACTATCCCTGATGATAATAAGCTTTGGCAAAACCCCTTTTGCTTGCAAACTTCTTACTTCTGCTGCTTGTCTTTCCTTGACAAATCCTGCCAGCTCTTTTCCATTTAAAATCTTCATTTGGCCCCCAAGGATTTTTTATTTGGTATTATTTCTACCGGCTCTTGTTTAATTTTAAAACCGTATTCATCATAAATCTTATCAGTAATCTCCGCCCTAGCGGCGTCAAGGTCTGCGTATGATTTGGCATTTTCGTTAATTAGTATTAATGCCGCCTTGTCTGAAACTCGCATGCCGTGTAGCAGTGCGCCTTTTAGTCCTGCTTTCTCTATCAATGCACCAGTATTAATCATCTTCCGGCCATTTGGCTTATCATATATTGTGCAGCCAGATTTCTCAGCGAGCCGCATCATTTTTTCATCGTCCGGCGCAAAGTAAATATTTTTGAAGAAACTACCAGAGCTGGCTTTATCGTTTGGATCTGGCAACTTTTCTTTTCTAATCTCCGCCACTGCGTTGTAAAGATTGGAAGGGGAATAGTCTGTAATATTATGCTCATCTAAGTATTTCTGCAGACTAGCATAAAATGGCGGCTTTAGCGGCTCAAAATCGCCATCGTAGAGTACGAAGGCTACTCCAGTAATAATATATCTTCCCGCTTCATCGCCCGTGTTAAACAGTGTCTCACGGTAACTCATCTTCATTTCATCGCGGCCGATAATTACGAACTCGTGGGCTTCTGTGTCATAAGCCTCTACATGGTCAATCACTTGGGAAACTTCTTGTCCGTAAGCTCCAATATTTTGGACTGGCGCCGCACCTACTGTGCCAGGGATTTTTGCCAAGCACTCAACACCCGAAAAATTATGTTCTACCGTATATTTTACAAAATCATCCCAGTTTTCGCCAGCTTCACCCCATACCATTACCTGGTCTTCCGTAGTGTCAATAATATCAATCCCTCGGTTTTTCATAAGGATAATCACACCAGGAAATCCAGTATCTCGCCCGATAGTATTTGCGCCGCCGCCTAGTACAAACCAAGGGGTATTTTTCTCTGTGGTTATGACTTTTATTTTTCCGTTCTCATCAGGTTCGCCCAGCTCCCCGCCCTTTTCAGCCCAATTAATAATCGCCGGCACATCCATCTTTGATTCTACTTCCACCACAAAACGCGCCTCGCCGCCAAGCCGCATGGTAGTAAGTTTAGATAGTGGTATATTCTCTAAGATTTTCACTCTCTTATTATACCAAACCCCTTGCCAAATTAAAAGAGAGCTGATATAATGATAAAGCGTAAACTAAAACCTGGTCTCGTAGTATAACGGTCAGTACAACGGGTTTTCATCCCGTCAATGCGAGTTCGACTCTCGCCGAGATCACCACGGCATTTGCGAGCAGGAAGAAACCGTAGGTTTCTTCAGAGTAGTATTCGAGAATAAAAATAGAGAGCTTGCTCTCTTATTTTTGTTCGCAGAATACTACGAGAAGCAGCGCAGCTGCTTACTGCGAGCCTAAATAACAGTGGTCTGGCCGCGAAGCGGACAGACCAGGTGTTGCGCTTTTGCAAGCAAGGCAGCTCGGAAGGCGCGAAGCGCCTATCGCCCCTTGGGACGCGGAAGGCGCGAAGCGCCTACTCTCGCCAGCTGCTTACTGTGAGCTCCAAATAACAGTGGTCTGGCCGCGAAGCGGCCAGACCAGGAGCTGCGCCGGGCGCGCCTCCAAATAAACCTATCGAATTTTGTTTCATAGAATAGTTTAAAACTGACTTTTTGGCACTTTGGATACAAAAAAAGAGGCCTTGGTTCCGCTATCCAGCAGTGCTGTACCTCTAATACTTACATTATATCAAATCAGGTATCGTCTCGTCAAGCCCTCATTTATCATCCTCATTTATCATCACCCCTCATTTATCATAAAACTTGATGACTTTCTTTGTTTTTGTAATTACCATTATTCTGCACTTTTTACCCAATTTAATTACTTAATTCTATTATATGCTAAAAGTGGACAGGACGGGAGAAAAAGTAGTGTAGATTGAAAGCTATATGAAATGCATATTATTATGACAAATTGTCCTAACAATCTACGCTCGCCTTAGCCAACGTATAATAGATGTAATAATAAAAACTACTAGGTTTACCAAGACAACCGTGGCGCCAGTCGGCGAGGCGATTAAGTAGGATACTGATAGTCCTAGAATAAAATTGATTATAGAAACTATTACTGAATATACCACCGTACGCCCAAATGATTTTGAAAACTGCATAGAAATAAGCGTTGGGAAAATAATTAGGCTCGAGATTAAAAGCGCGCCAAGTAATCTCATTCCTAGCACGATTACTAGAGAGCAAATAACTGCAAAGATAGCATCATAAATGTGGGTTTTTATTCCAATTGCCTTTGCGAAATCTTCATCAAATGTGATTGCAAAAATGCGATTATGTGCAAATATATAGAGTAAAATGACGGCCACTGCCAAAACTGCACTTAGCCAAACATCGCTCCATCCAATTGAAAGAACGCTCCCGAAAAGGTAACCGTTCAAATCAATATTAACGCCACTAGATAGCGAAATTGCCATCGTGCCGATTGCTAGGCTTGATGCAGAGAGCAATGCAATCAAAGCATCGCCGTTAGCCTTTTTATTGCTACTTAATTTTAGAACAAGGAACGATGCAACGATGACTACTGGTATCGCCAGCCAAAGTGGTGCAAAATTTAGCACGGTTGCAACCGCAAATGCACCAAATGCCGTATGCGATAAACCATCTCCAATCATAGAGCTCTTGCGTAGGACTAGCGATACGCCCACTAGCGCCGCACAAACAGAAATAAGTACTCCAACGATAAGAGCCCGTTGCATAAAAGAATATGATAACATTTCAAAAAACCAATTCATCTGTAGGCCTCCAGGTAATCAGACGTTGCAAGGCACTTAACTTTAGACTCTTTGATGCTAATAATTTTATTTCCAATCAAATCTTCAGTATCTAAATCATGTGTAATCATGATAATTGTCAGCCCGGATTTGTTTAGCTTCTTTAGCGTTGCATAGAACTCTTTGCGCGATTTATAATCTAAATTATTTGATGGTTCATCAAGAATTAAAACCTTTGAAGTGGCAGCAAGGGCTCTGGCAAGCAACACCTTTTGTTTCTGGCCACCAGAAAGATTGGAGAAGCTAGCGTTATTGAGTTTTAAGATGCCAAGCTGCTGCAAAGCTTCCTTGGCCTTAACTCTATCTTCCCTACGATAAAACACCTTTAACCCAAGTCGCCCTAGCGTCCCAGACAACACAATCTCTGAAACTGTAGCTGGAAAATTTAAGTCTGTCTTTACATCTTGAGGTAAAAAGCCAATTGCTTCTCGCTTTATGCCGTCTCCAAACGAGATTGTCCCAGCAGCCGGTTTGATGAGCCCCAAAATAGCTTTAATAAGTGTGCTTTTACCAGAGCCGTTAGCCCCAACAATGCAGACAAAATCTTGCTCGTTAATCGTAAAGCTGGCAGAGCTAACTACTCTATTTGTGCCATAACTCAGAGATACATTTTTTGCGAGAATTACAGGGCTCATACTATTTTAATGCTTCCTCCAGGACTTTGATATTTTTTTCCATAATATCTAGGTAGGTCACACCGTTGTTAAAATCTTCACTGGATATATTATGCGCTGCGTTCATGGTCATTACCGTAGCATCAGTTTCATTCGCGATACTTTTGGCCAATTTATCAGAAGTTAGCTCAATTTTTAAAACAACCTTGACATTGTCAGATTTAATCTTGTCAATTAGAAAGGCAATAGTCTGGCTGCTAGCTTCAGTCTGTTCAGAGCAACCTGGGAAAGCGGCGTAGTATCTTAAGCCGTATTCGTCCACGAAATAACGAAACGGGAAACGATCGCCAAAAACCAATTCTTTTTTGTTGCCACTAGCTACCACCTGACGAATTTTTTTGTCAATGTCAGATATGCGATTGATATAAGCAGCCGCATTCTCAGCGTACATATCTTTGTTCTCCGGACGAATTTTAGACAGCCTGTCCTTTATCCCATTTACCAGTCGAATTGCATTAAGTGGACTTGTCCAAATATGTTCATCGTATTCCGTCTCCTCATCGTCATGGTGATGAACGTGTTCTTCTTCAGATTCATTTTCTTCCATGCCTTCTGATAATTCTTCTTCCTTCACCTCAACTAGATCCATGAGGCGTAAAGTTTTTTCTTCGGATATATCGTTGTTCCTCAATAAATCTTCAACCCATTTGTCGGATTCTCCTCCAACATAGATGAAAAGGCTGGCATTTTTGATGTTAATGATGTCATCAGGCGTTGGCTCGTAGTCGTGCATTTCGGCTCCCGGCTTAAGTAACATGGAGACTTCTGTTTTGTCACCTGTAATAGCTCGCGCGAAATCATAGCCTATAAAATTAGATGTGATAATACTCACCGGCTGTTTTCTTTGGCTAAGTTTTACTATTGCAAAAACACTGGCGCCTAAAATCAGAGCAATTGCCAATATTCCGCCGAATATTTTAAACACTTTATTGCGCATTTTCCTCCTATTTCCTACATTCCTCACACATACCGTAAATGGTAATATCTTTTTGATCTATTTTAAAATGGTGTTTTTTTATGAAGTGTTTTGAGAGTGTATTAATCTCACCACAATCCGCATGTGTAAGCTTTCCACATGACTCACACTTTAAAAGACAGTGTCCATCGTGGCTGCATTTCTCTACAATGTGATAATAAGGCGTACCGTCTCTCCCTATGGTTTTGACAAGCACGTGGTCTTTCACTAGGCTATTAACGGCACGGTATACCGTGGTTAGCCCAACCGTTTGGTCTTGTTTATTTAGGCTAGTAAACAGCTCTTTAATGGTGAACTCATTTTTGTATTCCTTTATACTGTGCTCAATCAGTCCCTTCTGCCTTGTCTTGTATGAATTTCTCATTTTTTCTCCAATTTGAAAACAGTTTTCATTTTCAATTATACTAAACCCTAAAAAAATGTCAAATAACTTTCATCAAGAAAAGATATTTAGTATAATTAGAGGTATGAATAGGATTTGTCCTAACTGTGGAAGACAGATGGATGAGTATGAACCAGTCTGTGGCTCTAACGGTATGGGTTGCTTGTATTGTACTACTCAGTGTCCAAATTGCGGCCGGGAAGTATTTGATACGGACTTAGTTTACGGGGATACAAAGACCTGTTGTAACTATTGTGATGGCGAAGAAGATTATCCGTCTGACGAAGAACTAGACGATGATGATTTTGAAGATGACTTAGAAGAACTAGATGATGACTACGATGACTTAGAGGATGACATGGATGAGCTAGACGATGATTTCTAGCTAGTATTTAGCCTTCTTAGAATTCTCTTTCCGCCATTCATCCACTTTACCATGGTGACCAGAGAGTAATACCTCTGGTACTTTCATACCGCGAAACTCTGCTGGCTTGGTATATTGAGGAAACTCTATCACGCCGTCCTCGGAAAAACTTTCAATTTCGGCGGAGGTCTCCCCGCCTAGTACGCCAGGTAACAATCTTACAATACTGTCAATAATTATTAGGGCAGGAAGCTCGCCTCCTGTCAAGACGAAAGAGCCCAGCGAAATTGGGTAGTCAACAATCGACATAATTCGCTCGTCATATCCCTCGTAGTGCGGACAGAGGATGATGTAATGCAGGGGGTGGCTCTGAGCCTCGTTTCGAAGGGGGTGCGCAGCCTGGCAAGGCGTTCGCCCCTTGGGACGCGCGAGCGAAGCGAGGCAGTAGCGCCGAAACCCCTGTGGCGACAGGGGTTTCGGACGCGCCCCGAGAAAGGACGGCTCAGAGCCACCTTCTATACCTGCAAACTCCCTAGCTAATTTCTGTGTCCACAACTCCCCCGCCGGGGTAGGCATAATTACTTTTGCCGTAGGATCTTTCTCGAGTACACTTTCTACCGCGGCAAAAACCGGCTCGCATCTAAGAAGCATTCCATCTCCTCCGCCATAGGGCGTATCATCTACCGATTTGTGTGGCCCTAGCCCAAAATCGCGCAAATTCACAAATTCAACTTCAAGCAACCCCTTCTCCTGCGCCTTCCACATCATAGAGGTATCAAGATAAGGCTTCAAAGCCTCAGCAAACAACGTGATAATTGTAAATTTCATGTAAATATTATACCAAAAAGTACTTGACAGCGCAAAAGCTATGGGTTACAATAAACATAAGCTTATACGCTTCACAGGGGTTCCGCTTACTTTAGTGGAGTGTGGAGACTCATTAAAAACAAAAAGCAGATTAAAACAAACCAATGTGCCCCAGGGTGGGCGCGGATAAGCACACAAGTGGCGAAGCGAATTCGCCACTTTTTTACGGTAGTTTTTTAATTGCATTTTAGAAAGTTTTAAAAATCATCGTGCTATAATAATATTGATGGAAAGATTAATAGAGTATTTCAAACCAAACCACTATGATATCGCCTTACGGCTTAATCGCCATACTGGTAAAGCATTAGGGTTCGTCAGGATAAAGGGCGAGCCAAAACAGGGGACAATCAAGCTTCATGCTAAAGATTTGACCATAGACCGCGTCTCTTTAGCAACAGAGAACAAAGAGCTCGCCGAGGTATCAGATTACACTCACCAAAATGATGTTTTAGAAATCCCTTACTTCCCAGAGGCTAAAGCTGCTACCATAGAAATCAATTACCATTTTGACTTAAACACTAATATGGAAGGCGCATATCTTTCTAGCTACGATTATAACGGCCAGGAGGAAACCCTTATCTCTACTCAGTTTGAAAGCCACTACGCCAGGGAGGCCTTCCCGTGCGTAGACGAGCCGGCCGCTAAGGCTACTTTTGCATTATCTCTAGAAGTCCCGGATGAAAATGATACGGTCATTTCTAATATGCCCGCCGCACACACTAAAAAGTCTGGCGCCGGCAAAATCGTAGAATTTGAGACTACGCCAAGGATGTCTACCTATCTTTTGGCTTTCTGTGTCGGGCGTTTTCAGAAGAAGACTACTACAAATCTTGCTGGTGTAAAAATTACCACATATTGTACGCTTAACCACCCTGTAGAATCTGTAGAATTTGCCAATGAGATTGCCGGCCAATGTCTAGATTATTATGACAATCTCTTTGGTACGAAGTATCCTCTAAAGAAACTAGACCAAATCGCTATCCCAGATTTTGAAGCTGGCGCGATGGAAAACTGGGGGCTTGTTACCTATCGCGAGTCTTGCCTGCTCGTAGATAAAACTACTACTCTATCTGCCAAGCAATATGTCGCTACGGTAGTAGCCCACGAGCTGTCGCACCAGTGGTTTGGCAACCTCGTTACGATGGAATGGTGGAACAACCTCTGGCTCAATGAATCTTTCGCGAATATTATGGAATACATCGCCGTGGATGCCCTCCACCCAGAATATAATATCTGGCGGGATTATTACACGACCACCTGCCGTGCTGCTCTGTCTCGCGATGCGTTGCCGGGTGTACAAGCCGTCCAGCAAGATGTAGATGATCCGGCCGAGATTTCTGCGCTTTTTGACGGCGCAATCGTCTACGCCAAGGGCTCCCGCCTCATGTTAATGCTTATCCGCGAGATGGGCAAAAAAGCCTTTTTCTCTGGCATTAAGGATTACTTTAAAGCACACGCGTATGGTAATACTACCGGGGATGATCTTTGGTCTGCTCTCCAGCCATATGCTAAGTTTAACGTTAAAGAATTTATGGATGCCTGGATTTCTCAGCCGGGCTACCCTGTTATAACGGATGAAGCCCAGCAGCGCTTTATGCTGACTGGTGATACTGATAACACTAAGTGGCCACTCCCTGGTATCAAGGATGATATGTCCGGCCACTATCTTATTAATCTCTCTGGCGCAGAATTTGAGGAGGCCATAAAGGGTTTTGACAGGCTATCCGTAGAGCAGAAAGTCCGCCTGCTTCTAGATCGCTCGCTGCTTGCTAAAACCTCTCTAGTTTCGTCTGCGTCGCTCTTAGATTTATTGCCAAAGTTTAAAGAAGAAGATAGTTTTGCTATCTGGGGTATTCTTTCTAGTATAATCTCCGACCTTAAGGTTTTCTTCCCATATGAAGATAAAGACCGCCCGGCATACAAAAAATATGTGGCAGACATTATATCTGTCCAACTAGAGCGTCTCGGCATCCAACCTAAAAAGGGAGAGTCGGATAACGACACGAAGCTCCGCAGTATTATTTTGGGGCTGGCTTATTATGCTGACCATGAGCCTACTATGAAGTCGCTCTCCTCTCTGTATAAACCAGATTTATCATCCTTAAACCCAGAAATTCGGATAGATATTCTCTTATCCCACCTCAACCAGACGGATGAAAAGGTATTTAATGAGTACCTAGAACAATATAGTACGGTCTCCGATCCAGAAATAAAGGATGATTTGCTCTTTGCACTAACTGATGCAGAGAAGCACACGGGCGAGCTCATAAAGCTCCTAGACGAGCCGCGCATCGTCAAGCCGCAAGATCACGGTTATCTCTTTGGCTTTTTAGTTCGCAATTATTACACCAAAGAGCCGGCCAAAGCATGGCTATTCTCCCACTGGTCTTACGTAGAGGAGATGATGGGGGATAAATCCGTAGACTTATATCCACGGTATTTTGCCAGCTCTGTCCGCACAAAAGAGGAGGCAGAGGAGTTTAATGCTTTCTTTACACCGCTTGCCGAGCGCAATTCTGCTATTACTCGCGCCGTTGCTCTTGCCAAGGTAGAGATAGATTCTCGCCTGAGGCTTCTCTCTATGGATAACGCAGACGTCCATAAAAAGCTTGCCAAATTATAGATTTTATGATACAATATAGGAAATATTGTACCTAAAAAAGAAGGGGGTGATGCTATTGGCACCACGAATGAGGCATTGCGAAAGGGAATGGAGCGAAGAAGATATAGTTAAATATCTTCAACATAAGGCAGAGCTATTACACCACAGCCCGTGTGCCCACGAGGTTGAAAAGGACAAGGATGGCCCGAGACTATCTAGGGTACTAAAAAAGTTCTCATCCTATGAAACCGCTTTGGCTGCGGCCGGCTTAAAACCGGCTGTTGTTTGGGCTAAGCTCAGCAACGAAGAGCTGCTGGAAGCAGCAAGAAAATGGAGCGCGGAACATAATGGCGCGAAACTAAACATTTTCCTGTTGCGAAACAGCAGAGGGAAACTGCCAAGCGACTTTCTAGTTCGAAACCGCTTTGGCACAGTCCAAAACTATTTCGAACAAGCACGGGTGCCGTACGAATACGGTAAGAAAATTTTTAACAAATTCTAACCGTCAGAAAGGCCGCCAATTTGGTGGCCTTTTTATTTTTCGAAAAAAGTCTAAAAAAGTCTTGTATTTTAAAAACTGGTGTGCTATACTAGATGACAGTTAAGCAAGAAACAGGTAGTTTCCTCTGCAAATAGCCAGAAATAATGCGAGGTAGCTTCGGATGGGCTAAAGCCTGCCGAGGTACAATTTAAGCAACGTTTCATTTAACAATTTGTTAGAAATTTAAGATTGTATCTTGACTTGCAATCGAGTATCGATTGCTAGTTAAGTCAATGCATAAAAAGGTTACTAAGGGCACTAATAGTGGATGCCTTGACAATCAATACCGATGAAGGACGTAGAAATCTGCGATAAGTCTCGGGGAGCCGATAGCGGGCTTTGATCCGGGAATTTCCGAATGGGGAAACCTAGCATGAGTCATGTCATGTTGCATTTATCTGAACACATAGGGTAAATAGACGGGAACCAGCCGAACTGAATCATCTTAGTAGGTTGAGGAAAAGAGAATAACCAATGATTCCGAAAGTAGTGGCGAGCGAAATTGGAACAGCCCAAACCTTAAGATTACCATACGGTTTAACGGCCAGAGTAATTAAAGGGGTTGCGACATTAGATAAATTTTAAGTTAAGTATATTATTTTATAATATATTTAGCTTAAAATCCGATAGCGTTAACTAAGCGGCTAAAGATATAATCCGTAATTCATAGCAGAAGGACTTGGAATGGTCTGCCAAAGAAGGTGAAAGCCCTGTACGCGAAATGAATTATTGGCTTTAGTTATCTAGTATCAAGTAGGACGGGGCACGAGAAACCCTGTTTGAATCCGGCAGGACCACCTGCCAAGGCTAAATATATTGATTGATCGATAGCGAACTAGTACAGTGATGGAAAGGTGAAAAGAACCCCGGGAGGGGAGTGAAATAGATCCTGAAACTTAGTGCCTACAAGGTGTCGGAGCCCTTCGGGGTGACGGCGTGCTTTTTGTAGAACGATC
Source organism: Candidatus Saccharimonadota bacterium (assembly GCA_017459845.1). Lineage (GTDB taxonomy): Bacteria > Patescibacteriota > Saccharimonadia > Saccharimonadales > Saccharimonadaceae > Nanosyncoccus. The sequence continues at coordinate 59,649 of JAFUCF010000022.1, forward strand.
CAGCGAGTTAATGTTGTCGGCGAGGCTAAGTCAATTGATGGAGCCACAGTGAAAGCGAGCCTGAATAGGGCGACAAGTCGGCAGTATTAGACCCGAAACCGGGTGACCTAACCATGAGCAGGTTGAAGCTGCGGTAACACGCAGTGGAGGACCGAACCAGGGTACGCAGTAAAGTGCTTGGATGACTTGTGGTTAGCGGTGAAATGCCAATCGAACTCGGAGATAGCTGGTTCTCCTCGAAATAGCTTTAGGGCTAGCGTTTAGTAGTAGCA
>JAFUCF010000023.1 GCA_017459845.1 Candidatus Saccharimonadota bacterium
ATATTACGATGGTAAAATGTGCGATTTAGAACTCGTACCTCAGAAATTAGTTAAGCCTAGTATCACTAAAGTTGCAATATCTACACTCACTCCTGCTGAGATAAGCTACAAAAATAGTATTAACGCAAAGAAGAATAAAAACTCACCATGGAGACAATTTAATCCAAATTTTACTAATCGCGACCGTACCGAATGGGATAATAAGAATCTACCCAGTAGATGGTAAAACCATGACAAAACGACATTTTAACGTAATAAACTATGCGACATTTTCAAATAATATTGACAGTCTATTTTTTTAAACCCGCCAACAAAAAGTGTCAACTAAAGTACCGTGCTAAATCACGCGACACAAATCGCAATTTCCCGCTTGTAAAAACCAATACTCTGTGTTAAAATAATAAAGATATTATTTAACAAAGGGAAAGATATGAGTCGTATCGGAAAACTACCTGTAGACATCCCTTCAGGTGTGACAATCACGGTCGGCAGCGAAAACATTACCGTTGCTGGCCCTAAAGGCACACTAGAAGTCCCTGTCCAGGAGAACACCTCAACCAAGGTTGAGGACAATCAGATTATCGTAACCCGCAAGGATGACGAGCCAAAGTCCAAGGCTTGGCACGGTCTCCAAAGGGCGTTGCTAAACAACGCCGTAGAAGGTGTTACGAAAGGCTTTGAAAAGAAGCTAGAGATTAACGGTGTTGGCTTCCGCCTCAGCGGTGGCCCGAAGGAAATTGAAATGGCCCTTGGCTTTTCTCACCCTGTCAAATACACCGCGCCAGATGGTGTCACTCTCACCACTAACAAGATGGAAATCACCGTTTCTGGTATAGATAAGCAGCTCGTCGGCCAAGTTGCCGCAGAGATTCGCGCTCTTAAGAAGCCAGAGCCATACAAGGGTAAAGGTATTAAATATACCGATGAGGTCATTATTAGAAAGGCCGGAAAGGCAGGTAAGAAATAATGAAAGCTATATATCGCGCTAACCGCACCCGCGCCAAAATTCACGGCACCGCGTCTCGTCCGCGTCTTACCGTCCACATTAGTAATATGCACATCACCGCGCAGGTTATTAATGACGATGAAGGCAAGACTCTCGCCTATGCTACCACCGTTGGCAGCAAACTAACAGGCACCAAGACAGAGAAAGCAGCCCAAATCGGCGCAGAAATCGCCAAGAAAGCAAAAGCCGCCAAGATTAAAACCGTCGTGTTTGATCGTGGCTCAAAACTTTATGCCGGCCGGATGTCCGCACTAGCAGATGCCGCCCGCAAGGAAGGATTGGAGTTCTAATATGCCTGAGAATACTAACAAAGCACCAAAGGTCATCAATAAGTCTGGTACTTTAAAGATGTCCGACGAAGTCGCTGAAAAGAAGCAGACTCGTGATATTGGTGGCCGCCCAATGGAGCGTGGCCGCCGCCGTCGTGATCGCGTCCGCGCAAACGATGCACCAAAAGAATATGATGAAGTTACCATCAATATAGACCGCGTCTCCCGCACCGTCAAAGGTGGCCGCCGCATGAGATTCAAAGCTCTCGTCGTAATTGGCAACCACAAAAATAAAGTCGGCGTGGGTGTAGCCAAAGGTGGCGATGTTACCGTCGCCGTCCAGAAGGCAACCGCCAAGGCCAAGAAAAATCTCATCACCTTTAACATGGATGGTGAGACTATCTGCCACGAGATTGAGACCAAAGTCACTGGCGCAGACATTTTAATGAAGCCTGCCGCCCCTGGTACTGGTATTATCGCTGGTGGTGTCGTCCGTTCTATCATCGGTCTTACCGGCGTAAAAAACCTTATTTCTAAGAGCCTTGGCTCCACCAACAAGGTCAACATTGCCTACGCCGTAATAGAAGGCTTAAAGGCCCAAGTCCCTCGTGCCGAGTGGGAGACCACCAAGACTAAGGGCGCCAGCAAAAAAGCCGCTAAAAAGGAGGCTAAATAATGAAGTACAACGATTTACAAGTCAATAAGAACACTCGCCCATCTAGAAAAGGCCGCGGTATCTCCGCCGGCCAGGGTAAAACTGCCGGCCGTGGCACTAAGGGCCAAAAGGCCCGCACCGGCCACCGCAAGATGCCAGCTGGGTTCATGGGCGGCCAGCGTGCTATTATGCAAGCTGTACCAAAGCTCAAAGGCTTTAAGTCTCTCCACGCCAAAGCAGAAGTTGTTTATACCGATCGTCTAAACGAGCTCTCTGGTGATGTAGACAACTTCAAGCTCTACGAAGCCAGCCTCATCAAGAGCCCATATAACAAGGTAAAAATTATTACCCGTGGCGAGCTAACCGCTAAAATCAACTTAAAGACTCAATTTGCGTCCAAAACCGCAATAGAGGCCATTAAGAAAGCCGGCGGCAAGTACGAGAAAGTCGCTACCCCATTGCGCCAAACTCGTGAAGACAGCCGCAAAGGCAGCAAATAAAAACAGCCCCCTCGGGGGCTGTTTTTTAGAATGGTAGAAATGGAAATCATAGAAAAAACAAGGCCACCAAGGTACCAAAGAGAATTAGAAGAAGAGTATAAACGGCTCAAAATTGCCAGTACTTCTCTAAAATATATTAAGACTCCTCGCCCAGTTAATTTAACACCAGGTGTTTTATATACGGAAAAGATGCCAGGACATAATTCAGTCTATTTCAAACATTCTCTACCAGTAACCAAGATACTAGACGAATACGTTAAAATTCTAAAGATGTTGTCTAAAGAATTGCTTAAAACAACAAAAGACTTTACTCCAAATTGGGTTAATCATCCAAAAATAATCAAAAAGGGAAATCTACATCCGGATTTCAAAGACAAAACTATACAAGAATTAGAAGCCATTCTTAAAAATCGCCCAAACGACATAGCAGAAAACTACGGTCTTGTCCACGGGGATTTATGTCCAGTAAATATCATGATGGATAACAACGGTGCGGCTTATGGGTTAGTAGATTTAGGAGATATGCATATGGGCGATAGGAGACTGGATATAGCGGTTTTATCCTGGACGATACGTGGCAATTTTGGACCAGAAGCAGAAAAGGAATTCTTTAGAAAGGTTGATGAATCAATCGATGCTAGTATAATACAATACTATAGATTAATATATGATATGAGTTTACCAGAATATAAAGACTGGAGTTGGATAAAGAAATGAAATCAACAGATGTAACTATAATCGCCGCCCCATTTGGTTATGGACCAACCGGGAAATCATTGGCGATTGCAAAAGAATTAATGTCACGGGGCTACAGCGTCAAACTATTAGGAGATGTAAATACGCTAAAAATATCAAAAAGCGCTGGCGTCTTAGCCTATGAGTATGAGTACCGCACGGAACTAGACTTAGCAAATACACGCTCTAAACTAGTTATATCATATTTAGACATCAGTACAAAGATTATCAATTCTTCGGACACTCCGCTCATCTTCGGCGATTCACTTTTCTTCATCAGGGGCTGGTTCGAGCGTAGCTATAATTACCCGGCAGATGCAGTCATATCTCAGCGCTTTTTTAGGCCGCCACTCGAACAGGAAATATACCGAGCAAATCATTTTTACGAGGTTGGAGCCATACTACCACGTGCTTACGAACAAGATTTACCAAAAAAGGAAGCCCGCTTAATATTTTATCCGGGCGGCTTACGCTCGCCATACTTAGGCGATAAGTACGGGAAAAAGTACTTTGATTGGTGCACAAAGGTCATTTTTAGCGCAGCCAAAAAAGTAGGATGGCAACCAAACCAAATACATTTTCTGGTACCGCCCCAACTAGGTGATACCATAGAAAATCTAAAGAATGCCGGCATTCATGCATATACTTCAATACCAGATACTGCTACATTAATGCTAAAATCTAGCCACGCTATTATATCACCAGGGATAGAAACAACTTTAGAGGCATTAGCCGCGGGTATTAATCCTCTCTTTACTCCAGCCTTCAACGGCAGCCACGTCCCGCAGCTTATTGCAAATCGTGAAGCAGGTATAGGCCAAGAATTCAGCCAGACATTTAGTAGAGGTTTACAAAAATTCGAAGGGGGAACAAACAATCTAAGTGCTCTAAGCCAAAAAGTCGAGGAATATACCTTAGCCGCACTTTCTGATAATAATATATTCTTAGAGGCAGTAGATAGCACCACAAAATATCTTTCCCAAGATCAACAGACAAGTGAACGCTTTCCGCTGGGCAAAAACGGCGCGAAAGAGTTCGCAGACATTGCCGAACAATACCTACGTCGCGAGAATGTGCCAAATGCTTTCTACCGCGTTGCTGCCAAAGCCAAAATATGCTCTGGTAATAAAGTAGCTCTGGTCAAAGAGTCCAAAAAGGGCTGGGACTTTCCTGGTGGAGGGATAGAGCACGGAGAAACTATATTCGAGGGTTTGCAAAGAGAGCTAACAGAAGAAGCTGGGATAACAGACTTCGTAATAAAAAGTGGACCACTCGTATTAAAAACAATTGACATAGAAGCGAACCGCCCGCTACTGTTTCTATTCTTCGAAATAGAAGCAAAAAATATCAAGGAAGGTATTTTTAAAGACGGAACTCTAAAACTCTTTGATAAAAATAGCCTTCCAGAAGATCTAGTAGCATTTTCACAAGAATACACCGACTTCCTTAAAAAACAAATAGCCAGCTAAGCTGGCTAAAAGTTTGAAAAGAGCATTTTAGGTTGATCATCTAGTTTCCAAATAGTAAACCCGCTCAGCGGATAGTCAGAATAAGCGTATTCATCTCTGACATAAACTCCATTATGCAATAACAGATGCGTTAACATATTAATAACTGACGTTGTAGCAACAAGAATAGTGCAGGTTTTTTGAGAAACGATCTTCTCTAGGTTAGCACTTATTCTTACGGCAAATGTCTCCGTGGATTCACTACCAGGAATTCTAGGATAACTCTTTAAGCCTTTCGTTCCAGACCTCCAGTCCGAAAGAGCTTTAGTTACCTCGGGATATTCTTTTGCTAAATCGTTTTCATTTAAGTCCGCGATAATACCCAAGCCTATACCAGAAATATTTTCTGCGATACACAAATCACGGTTGAGAGTCTTTGCAATGTATTCAGCTGTATACTGAGATCGTTTCTCAGACTGACAATACACTGCTATATCCTCAGGTTTGATTTCCAAATCCAAACACGCTTGCACTACTCTATTAGCGGCATCTCTAGCTTGGTTGATACCATTTGGCGTCAGTTCCTGCACGCCACCTCCGTGAATTCTATGAAGGTTCTTAAATGCTTCTGCGTGCCTCACAATGGCCAAGAATGCTCCTGGTTCTAAATTGAACAAACATATCACCCCCTTATGTTAAAGTGCACTTCTGAAACTAAACATTTAAATTATATCATATTATTGTAGATTTTACACTAGGAAATATTGGAGTCCTATGGTAAAATAGAAAAAGTTAAAGAAGGTTAATATGCATTTCAAAACTATTTTTAAATCACTGAAAAACAAAACCATGCTCCGGCGCGTCCTAATCGTGCTTGGTATTATTGTTGCATATCGCCTTCTCGCTCACATCCCTGTTCCACTAGGTGATGCAGATACTTTCCGCCAGGCTGTAGATAACCTCTTAAATAAGTCTGATTTTGGCAATTTCTTAAACCTCGTTTCTGGTGGCGGGCTAACTAATTTTTCAATCATCTTGGTTGGTCTTTCTCCGTATATTACCGCTTCTATCGTCGTCCAGCTCATTACAAAGGCCGTGCCGCGCCTAGAGGAGCTATCAGAGGATGGCGAGACTGGCCGTCGCAAGATAAACCAGTGGACACGTATTTTGACCGTGCCATTAGCCATCGTCCAGTCTATTGCTTACATCTTCATTTTATACCAGACAACTATCGCCACTAACTCCGCCACTACCGCCACGCTCACCGGTGGGGAATGGTTCCTTGCGGTTACCGCCATGACGGCCGGCTCGCTCATCTTAATGTGGCTCGGTGAGCTTATCACAGAGCAAGGCATCGGTAACGGTGTTTCTACCCTTATCTTCTGTTCTATTATTTCCCAGCTCCCGGCCACCGTCGCTAACCTTGGCAATGCGCTCTTTGACGGCTCCACCATGAATCTCTTTGGCTGGCTAGAGCTACCGGTAAACCCTACAGTTTTCTGGGTGCTAATCGGCTTTGTCATTGCGTTGATTGTCGTGATATACTTCCTCGTCAAGCTTAATGAGGCCCAACGTATCATTACGATTAACTATGCTAAACGCGTCCATGGCAACAGCGCCTATGGCGATATTAAAAGTATTCTACCAATTAAGTTAATCGCCGCTGGCGTCATCCCAGTCATCTTTGCTACTAGCTTCTTGGCTCTGCCAGCGCTTCTTGGCCAGCTCATCCAGTCTATTAATCCTGGCAATGAGTTTGGCGCCAACCTTGTCCATCTCTTTACGGCGCCATCTGCCAGCAATTTCGCCACAGAATACCCTAACGGCATCACTGCTCAATGGTTCTTATACCCTGCAATGTACTTTGTATTAGTCATCCTCTTTACCTATTTCTACACTTCAATCATCTTCAACACCAAAGAAATCGCCGATAATCTCCAAAAGCAAGGTGGCTTCATCGAGGGTGTCCGCCCCGGCATGACCACCGCTAAATACCTTGGCAGGGTTGTTAACCGCCTCAATTTATTCGGCGCTCTATCGCTTGGCCTTATCGCCATGCTCCCATTTATTACAGATTACGTCTTCATCATCACGATGGGCGCACCGATTGGTCTCTCCATTTCTGGTACTGGGTTGCTCATTGTTGTCACCGTCGCCCTTGAAAACCTCCGCCAAGTTGATTCTCGCGCACTCATGATTACTTACGACGATTACAAATAAAATTACAAATAGGATGGGCAAATGTTAGGTAAAAAAAGATTAAACGGCGTAAATGAAAAACCGGGCTTTAGGAGCCCAGAATCGGATAAACTTCTGATTAAAAAGTCTAAAATTCGTTATCTAATTCCAAGAATCATCATTGCGGCCATTGTCTTATTCTTCGTTATTTTCTTTGCTCGCGTCGCTATCTGGGAAAATAATTATTACAAAGACAAGGAGGGTTCCGCCCGGGCCGTTGCAGAAGTCCAGGCCCCTGCAGAGCAGACTGTAGACGAAACAGAAGTCACCGATGCGGAGCGTAGCGATTATACCGTAGAGCCAGATATGCCGCGTTTTCTTACCATAGAAAAACTAGGTGTATACAATGCTCGCATCATCCCCGTAGGCGTCACCGCAGATGGGGCCATGGATGTCCCAAACAATATTTTTGACGTCGGCTGGTACACAGGCTCAGGCAAGCCTGGCGAGGGCGGCACCATGATTATAGACGGCCACAACGGCGGCCCCAACATCCACGGTGTTTTTAAAGAGCTCCCGATCTTAGATTCCACCACAGAAATAAAGGTAGAACGCGGCGATGGCAAGATTTTTAAATACCGCGTAGTAGAAAACGTAGACGTGCCACTCTCTCAGGCTAATGATTACATGGAAAAGGCCTTTGAAACGCCCATCCGTGGCAATGAATCCCTCACTCTCATTTCCTGTACCGGCGAATGGTCTCAAGTCCAATACACTTACCTTTCCCGCCAATTTGTCAGAGCAGTTTTGGAAAAGTAATTAATCGCCAATCGGTGACCTACTTAGGGCTATTTTCGGGTGACAAGTGTAGGGCCCCACAGACTGAGACAAGCTTGCTTGTCGAAGGCTAGTGGGAAAACACATGGCAGGCCCCGAAAATACCCGAAGTTACGAGCCGATTGGCTAATTTATTCAAAAAAAATACTAATTAGGTATTGCTATCAAGTCTAAAATTTGCTATAATAGACTAGTAATTTATGGCTAGTCAAAAGGAAGTAATTAAACTTACAGGTAAAGTTGTTGAGGCTTTGCCTAATACTCAATTCCGGGTAGAACTGGAGAATGGCCATATTATTATTGCGCACATGAGCGGTAAAATGCGCCAGCATTACATCCGTTTAGTGCCAGGAGATAAGGTGGATGTGGAGTTGACGCCTTATGACTTAACCAAAGGCCGGATTAGTTTCCGCCGCAAATAGCTCCGTAATATCAACCGCTGTATGAATGATTATAGCGTTGTCTAGATATCGCAATTCCAAAGAAGAGTGAGTTTAAACTACCATCTTTAAAATCAGTCTCCTTTAGACGAAGACACGCAAAAAATCAGATATATGGCTAATAAGGAAAGGATCATAAGCACTTATGAAAGTACGTGCAAGTGTGAAAAAGATCTCCCCGGATGACATCATCGTTCGCCGCAAGGGCGTTCTTCGTGTCATCAACAAGAAGAAACCTAAGAATAAGCAAAGGCAGGGTTAAGTATGGCAAGAATTGCAAGCGTCGTCATCCCTTCCGAAAAGCAGGTATGGATTGCCCTTACCTACGTTTACGGGATTGGTAGAACGACTAGTAGGGCCATCCTTGCGGAGGCTAAAATAGAGCCTACCACTCGGGTGAAAGATCTCACCGAGGCTGATGAGCAGAAAATCAACGACATCGTGTCTAAATACCGCGTTGAAGGTGATTTGAAGCGCCTCGTAACTAACAATATTAAACGCATTAAGGATATCAATTCTTACAAGGGTATCCGCCACAAGGCTGGTCTTCCAGTCAACGGCCAAAGGACTCGTACGAACGCACGGACACGTAAGGGTAAGGCGATCGCGGTCGGTGGTGCACAACCAAAGGCAGCAAGTAAGACTTAAGGAGTTTAAATGGCTCAAGAAGAAATCAAGAAAGTGGAAACTCCTGCAGAGACTGCAGAAGTCAAAGCCACCAAGAAAACCAAGAAAGGTAAGCGCCTTGTCCAATCTGGTCAAGCTCATATTCAAGCTACCTTCAACAATACTATCATCAGCATCTCCGATAAAAACGGTGAGGTACTCACCGCTTCTTCCGCTGGGGCCAATGGCTTCAGAGGGAGCAAGAAGGGTACCGCCTATGCCGCTGGAGTAGCTGCAGAAAAAGCGGCGGAGCTAGCCAAGAAAGAGCATGGTCTAAGCTCTGTAGATGTCTATGTCAAAGGTATCGGCCTAGGCCGTGATAGCGCTATTCGCGCTTTGTCTACCGCTGGTATCCGCATCGATAGCATTACAGACAAGACTCCAATCGCTCACGGCGGTTGCCGTCCTAAAGGAGAAAGGAAACCATAATGGCACGTGATAGATCTCCAATTGTAAAACAATCTCGCCGCGAAGGTTATGCTCTCGCCCCGAAGGCTCACAAAATCATGGCAAAGAAGACCGGTATCCCTGGTCAGCACGCCGATATGAGAGTCCGTGGTGGTAGCCTTTACCTCACGCAGCTCCGCGAAAAGCAGAAAGTCCGCCGTACTTACGGCCTCTTAGAGAAGCAGTTCGCTAAACTCATGAAAGAAGCCACCAAGGCCGAGGGCCTTACTGGTGAGAAGCTTCTTGAGTTCCTAGAGCGCCGCGCTGATAACGTAGTTTACCGCGCTGGTTTCGCTCTGACGCGCCGCCAGGCTCGTCAGCTCGTATCTCATGGGCACTTCCTACTTAATGGTAAACGGATTGATATTCCTTCCATTCGTCTGAAACCTGGTGATGTCCTAGAGGTTCGCAGCAAGTCTCAGAAGTCAGAGTACTTCAAAAATCTAGCTAACATCGTTGGCGCCGCTGGTGCTACCCCTGTCAGCTGGATGAAAGCAGACGCCAAGAAAATGAAAATTGAAATTTCCGGCTTGCCAAAGCGCGATGAAGCTGAGGCTGGCATCAATGAACAATTAATCGTTGAGTACTACTCACGCTAAAAAGGAAGGAAGGCAAATATATGACTACAAAAGTAATTCACGAGGCGAACCTAGAGAAAGTGAACAAATTAGGTGAAAACAGTGCCGAGTTTATCATTCGCCCACTCTATTATGGGTATGGTAACACGCTTGGCAATTCACTCCGCCGCGTTCTCTTATCTTCTGTCAAAGGTGCCGCCATCACTTCCTTTAGCATTGATGGTTCTACCCATGAGTTTACTGCTATTCCTGGCATCCGCGAGGATGTAGTAGACATCATGCTAAACCTCAAGAATGTCCGCGTCAAATCGCATTCTGATGCCCCTGTAGAGCTCACCCTTGAAATCAAGGGCAAAGATCAGAAAAGCGAAAAGGACGGCGAGAAGCGCGTCGTAGCAGGTGACATCAAGACCACCGCTGATGTAGAAATCGCCAATCCAAACCAAACGATTTGCCATATCGACGATCCAAATTACACTTTAAAGATGAATTTAATCGTTGAAACTGGCCGTGGATATCTCAGTATTGAAAAATCGAGTGCAGACCGTATCCACTCTGATATGATTGCTCTTGACGCTGTATTTACCCCAGTTCTTAGGGTTCGCTACAAAGTTGAGAACACTCGTGTTGGCCAAGATACCAATCTTCAACAGCTCAACATCACAGTTGATACTGACGGTACAATTACCCCAGAAGAAGCTTTTGAAGAAGCTGCAGCCATCCTTGTCAATCAATACACCGCTCTCGCCGGCAGTACTAAGGTTGAGTCCGCTCCTGCTCCAGGTTCTAATGAAGTAGAAGATGAGCCAGGCCTTATGATGCCAATCGAGGAGCTCGCGCTTTCTGCGCGCACCGCTAATGCCTTGATGAACAACGGTATTAAGACCGTCCGCGACCTCGTAGTTCTCTCAGATTCCGATCTCAAAGAGCTCAAGGGCTTCGGCACCAAAGCATTAGATGAAGTCAAAGAAAAGTTAACGGAGTTAAACATCTAAATGCATCGTCATGGATATAAAGGCCGCAAGTTCGGCCGTGAAACCGACCAGAGGCGGGCACTCACTCGTGGGTTGATGTGCTCCCTCATTAAATACCAGTCTATTACGACTACTCTCGCTCGCGCCAAAGAAATTCGTCGCGAGACCGAGAAATTAATCACTCGCGCCAAGAAGGGCGGGCTAGCAAATCGCCGTATCATTATCGCAAGACTAAATGATCACGATACTGCACATCTCTTGATAGATGTCATCGCCCCACAAATCACCCGCAATTCCGGCTATCTCCGCATTGAGCGTGCCGCAAATCGCAAAGGTGATAACGCCGAGATGGGTACTATCTCTTTTGTAGATACTATCGATCTAAAGAAGGAGGATAAATAATGAAAACTTATTCTCAAAAATCCGCAGAAATTTCCCGTGAGTGGTGGGTAATTGACGCCAGTACTTTGCCGCTTGGCAAACTAGCTGTTGTTGTTGCCGATAAACTTATGGGTAAAAGCAAAGTCACTTACACTCCACATATTGACAACGGGGATTACGTTATCGTCACCAACGCCAAAAGCCTCAAGGTTACTGGCAACAAGCTGACGGATAAGAAATATTATCGCCACAGCGGCTTTCCAGGTGGTTTGAAAGAACTTCGTCTTGAAGAAATCATTGAGAAAGATCCTAGCATGGCAATCAAGGCTGCTGTTAAAGGTATGCTTCCAAAGAATAAACTAGCTGCAGATCGCTTAGAGCGTCTTCGCATATTTGATGGCGCCGAACATACTCACGCAGCTCAAGCACCAAAGGAGATTAAATAATGGCAGAACCTAAAGGAAAATATACCTACGGTCTTGGCCGCCGCAAGGCCGCTACAGCCCGTGCCCGCCTTTACAAAGGCAAAGGTGAAATCACCATCAACGGTAAACCAGCGCTTGAGTATCTGTCTGACGACAAATCCAAACTCGCTGAAATTACCGATCCACTAGCTCTAGCAGGCAAGCAAAAAGATTACGATATTACTATTCGCGTCTCTGGCGGCGGTCTCGCCGGTCAAGTAGATGCGATTAAACTCGCAATCTCTAAGGCTCTCGTAACAGAAGCCGTAGATCTTCGCCCAGTGCTGAAGAAAGCAGGCTTCATAAAGCGCGATCCACGCGAGAAAGAGCGCAAGAAATATGGTCTTCGCTCCGCCCGCAAGAAAGAGCAGTTCTCCAAGCGTTAATTCGTTTAGAGATAATGAAAAAGCAGGCCGTCTGGCCTGCTTTTTGGTTTAGTAAGGCTATTTAGGCCGCATTAATATAGCTTACGGCCTCAGAGGCCGCCATCGCTCCGTCAGAAGTAGCCGTTACAAGCTGACGCAAATCCTTCCGGCGCACATCGCCAGCCACAAAGACGCCCTCTGTGGAGGTATGACAATCTTCCCCCGCAATTACGTACCCACTTTCGTCTTGCTCTACTAAATCTGCAAAGGCCTCCGTAGCCGGCTTATGACCAATCGCCACAAAGAGGGCTTTTACCGGCACCTCACGAGTGGTACCGTCTTTTATGGCTAGCTTCACACTAGATACTTTACCATCCTCCCCAGCGTTTATCTCCGCCACCGTGGCGTTCAAGACTATCTCTACGTTTTCCAGTTTAGAAACCCGCTCTACTAGCGATAAATCGCCCCTAAACTCATCTCGACGATGGACTAAATATACCTTAGAACAAATCCCCGCCAGGTATTCCGTTTCATAAAGGGCAGTGTTACCACCACCATTCACCATCACGTCTTCGCCACGATAAAACGAGCCATCACAAGTGGCGCAGTAAGATACCCCCTTACCAGTCAACTCGTCCTCATGATCTAATCCTAATTTCTTGTACTGCGAGCCCGTAGCTAGTATTACTGCTCTTGCTGTATAGTTATCATCCTCGGTCTCTATTTTAAATTCCTTTCCTTGTCGCACCACGGAAACAACTTTTTCAAACTCAATTTCAGCCCCTAGATCCTTTGCCTGCTCATATAAAGCCTTAGAAAAATCCGGCCCCGAGACTTTGTACATCCCTGGGTAATTCTCAATCTCTAGGGTATTAATAATCTGCCCGCCAAAAGTAGTAGCCTCCAAAACAAGCACGGATTTTTCCGCCCGACGCGCATAAATCGCCGCCGTCAACCCAGCAGCCCCAGCGCCAATAATAACTACGTCGTACATTTAAGCCCCCAACATCTTTAGGATTTTCTTTTTAGAAATCAACCCAATGTTCCGGTCAATCTCTTTGCCATCCTCAAATACTACTAAGCAGGGAATCGAAGATATATCGTATTGCCCGGCCACCTCAGAATAATCGTCTACGTTAACAGATACAATCTTAGTATTCTCGGGCAGTTCCGCCTCTGTCTCCTCTAAAATCGGCTTCAAGGCCTGGCACGGCCCACACCAATCTGCATAAAAATCTACCAGCACCTTACCCTTATAACCTAAAACATCTTTTTCAAAATCCATAAATCTATACTCCTTTTACCCATTATACCATAGATTAGTCCCGGCCAAATGCAATACTAGCTTTTTCGTCCTACAAGTTCACTCGCGTCCGATTCTAGGAAAATTCTTAGCAGGGGCTGCGCCGCGGACTTTCGCGTACTCGCCTCTGTAAGAATTTTCCTAAAATCGGGCTCGTTCAATACGGACAAAAAAGCTAGTATTACATTTAACACGCCAGCTAAATCTCAGCCGTACGATAAATATACTTAACCTTGGTATTAGAGTTTTTAGCTAGGCTTACCATACTCTGGATTCTATTAACTAAGGCTTTAACATCGCCGTTATAGAGGGAAACCAACTTTTGTACACCCTCGGCGTTAAACTGCGAAAGCCCATCGGTCAGCACTCGTGAACCATCAGCGAGTTTATTAACACCATCCGTCAGCGCCGGCACATTAGACTCTAGATTAGAAATACCCGCATCAAGGCTTTGCATGCCGGTATACAAAGTATCTGTACCAGCATAAAGCTCGCCAAGCCCATTCACGAGTTGCGCAGAACCATCCTTTAGCCCCGACAAATCAATTCCAGCAGCACCCTGTGCGATTGTAGAAGCACCGTCAATATATTGAATAATACCTTGGTACAAACCAATTTGTTGGCCTATTTTTTCTGCCGTGTTCTTCATTTTTTCTGCATTTTCAGTATCGCCCATCTGTGTCAATGTCGCAATTGCATTAGCAAACTTCTCACGGTAATTTTCTATGGTTACTCCCTGGAGAAGTGGATTTCTAGAATCATTAATCTCCGCAAATACCGCAGAAATCAAAGTTTGGACACCGCTCTTTAAAGTAGCACTATTCTGGTCCAACGTAGCTAAATTAGAAGCCAGTGTATTAATCCCCGAAATTGTTTGGTCAATCCCAGCATCAAGTTGCTTTGCACCCGTCAGCGCGTTATAAGCGCCGCCCTGCAGGCTCTCCATTCCTGCCACTAGCTGCAAAGAGCCATTCTTAAGCTGGCTTACGCCATCCGCTAATACGCCAATTTTACTATCTAGTTCAGATAGGCCATCGCGCAATTTCGCCGAACCATCCATTAATTGTTCCATAGAAGAAACCAAGGTGTTTAACTGGGCAGATAGAGAATCGATGGAGTTTAGAGCAGAAGTATCGATGTCTGCAAATACCTTAGAAGTAGCCACGGTTGCAGTCATCTCCATCTTAAACTCTTTGGCCTCTGCCTCAATTTCTACGTATTCAGGAATATTTGCGGATACACCCAAATTTTCTTTCATACCCGGCAAAGCCAAGCCTACTACTACTGTACGGTTACCATCATTAACTAAGCGGCCATTCGTCACTTTTACATTGGTAAAATGTTCATTGGGAAGCACCGCGCCAGATAATACCGCATATGGTACATACATACCATTTACCCGCTCTGTATTGGTATAATCGTAGCGAATTTTTACTTGCCCAGAACGGCCGCGAATATCGTCAGCTGACACCTCTTTACCATCCAAGAAGTAGGTAATCTTCATCTCAATCGGCGTAGATACTTTGCCCTCGTTCTTACTGTAGACATCCGCGCCTAAATCATTCTTTGTCCAATCAGACGAAATCGTCTTTTTTACGCTCCCATCTGTGCCTAGAAAGACATAAACCGTCTCGTCTACGAGTTCGGAGGTTAAATTATTAGCCGCTAGAGTTGCAGCCGGAGCACTTGCCTCGTCTGCCCTTGCATATCTAGAATTAGTAACACTCAGCGTCAAACCAACGCTAGCCACTACCAATGCGCCCGTAAAAGCGCCATAGACAACCTTTTTGTTCATTTTCTTTCCCTTCATTTTGAATTCCTTTCTACTAAACATTTCTTCATTCCTATCGTCGTTAAGCAAATCAATTTGTCAAACAGCATTAAGAGCGCAGGAAGCACGAGTATTACCATTGCCATAGATATGACCGCTCCACGTGCTAATAGCAAACAGATTTGTGAAATCATCCCGATATCTGAGTAAATTGCTACGCCAATTGTGGCGGCAAACAGCCCCATACCAGATACGATAATAGACGGTATCGACGTAGAAAGCGCAATTTCTATCGCCTTCCGCTTATCTTTACCAGCCATACGCTCTGCTTTGTAGCGCGTCGTCATTAAGATAGCATAATCTACCGTAGCGCCAAGCTGGATAGTAGACAAACAGATCGGCGCAATAAAGACCAGGCTATCGCCAGTTAGGTTAGAAATACCCAAGTTGATAAAGATAGCCACCTCAATCAAAGCAATCAAAAGAATTGGCAAAATCGCGCTCTTTGTGACAATCGCAATAATAATAAAGACTAAGACGATTGAAACGGTATTTACCGCCCGGAAATCACCATCCATCATCTGAATCATATCTTTCATGGCCGGCGCTTCACCAATCAAAAGCCCGCCTTCATCGGTGTCCTTCAAAATCTTATTGAGCTCACTAATCTGGGCATTCACCTCGTCAGAGCCAGTATCGTATTCCGAGCCAATCATCGCAAGTTCCCACTTATTAGAGCGCAAAACCGACGTAACAGAACTTGGCAGAAACTCTATTGGCACCCGCTCGCCCACCAAAGTCTCAAGCCCCAGTACAAACTTCACGCCCTTAACATTCTCCATTTCGCGCAACATCTCGCGCGCCTTATCTTCTGATACAGAAGTTGGCAAAAGCACCATATGTGTAGAAGCCATGTGGAATTCTTCTTCCAGTTTTTTGTTTGCCACTACTACGTCCATATCTTCTGGCAGTGAAGCTCCAAGATCATAGTATACATTCTCATTAGTAGCATGATAGTTTACATAGGCCGGCGCAACCACCGCCGCAAAGAGAATTGCAAACACCGGAAAGACCTTTACAATTTTGTGTGCAATTTTATCCATCTTTGGCAAAATTGCCTTGTGCTGTAATTTAGTCAAAGCTTTGTCAAAGAATAGTACCATCGCCGGGAGCACCGTCACACAGCCAATTACGCCTAGTACCACACCCTTTGCCATTACTAAACCAAGATCTATGCCCAACTTGTAAGACATAAAACAGAGCGCCACAAAGCCCGCCACGGTCGTGACTGAGCTACCAGCTACCGAACTAAAGGTTTTTGTAATGGCACTCGCCATAGCCTTATTAACATTTTTCTCATGCTCTTTTTCCTCGTTATAAGAGTGCCACAAGAAAATAGAATAATCCATCGTCACTGCTAGCTGCAATACCGCCGCAAGTGCCATAGTAATAAACGATACTTCGCCAAAGATAATATTCGTGCCCATATTCAGTAAAATCATCATCCCGACAGAACCCAAGAAGATAAACGGAATTAGCCAGTTATCTAAGAATATCATCATAGCTACCAGCGCTAATCCCGCTGCTAACCCTACATATATTATCTCCTCGCGCTCCACCAAATCTTTCAAATCTGTCACCAACGCCGACATCCCGGCTACAAACGCCTTGCCATTTGCGACCGTCTTTATTTTAGACACCGCTTCAAGTGTCTCGTCGGCCGAAGTAGATGTATCAAAGAATACTACCATCATCGTAGCATTATCAGAATTAAAGGCTTCATAAATCTGAGTTGGTAATAATTCCATCGGTATCGACATATCACCAAGCGATGAATACCAAATCGCGTTTTCTACGTGCGGAATATTTGCAATTTCATCTCGCGCCGCTGCTACGTCTTGTTCTGGCATACCCTCAAAGACAATCATAGAAAATGCGCCCTTGCCAAACTCTTTTAAAAGCTCGTCTTGGCCCACCATCGTATCCATTTCTTTTGGCAGGTATGTCAACATATCATAGTTGACACGTGTCGCCACCATCCCTAGAAACGACGGTATCATCAAAATGAGCGATACGATAAGAATTAAAATTTTATGCCTTACAATAAACTCTGAGACCTTCTTCATACTCGTTATTTTATACCCAAATGTCCAAAAAATCCATAGACACTTTTCTAAATCTGTCCTAAAAACACTCTTTTTTATGCATTTTCCTTGCCAAAAATAACGATAACGTTTATAATAAGCTTATAAATTTAATGGAGTACACATATGAACTCAACCTATAATATCAACAACTTAACTCCTAGCGAGGCTGCCTTTGCTGGTGGTTTACTAGGTACAATGATGATTTCAATCTGCGTCATCTACATCTTCGTCATCATTGCCTTCTGGAAGATCTTTACCAAGGCCGGCGAAAAGGGATGGAAATCGCTTATTCCATTCTATAATTTCTATGTAGCCCTTAAGATTGTTGGGATGTCTGGGATGTGGCTATTTGCCCTCATCGCAGCCACCATCTTGCAGACTACCGTATTTTACGTCGTGCTAGGCGATAGAACCAACGCTTATATAAACGGCGAAATCGGTCTCCCACAAGATGTCGCTACTAACGTTTGGGTAATTATTACTCTAGTATTACTTCTCGTTCTTAGCCTCTATGTCAATATCCGCTTCTACTACCGTTTGTCTAAAGCATTCGGTAAAGGCGTAGGGTATACCATTGGCTTAATCTTCTTACCAGAAATCTTTACTCTTGTCCTCGGCTTCGGCTCAGCCAAGTATGATAAGAAAATCCGCAAGGCTTAAATAAAAAGTCCCCCCAAGAGGGGGGATTTTTTTATGCAAAAAAATAACCCTACATAGGGTTTAGTGGAGATGATGGGACTTAAACCCACGATACCCCCTTGGGACGGTACGTGGGTTTTCTGATGCATATAAATGGTGGAGATGATGGGACTTAAACCCACGATACCCCCTTGGGACGGTACGTGGGTTTTCTGATGCATATAAATGGTGGAGATGATGGGACTTAAACCCACGACCTTCGCAATGCGAATGCGACGCTCTATCAGCTGAGCTACATCCCCAAGCAAGATTATTATACTACATAAAACCCTGAGTTTCAATCAAAAAAGGCTCTCCAAGGAGAGCCCGAAAGGTTTAAATGCTTGGGACCGGGAATTTCAGGGCCATCTTTTTAACTTCGGCGTGAATTTTGTCTAGCTCGGCCTTTTTATCATCTAGGTTTTCACCCGCTTCTTGGCATATCCTTGCTACATCATCCATCCAACCAGCAATCTTCTTCATCTCTGGCGCACCCATACCGCGCGTCGTGATGGCTGGCGTCCCTAGTCGCACCCCAGATGGCCTAAATGCCGCCGCCTTATCATTCGGAAGCGCGTTAGCGTTAAGTGTCAAACCTACCATATCAAGAGCCTTCTCATAAATCTTACCATCAAAGCCAAAACTCTTTTTTATGTTAAGTAAAAGCAAATGGTTTTCTGTACCACCGCCCTGCAAGATGAAGCCACGGTTTTTCAGCTCCTTAGCCAAAGTTTTAGCGTTCTCCACAATCTTTGCTGCATACTCCTTAAACTCCGGCTTTAACGCCTCGCCAAAAGCCACTGCTTTAGCCGCAATCACGTGCTCTAGTGGCCCGCCTTGCGTACCAGGGAAGACTGCTCGGTCAATCAACGTCGGAATATTCTCTAAGGTTTTTTCTGGCTTCTTGAGCGGTGAAGACACCTTACCCATAGTCATTATTAGTCCACCCCGCGGCCCCCGCAAAGTTTTATGCGTAGTGGTAGTCATTACATTAAAACCATAGTCTAGCGGATTTGGATGTACACCGCCGGCAATCAGCCCAGCCACATGTGCCATATCGGCCATCAACAATATTTCATGCCCGTACTTTTTCTCGGCCTCATCCCGGATTTCATCCACCCGCTTAAAATCAGGTATCTTCATAAAGGCGGAATACCCAACCAAAATAATTTTTGGATTTACCTCCAATGCCTTCTTTCTCAAATCTTCATAATCTATATCGCCGTCTTCATCTACTCCGTAGCCCTCAAAATTATAGATGTGTGCTGACATCGTTACTGGCGCCCCATGCGTTAAGTGGCCACCGGCCGGCAAAGACATCCCTAGCACCGTGTCACCTGGCTCTAGCCAAGCAAAATACACTGCATTATTCGCGTTCGCCCCAGAATGCGGCTGGACATTAGAGTGGTCCGCATGAAAAAGCTTCATCGCTCTAAAAATCGCCAACCTCTCTATTCTATCTACATTCACCTGCCCACCATAATAACGATAATTCGGCAACACCGTATCAAATATCTGTTTTTCAGACGAGCTCTCTATGGAAAGCCCGCTGAAGTCTGGATAACCTTCAGAGTACTTATTAGTCAACACCGATCCCATCGCCTCCAAAACCCCCGAAGAGACGTAGTTCTCGCTTGGAATTAATTCTAAACCTTCTTTTTGCCGCACCTTTTCTTGTTCAATCAAATCAAATACAAAATCTTTCATATTTCTCCTTTCTAGCATAATTGTTCCGCCATATTAGCGAGTGTAAACGACAAAAGAATAGTTTAGATCATTATCCTCATCCCTTTCTTTTTTAATTACTTTGCGCCGAAACTTGCTCTTATCAAATTCAGGAAAATACACATCTGCCTCTGGGAAGCCCGCTTCAATCTCTGTCAAATAGATTTTATCTGCCTCAGAAATTAACAGTTTATAGATACTCCCCCCGCCAATCACAAAAAGTTCCTCTGCTGTACCCTTATATTTATCAACGAACTCAAACAACTCACTTATTGGCACTACTTCTGGCCGTTCTGCGCCCGCCGGCTTTGCCGCCGCTTCTTGTAAAAGCGCATTCTCATCCCGCGTTAAGACGATGTGCTTCCGCCCCGGCAGCAACCGCGGTAGGGAAGAAAAAGTCTTGTGGCCCATCAAAACAGTATGGCCACCAGTCACTTCCTTAAAATACTTCAAGTCCGCTGGCAAATTCCAAATCAGGCCACCCTTGTAGCCTAGCTCGTTACCTTCTCCAACTGCCGCGATTAGCGAAATCATGCTGTAATATCCATCTTAAGTATGCCTTGGTGCTGATAATCTACTAGTTTAATGTCTTTTAGCTCTCGCGAATTATCGAATTTAAAGAAATCTCTCACCTCCGGGTTTAACCATAGTTTTGGCGCATCATACAATTTACCATCTTTAGCTAGTTTCTCATCGCGGCGCCTAAGTTGCTCTCGAATCCCCTCCACCTGATTTTCGTAAATATGCGCGTCATTCGTTACAAAAGTCATCTTACCCGGCTCAAGGCCCAGACAGTGTGCAATCATACAGAGAAAAGTAGCATATTGAGTAATATTAAACGGCAACCCTAGCGGTACATCCGTAGAGCGAGAATTAACCAGTATATTTACCTTACCTCCCGTTATATTCCATTCATTACTCCATACACAGCTAGGGAGCGCTGCTGTTTTCAAAAACTCATTCTGCCACAAAGATAGTACCATCCGCCGATTACCCGGATCATTCTTTAAGGTGTCAATTAAATCTTCCGTTAAATGATATTTCTTCACAATCCACCCATAAGCCGTACCAATTGTATGGGCATATTCCTTTCCAAAGTGCCTACCCATGTAATCACCATTTTCGTCAATCTCCCATTCATTCCAGATTTTCACCCCTCTCTCTTGTAACCACCGCACATCGTTACTCTGCACCTGCCAAATCCAAAGCAGTTCCAAAATCGCCGCCCTAAAGACAGTGAACTTAGTTGTAAGCACCGGGAATTCCTCAGATAAATCAAACTCTAGAACTTGGTGCGGCAATCTAATCGTAGCACTCTCGCTCTTTACCTGGGCAATATGGTTAGGCATAGAAACGCTTGCCGAGCCGCGCGTATCCTTCGCGTGGGTATAATTCACCACTCTCTCGCCATCCTTCAAAATCCGCTCGCAGAGATCCAAATACTGCTCATCAAATTTGCTCACGTTTCCTCCTTATATCAGTATTTCTATTATACCAAAAGTATTTTTTATTAAAACCCTTGATTTTTATTTGCAATAAGTTTATAATTGACTTGACAGTCTGGTATAGACTATTTTTTATTGAGTAAAGGAGAGTAGATGGCAAAAATCACCAGAATCAAAGCCTCTGATCCGCGGGAGAAAAAACCCGAAAAGGACATAGAGGAAGTAGAAGCTCCTACCTTCTCAGAAAAAGATGCGAAGCTCGCCAAGAAAATCGCTGAAAAGGAGAAAAAATCCGTAGAGAAGGCCGAGAGAAAAAAGATTAAATTAGAGGATAAAGAGGCCCAGGGCGGTTCTAAATTCAAACGATTTATCACCGCGCCATTCCGTTATCTTCGCGATTCTTGGCGGGAAATTCGCCAAGTCCGCTGGCCAAATCGCAAGGCCACCTGGAAAATGGTTTTCGCCATCTTCGTCTATTCAGCATTATTCATTGCGTTAATTATGCTCTTAGACTTGCTCTTTACTTGGCTCTTTAACTTGATATTAAAATAATATTATTAATAACCCGTCTCAAAGTCGCGACATGTGCGTGACTTTGAGACCATAATCAATAGGAAAGGTGGAAAGGGAAATGTGTTCCCTTTCCAAATAAAATATATGGCAGTAAACAGATATGATGACAGTCTAGCATGGTACGCAATTTCTACCTACGCAGGCTACGAAGATAAAGTCGCAGACAGCATTAATCAGCGTGTTGACGGCGCCGAAATGAAGGGTAAAATTTTTGAGGCCCTCGTCCCTAAAGAAAAGCAAATCGACATTAAAAATGGCAAGCGCCGTGTTATAGATCGCAAAATTTTCCAGGGCTATGTTTTAGTCCAAATGCATCTCTCGGATGAAACCTGGTACATCATTAGAAATACGCCTGGCGTCACCGGCTTCATCGGCACTGGCACCCAACCAACTCCAGTCTCCGATAAGGAAATTGCTAAGATAAAAAAGCGTATGGAAGCCGAGGATCCTAAGTTCTCCATTAACTACGCCCTTGGCGAAGTTGTATCCATTACCGATGGCCCATTCAAAGGCTTTGAGGGTACCATCTCTGAGCTCGATTCTGAAAAGGGCAAAATCAAAGTTATGGTCTCTATGTTTGGTCGCGAGACTCCAGTAGAGTTAGACGCTCTCCAGGTTCAGAAAATTGCCTAGACAAACCTAGCATTATTTGCTATAATATAAATGTTACGCATGCTTCTAATTTAATAACAATTTTCTTGGCAAACAAAACAAGAAAGCTTAATTAATGAGCGCTAGGGGTTCACCTCGCGCCAAAGGAGAATAATACCATGGCTGAAGCGAAAAAATGCATCGGCAATCTTAAACTACGTATCCCTGGTGGCAAAGCTACTGCGGGGCCTCCAGTAGGTTCCACACTTGGTCAGTGGGGCCTTAACATGATGGATTTCATCAACCCATTCAACGAGGCTACCAAAGAGTTTATGGGCAAAAATGTCATTGTCCACATTAAAGTTTACGAAGATCGTACTTTCGATTGGGTTTGTCTTGGCCAACCAGTAGACGATCTCATTCGTGAGAAAATCAAAATCGCCAAAGGTTCTGGCAAGCCAAATCTAGATAAGGTTGGCAAAATCTCTCGCGCAGAGCTAGAAGAAATCGCCAAAGTTAAGATGGCTCAGCTCAACGCCGTAGATTTAGACGGCGCCGTCAAAGTTGTCGCTGGTACCGCCCGCTCTATGGGTGTAGAAGTTACCGATTAAATTATCATCCGCAAGCTACAAAAAGCGCTTGCGGATTTTTTGTGGCTTGCTATAATAAAAGTAGGCCAGAATATAAATCGTACAAATATTTTTATTTAAGATTTCGTACATCACAACATCAATCTAAATACATCAAACATTGAAAGAGGCCCTTTATCCGGGTTATCCTCTTCTTGTGTTTGATGCATAAGGATTGATAGCTTGTACGATGTTCTGGCCGAATATCCGATAGAGGGCCTCTTTTAATATGTAAAGTACGCCGCTATCAGGATAGCGGCTAATTTTATTAGCCAGATGAACTAGTAAAGGAGGATAATGCAAGCAAAAAATTTGAACTACGTGACGAGCACCAAAGAAAAGGAAAGCTTTGGGTTTCATCAGGGAGCTCAAGTGCCTCAAAAACATAGCAGTAGGCTTTTTAAAGCCTTTCTCTTTGTTTCTCTTGGGCTCCTTACCTCCCAATTGTTTATTCATTCCGCTTATGCTGCATCGTATGTAGATGTTTCTAGTAATGGCGATGGTACTAGTGGTTCTGGCGTAGTAAGACTAGGTAAAATTAGTCCATCTAGTACTGGTACTCAAGCCACAGGAAGTGATACTTTAACTATCCATACGGACTGTGCTGCGGGCTACAAGGTATATGTCTCTAGCCAAGAAAACCAATCTACAAGTCTTGTTAATAGTAACGCAGCTACACCAGAAAACCCAAGCGCTAAAGATTTAATCACCGCCGCATCTAATACCCTAGCAGAAGGAGTATCGCCTAGCACGCTTTCTTCTAACACTTGGGGCATTAACGGAAACAGCACCGAAGCCGGAAATGGCCTATACTATGGTCTACCTTCATTCGAGAATAGTACAGCCTTCCCACTTATTACTATGTCTAATGTAGCAGAAGAAAGTACTGTCCCAATCTACTATGGCGTAAAGGTAGATACTAGCATTAATCC
>JAFUCF010000024.1 GCA_017459845.1 Candidatus Saccharimonadota bacterium
ACTGTACCTGAAGAAGTGTTGTATGTACCCGTACCAGCCGTGGCGGTGTACCAGTTGTACAATGCACCATAAGAGGAACGAGTGCTGGCATCGTAGTAGGCTAGAGGTTTATCATCACAAGCTGAGCTGTTCGATGTACACCATGAAGAACCAGCTGGGGTAGAGGCTGGTACAGTGAAATTCGCAGATACATTAGAATCGGCAGGCGTAAGAGTTTTGTTAATGAGCCTTAGGTTTTGTACCATCCAGCATTTACCATCGGCAAGTTTCTTTACGACGTATTTCTCTCCGTCTCTACTGTCTACTAGAGTAGTATATTCGTTTGTATTTAGCGCAGTACAGCCTTCCCAATTCTGCATAGTAGGAAGAGCAAGTTCCCAAATCGCATAAAGCGTGACAATCCCACCGCCAGAGACGAGGTTTAAGACGTCTGCTTCATCCGCATAGTCTACATCGGCAGTTGTACCTATACCATTAACTACCGTACCAGTCTTACCAGTACTGGAAGTAGACCAGCCAAGGAAGTTATAACCGGCTCTAGTATAAGCGTTTTGGCTTAAAGCTGTAGTCTCACCATACATAATGGATTGGTCGCTCATAGTCCCAGTAATTTCTGAAGTTGAGGATGAGTTTACATTAGGATTAAAGACTACGGTATAATCTAGACAGCTATTATTGATAAGTACTGTATATAGTACACTACCAGAATAAGTACCAGGATTAATGCTAGTATCTACCTTTACACCATAGTAGATTGGTACAGTACTTTCTTCTGCTACATTAGACATAGTGATAAGTGGGAAGGTAGTACTATTCTCAAATGAAGGTAGACCATAGTATAGACCATTTCCGGCTTCGGTACTGTTACCATTAATGCCCCAAGTATTAGACGTAAGAGTACTAGGCGATACTCCTTCTGCTAGCGTATTGGATGCGGCGGTGATAAGGTCTTTAGCGCTTGGGTTTTCTGGTGTAGTTGCGTTACTATTAACAAGACTTGTAGATTGGTTTTCTTGGCTAGAGACATAGACCTTGTAGCCTGCAGCACAGTCTGTATGGATAGTTAAAGTATCACTTCCTGTGGCTTGAGTACCAGTACTAGATGGACTAATTTTACCTAGTCTTACTACGCCAGAACCGCTAGTACCATCGCCATTACTAGAAACATCTACATATGATGCAGCATAAGCGGAATTGGAGAAAAAGAAACCATAACCCAAGAAAATACTACAGACTAAGCAGAATAGGGATATCCGAAGCCTTTTCGCGAATCCGATTCGAGACAGATTCTCACAGAGACGAGTACACGACAGTCCGTGGCGCAGTCCCTGTTGAGAATCTGGTGAGAATCGGACATGAGCGAGAGGGGCAAGGATATTCCTATTCTGCTTAGGCTGGTTAGACTGTTTAATCTTTCTATGGGAGGTAAGGAGCCCAAGAGAAAGTAAGCCAAAAAGACTTACCAAAACTTGAGCTCCCTGATGAATGCTAGACCGTATTTTATGTTTAGCGTTCGTCACGAAGTTCAAACCATCCTGCTGGGTATTTACTTTGTTTATTTTACTGTTCTTGTTGTTATTCATTTTGCCTCCAATTTACCTCCCAAAGCACCCTTTGGGGTTCCTAATAAGAACATTATACCCCCCCCCCGTCAAGGTTTGTCAACCACAATTTTATGCTATATAATAAATTTATGGCAGAACCGCTTTTTGTATCAGAACTTATCGGGGATTATCTTGAACACGTAGAGATAGAGCTAGGCCGCTCCCTTAATACCGTTCGCAATTACGAGCTATACCTTAACCGTTTCTTAGAGCTCTCGTCAGAAGATTTAGACCATGATCTTACACCCGCAGAAATCACCCCAGAACTTCTCCGTAAATATCGCCTCCGCCTCAACCGTGTGGAAGATGAGCACGGCCGCCATCTCACCCCAGCTACCCAGGGCTACTATCTCATCGCCCTCCGTGGCTTCTTAAAATATCTCGCCAAACGCGGCATTAAGTCTCTAGATCCCGTGCTTGTTGAACTCCCCAAGTCCCACCGCCCACAAGTCACCTTCCTCCATTATGACGAAGTAGAGCGCCTCTTAGACAGCATCGACCTAGAGACCGAAACCGGCCTAAGAGACCGCGCCATTATAGAGCTCTTATTCTCTAGCGGCCTCCGTGTCTCCGAGCTTTGCGGCCTTAACATCGCCGATATAAACTTAGACCGCCGGGAGTTTGTGGTGCGCGGCAAAGGCTCAAAAGACCGCCCTATTTTTATTGACGAATCCGCCGCCTCTCGCGTCAAAGATTATCTCTCCGTCCGCCACGATTCCCTGCCAGCCCTGTTTTTGAATAACTCTAAAAACACCGGCTCCACCTCTACGGATGGCAACTATCGCCGCCTCACTCCGCGCAGCATCCAACGTATTATAGAAAAATACACTCGCCTCGCAGGCATTACCAAGCACGTTACCCCGCATACGCTCCGCCACTCTTTCGCTACAGACCTTCTCATGAACGGCGCAGACCTCCGCTCCGTCCAGTCCTTGCTCGGCCACTCCGACATTTCTACCACCCAGATTTACACCCACATTACTGATACCCACCTAAAAGAAGTCCACGCTAAATTCCACTCTGAAACTACCTAGCTAACATATCACGAGCTCTCTGATGTTCACCTGCCGTACGCTCGTTACTGCTACACTCACAGAAGTTACATCCTTTCTGCCCACCATATTATCTTTTTCATTAGAATTTATATTTTTAATAATTACACTACGCAATATTAAAAATTAAAAGATTACTAATTTCAAAATAAATCCTTGTGCGAAGAAAACCGCCACCCCCGCCAAAATCAAAAACGGCCCGAAAGCGATTTCTTTTTGCCTTTCTTTGCGAACCAGGCTAGGTAGATACACAATCGTTGCCAAAAAATTAGCTAAGAATAGCGTTACAAATGCCAACCAAAAATTACCTAAAATTAGCGCGAGCGACAGCGCTAAAATCCAATCCCCTCCCCCTACCAGCTTCTCGTCAGATAGGAAATACAATAAGAAATACACCCCCGGCAAAACCCCTATCGCCGCAAGTGCGCTAAATATCTCTACCCTCCCTAAAAGCGCCACCCCAAAATACCCCGCGGCTACTACTACCGCCGCCCATAAAATTGCCGTCGGCATTACCTTCCACATTGCATCATAAACAAACAAAATTCCATACAGCGTAAATAGCGCCATCATTAGTATCATCTCCACCCCCAACCGGGCCCAATCCGCCACACCTCCCCCGCTAGACACCTCGCTGATCTCTGGCCAGAATTTAAGCCCCAACATTACAAAAGCCCCGCCCATCAAAAGCTCCGTAAAAATCTCTGCGCACCCTATTTTTTCCCCGCACTTCCGGCATCTCCCCCGTTGTAAAACCCAAGAAACCACCGGAATATTCTCATACCATTTTAGCCGCTTCCCACAATGCTCACAAATAGACCATTTACTTTTAATCGGCTTTTTTGCCTCCCTTGCCCTCAGCCTCCGCGCCTGACAACAAGAAAAAGAACCTACCACCAGCCCTAAAAGCAACATTATAGTTAAGAAGACAGCTTGCATAGGTCTATTATAGCATGTACGAGATAGTTATGTCATTTTCTAGACAATGCGTCAGCCGCCCCGCGAAAATTACATCTACTACCTATGAAAAAAGCGCCCAAATATAGGCGCTTTTTGAATAGGCTAGTTGATGTGATTTTTCGGCGGTAGGACCTTCAGTCCTTCCGCGTCTCAAGGGGCGGTAGCAGGCGGCGGCTAGCGTCTAGAAAATGACATAACTATCTCGTAAATTTCTCGTTCAAATCTGAATAATTATACAACTCATCCTCATTAAACCACAGTGCAATCTCTTTCTTCGCCTCTGGGAGCGAACCAGACGCGTGAACAAGGTTTGGCACACCAATACCCTTAGAATCTGAATAACCAAAGCTCATGTGTGAATAATCACCGCGGATAGTACCCATTTCTGCAGATTTTGGCTCTGTTGGGCCAACAATCTTGCGGACTAGCGGCACAGCCTCTACACCCTCAAGCACCATCGCAATCACCGGCCCGCTCATCATATATTTTACGTTGTAGCGGAAGGCCTGCTCACCCCTACGGGTAATCATCTGACCGATATCCTCATAGTGCTGATAATAAAGCTCCTCACCTGGCATAACCATCTTCATACCAACAATCTTTAATCCCACTCTTTCAAAACGCTGCAAAATCTCCCCGATAATCCCCCGCTGCACGGTGTCTGGCTTCAAAACCACCAAGCTCCGCTGAATTAAACTCTCATCCCCACCGTCTTTCTTTGTATCTTTTGCCATATAATTAACTCCTTTTCTCCATTATACCACACAGTGAAAATATCACAAAAATTCCCCTAAATTGTTTTTTAGAGATGAGATGTAAGCGGACAATTTCGCAGGAAAAATCGCCTAGATTGGCGACCTAAATTGCTTTTTAGAGATGAGATACATTAAAATATCAAAGCACCTCTGAAATTGCTTAATGTAGACAAGATGCGATGAAACAATGAGTAGCGGAAGGGGACGTACTAAACGTACGTCCCCTGAGCAACGGAATTGTTGAAGAAGCAGATTGTCTGCAGTAAGCGATTTCAGCTAGTTGTTGCCGCAATATGTACCCGCCCCTTCAAGCTTATACCTAAACGCCACCGCCCTCGTACTAGAAGTTGGCACCTCTACCGCGCTCTCCCCCTCGCAAGTAGCCTGAGTATAAACATAAATCTCGTGCTTATTAGCATTCCAGTTTAAAACCTTCTCGCCGTTACAATCTGCATCGTTCTTAATATCGCAAGCCTCCTTGATAAAGATCGGCTCGCCATCCGGATCGATAAATGGGATGTCTTTAATACCTTGCGCCTCGGCCGCCTCCGTCAGGACGAAGAACGCGTCTGTAGAGGTAGCATCCCTATCTGGGTTCTCCTCCACATAGCCCAAATCCATATAATCCATTAAGAAATTCTGCCAAGCTTGTGTAAGTGTACCGCTCCCCTTTGCTGCTGGCAATCTACCATTGTTGTTAGACTGATACTGAACAATCTGCGTCCTAAACTCACCAAGAGAGTTCCTTCTCTGGGTATCTCTCTGCGAACGCTGCAGGGCTGGCAAAGCCAAGAACACCATCAAGAAAATAAGACCAGCAATCGCAAGCACCAACACTACCTCGATGATGGTGAAACCGCGCCTAGAATTTTTTAACTGTTTCAGCATATAATCCTTTCATACGTAAGCTTAAGCTTGTTTAATAATATAATACACGTTTTCCCGAAATTTTACAAGAGCGTTTCTAAAAAACATCTGATATGATATAATCAAAAAAGTGGCCCGGTAGCTCAATGGATAGAGCAGCTCCGTCCTAAGGAGAAGGTTGTAGGTTCGACTCCTATCCGGGCTACCAAAGTGAAGGCTATAAGTACTTAAAGCGGGGTATTTTCTAGACAATGCGTTAGTCGCCCCGCAAAAATTACAATAAATACCCATCCGAGAAACGACCAAATTTTAGGAGTTTCGAGAATGGGCTATTTATTGTAATTTTTTGGCGCTAGCAGGCGGCGACTAGCGTCTAGAAAATACCCTGCTTCAAGCACTAATCTAACCAATCGAGTTAACTAGAGAGTAAATCGGCATCAGAATAGCCCCAATCATAAACACCATCATCCCCGCAAGGAAAATCATCAAAACCGGCTCAATCATCGTAGAGATTGAGTTAATTTTTTCATCTAGCTCATTTTCGTAAACCGTTGCGGCCCTACCAAGCATTTCATCAATCTTACCAGATTGCTCACCAATCGCCGCCATTTGTGGCACTAGTGGCAAAATATAATCAACTCCCTCTAGTGAGTCGGACAACGCTTTGCCTGCTTTTACCTTATCGCTCGCTTTAACAATGTTCTCTTGCATTACTACATTAGCCGTAGACTCCGCCGAAATCCCCATCACATCAATCATCGGTACGCCAGACATCAGCAAAATCTGCGCCGTACGCGCAAACCGGGCATTATAAAGCCTATGAAAAAGCCCTTTAAACATCGGGATATTCAATTTTATCAAAGCCGCAGTCCTAATCCCACTCTTTGTCGTGCGGAAGTTCATTAGCATCCAAATTAGCACAATAAGCACTATCATGATAATCCACCAATCATGAATAATAAAGTTAGCCAGGGCCACCAAGAACTTTGTCATACCCGGCA
This sequence comes from Candidatus Saccharimonadota bacterium, assembly GCA_017459845.1. Taxonomy (GTDB): domain Bacteria; phylum Patescibacteriota; class Saccharimonadia; order Saccharimonadales; family Saccharimonadaceae; genus Nanosyncoccus. The sequence continues at coordinate 6,240 of JAFUCF010000024.1, forward strand.
GTTCCTCCCCAAGATCAGCATAAAGCGCTTCTACTTGTGGCACCACCTCAACCAACATGAACACCATCACAAAAATGATTACCACAAGCACAATTGCCGGATAGATCATCGCCCCGCGAATTCGCGAAATCATCGCCTGGTCCTTTTCCTGTTGGTCAGCTAGCCGCCTCAAAGACTCATCAAGCGTACCAGAAAGCTCGCCCGCCGACACCAACGCCAAGAACAAACGATCGAAGACCTTCGGGTGCATTTCACAGGCCTGTGTCAGACTTTTACCTGCCTCAATGTTGGCAAGCAAATCCTCCACTACGGATTTCATCCCCGGCGAAGTCGTCTGGTCGGCGAGTAATCTCAACGCGTTTGCCAGTGGTAAGCCCGCCCCAATCAAAGTCGCGAATTGCCTAGTAAAGACAATTCTATCCTTTGCCGTAATCCTGTTCTTTGCTCGCGCAAAAAGCCCTGTTGTGTTTTCTTCAACGACCTTTTTCGGCACAAAACCTTGTTCAATCAAAAGCTTACCAGCGTTCCGCTCGGTATCAGCCTGGATCACCCCTTTTACAGGCTTCCCTGTCTTACTGTCAATCGCCTGGTAATTAAATCTCTTCACGATATAATTTTACCATAAGAATTATATTTTTAAAATAGTTTTTTCTAGGATGGCTATTACTTCGCTCTCAACGCGCCCGCTGAAGAAGCAGTTCGCTCTGCTAGTTTTTCTAGGATGACATAGCAGAGATGAAATGCGATGAAGCGGGAGTAGCGGACCGAGCCGTACTTAAAGTACGGTGAGGGAGCAACGCACCCGCTGAAGAAGCAGTTCGCTCTGCTATGTTATCCTCTGGCTAGACGTTCGAATTCTGTTAGATCTACTGCATATTCTCGCGCATCATCATAAGAAACGATACCCGTCTGAATCATCTTTACTAGCGTCCTATCCATCGTCTGCATACCTTGCGCCACGCCAGTTTGAATAGCAGTATCAATCTGGTGCGTCTTACCATCACGAATTAAAGATTTAATCGCCTGGTTAATCACCATAATCTCCGCCGCACAAACACGGCCACCTGCAATCGCTGGCACCAAACGCTGTGAACATACCGCCTGGAGCACCGCCGAAAGCTGTAATCTAATCTGAGACTGCTGGTGTGCCGGGAACACGTCGATAATACGGTCAATAGATTGCGCCGCCGAGTTGGTGTGGAGCGTGCCAAACACCAAGTGCCCCGTCTCCGCCACGGTCAAAGCCGCCTGGATTGTCTCAAGGTCGCGCATCTCACCAATTAGCACCACGTCTGGATCTTGACGAAGTGCCGACCTCAGCGCCCGCGAGAAACTCAAGGTATCATAGTGCACCTCACGCTGTACCACCACAGCCCTCTTAGAAGTATAGGTAAACTCAATCGGATCCTCAATCGTCAAGATATGTACTGGCTTTGTCTGGTTAATCTTCTCAATCAAAGCCGCAAGCGTTGTAGACTTACCCGAGCCAGTTGGCCCCGTCACCAGCACTAGCCCACGCGGATACTCCGTAAATGTATCCACCACCGCCGGCATCCCCAACTCTTGTATAGTCAAAATCTTATCCGGAATCAAACGAAAAGCGCCCGCGAGACTGCCCTTTTCCTGGAATGCATTAACACGAAATCTACCTAGAGAGCCAAATGCAAACGAATAATCAAATTCCCTGTCTTTCATCAAAGACTGTTGTTGCAGAGAATCCATCGTGGAGAAAATCAATCTCTCGCTTGCTTCTTCATCAACTACCGGAGTATTAGGAATTGGCCTAAGCACCCCATCCACACGTAAAATTGGCGGCAAGCCCACCTGAATGTGAAGGTCAGACGCCTTTTGGCGCACTGTCTCCTCTAGTAAAGTTTCAATTTTCAGTGTCTTTGGATCACCACTATCCGTAGCAGTGGCACTCCCTAAATCATTAATTCCGTTAGCATTATCCATAGTTACATTTTACCATAAGCATCATGGTTTTAAAAGATTTTTCTTTATAAAGAATTACCAATTCTCTAATTTAAGCTATATCAGAGGCTACACGGTTAACCTCTGACACTGTCGTGATCCCCGACAGCGCCTTAAGCATCCCGTCTTGCCGCATCGTTACCGTACCCTTAGCCTTTGCCACCTTCATAATATCTGCCGAAGTAGCCTGCGCCACCAACAATTTCTGGATTTCTTCATCAACAGCAATCGTCTCATAAAGCCCCGCGCGGCCCTTAAACCCGCCCGGCGTATCCGTGTCCTCCACACCTTGTGTCAAAGTATACTTCCCTTCCTTAGAGAATACCGGCAGCCCCGGGTACCCCAAATCCTCTGATACCTTTGCCACATCCGCTTGCGATTGCGGCAAAAGCGAGCCTACCACCTCATTAATCTCATGTGCCTCAATTTCCGACGCCTGATAGGTTGTCTTCTTCTCAGAAACCCGCCGTACCAATCTCTGCCCAATCACGGTATTTAGCGTAGAAGCCAAAAGAAACGGCTCAATCCCCATATCTAGAAGCCTTGGCAAAATACCCGCCGCCGAGTTGGTGTGGAGCGTAGAAAATACCAAGTGCCCCGTAAGCGCTGCCTGCACTGCTAACTGTGCCGTCTCGCCATCGCGAATTTCGCCCACCATTACTACGTCCGGATCTTGGCGAAGAATAGAGCGCAGCCCCGATGCAAAAGTCAGCCCTGCATCCACGTTTACCTGTGTTTGGTTCACTCCATCCATTTTATATTCCACCGGATCTTCTAGTGTAACAATATTAATCTTCTCGTCTTTAATCTTTTTAATCAAAGCATAGAGCGTGGTAGACTTACCCGAACCAGTCGGGCCAGAAGTTAAAATCATCCCATTTGGCTTTGAAATACCTTCTAAAACCATCTTTAAAGCATGGCCCGTCATGCCCATCTGCTCTATATCCAGCGGCGTGCCTGTCTTATCCAAAATACGAATTACCACTTGCTCACCCCAAACCACCGGCGCAATCGCAATACGAAGGTCTACCTCCTTATCTGACACCAACACTGCAAACTGACCATCCTGCGGTATTCTGTGTTCATCTATTTTAAGATTAGCTAAGATTTTAATACGCGATACTAAGGCCGGCTCCACCGTTTTTGGTAATTCCATTACTCGCCTTAGTACACCATCAATCCGACACCTAATCACAAGCATTTCTTCTAACGGCTCAATATGAATATCCGACGCCTTAGACTTTACCGCAAACTCTAAAATTGTAGTAAGGGCTTTAGAAATCGGCGAATCCTGAACAATCGTTTTTACGTCTTCAGAAACTTGCTGCTGTCTTTCCTCTTTATTAGAGGCCTCCACCGCCTTATCAACGTTAGAAAAATCCGCTCGGTACTGAGAGAGAACATTCCTAATCCCCTCCTCAGAAGACATCACAGCCCGCACCGGCTTGCCGGTCAAAGTAGAAAGATAATCCGTAGACTGGACGTTCGTCACGTCTACCATCGCCACAACCAAATAACCATTTGCCTCGCCCAGCGCCACTGCCATAGACCGTTCGGAAATCTCCTGCGGGAGATTTAAAAGTATATCTTGGTCAATTATTATATTCTCTAGTTCGATGTACTGTACTCCCAGCACGTTTGCCGTCGCGTGCGATACCATCCGGTTCGTAATCACACCTTTAGATACTAAAGCCGCAATTAAGGGCTGATGAGTCTTGGCTACCTCATCTACTACTTCTTGTACAGCTTTTGGCTCCGCTAAACCTTCAGACACCAAAAGATTAATCACCTTGTCTTGCGTGTCGCGGGTAAGGAGCGCCATTTACTCCCCCTCGTTTTCAGGGTTATTTAAGACTACGTCTTCCGCCTCTTCTTGTTCAACTTTTGTACAACCAACTAGCTCGTCAGCATCAAGGTTACCATTACCGTTTTTATCTACACAATTACCAACATACACTTCTACCGTTGGGTTAATCGCATCAGGGTTAAAAACTTCTGGATCAGGCATACCAACATCTTTACTCACTACGTCGATAGATTTGAACGTTACAGATTTATCGTTAATGTCGCCCAAAATCGCATTTACTCCCACAATCGCTGCCACTACCCCCAAGATGGCCACTGCAATAATAGAAATAATATCTTTTTTACTCATTATTTCGTACCTCCTGTTCTTCTAGTAGAGTTCTTCTTTGACGTATCAGCATAAACCGTTACCGTCTTCTTAGTCAGAGATTCTTCATTTGTATAATAAGCCCTGGCTAGCGAGCTGAGTTTTAATACATCGTTAGCGCTCCACTCTATCGTCGCACTCGTAATATCGAAAGTCCTAATAGACTTCTCAATGGTAGAAAGCACGTTCAAGGTCTGCGCGCTATTTGCCTCCACAGAAAGAGAAACCGGAATTGCCATCACACCATCATAAGGGCTCTTCGAGGTAGAGTTATCCGGAGAAAGACCAGAAGGCGACCACCCAGCCACATCAAATAATCTGTTAAGCGACGCCAAAAGCGCCTCCGTATTCTTCTGTGCCGGCAAAGCATCTGGCACAGCTCTAAGGGCTGAACAATTCTTCATCATATCAAGATACCTTGCCTTTAAATCTTCTGCGCTCACCGACGGGTTACTCTTAGCTTCTTCCTCTGCTTTGTCGTATAGCTCCTTAAAATTAATCTTTTGTCCATCACTACTGTAACAAGAAGTCTGCAAATTACGCGCAACACTTTCCAAATCTTTATTGTCGGCCGTCTGTACCATTACGTTATATCTCAAAGTGCCATTGAGCGTATCAGACAAGTACGTATTTGGCGTACATTTTTTTAATTCCTCATCCGTGATTACGCCCGAGCCAGAAGTCTTACAAACCCCCACATTCTTAATCGTAGTAGAGTAATTCGCAATAGAAGCGTCCTTAGCCTCAATCACTCTAGCATTAAAACCGAGTAACCTCATAAAATACGAAATCAGAACCACGCAAACACCCACAAAAACTGCCGTACCACCAATTGTTAATAGTATTTGTTTTTGAGACTTAGAAATCGCCGCCCGCTTTTCTACCGCTGGGCCTTCCGTCTCCGCTGGATTTACCTTTTCTTCTGCCACTTAAGTAGTCTCCTTGTTGTTATTTTGTGTTTCCGCCTCCGTACAAATTACACCAGGGCTGTTACAATCCGCTGCTTGTTGCTCAAACATACCTTCAATCTGGCGATAAGAGTCTGTCACGTTCTGGCCATCCGGCCCAACTGCCAGCACATGTTTATCCTGGAAAGAAAGCACCGCATCATCAAAGACGATTGTAGCCTTAAACCTTAGCACTAAATCTCCGCTAGAATCTTTACCGTTAGAAGACTCGGTAATATTCATATCTCCTGACAATAGCATACAGTTATTTTCCGTAGTCCAAACTACGATACTCTTATCATTCTGTTTCGTTTCCTCTCCAGTGTATGTAATGCATTGGCTCTCGAAGTGCGGCCAATTTGAAATTGTGCCATCAAGAGTCATTCGCGCGGTACCTTGGGTTTGGTTTTTCTCATCCACCCAACCTTCTTTAATCCATTCCGTAAATTGCGGAGTGCGATAAATCTTCCTAAAATCGATGTCTTCTATCGCCACACCATCATCTCTCTCAAGATTTACAATTTCCTTCTCCTCGTCGCTCAAGCTGTCATAATAAGCCTGGTAGGCAGCCTCAATATCAGCCCTTCTACCAGAAAGATCATCATACCGTGCGAGACCATTATCAGTAAGCCACTTATCAAACCAGTTTTTGCGCACATCCGTCGCATGCTCACTGTAGACTTGTGCCTGCTTTGCCCTCAAAGTATTAGCTTCATTCCCAGATTGATTTGCGGTATTAGTCTCAGAGCTCGCACTTGTGTCATCATCTTCTGAAATACTGCTAAGTGCATCCTTCAATTCTTTTATTTTTGCATCACACCCATATTTACCAATTGTCTGATAAGCATAAATACTACCATTAGAATCAATGTAAGTCGTACCATCCTTTTTTGCCTCAACCATACAACGAGAAGGAATTTCCGTCCCATCTTCATCTACATAGCGCCCGTAATCATACTTCGTTAACTCCGCGCCTTTCTTGAAAGACTCTAGTACGCGATAATCATAAAACGGCGCCACCCCAGCGTTTGCCTGACCTTCCATAGTCACAGTATTTTCTTCCATATTAATAGATATTTTAGATAGTGTTACTTCATCCCCACCAGTTGGCCTTAACATCGACAACACGCCAAAAATACGCGATAAAACTTTCTTGTTGTTATTTACGGTTTGGATAGCGTTTAGTTGATTCTGTAAAGTTAAGAAATCATCCATAGAACTAAACTCATCGATCTTCTTGGCCATACCATCAATTTTAGTATCTTGCGCCGCTAAAGTAGAGTTTTGGACCAAGATAATCCCGCCGAACACCGCTGTCGCCACGCCGAAAACTGCCGCCACCACGATACAAACAAATGAAGATACCTTCCTAAAGCGCATAGATTTCAGCATCTGATACTTAATCTCTGGCACTAGGTTAATTTCAAAAGTTTTGTTCTCAGAAAACCTTGGCTCCTCTGGTGCATTTGGATCTTTACCATTGAGCTTCGCCCTAAAAGCGGAGAGTTTTTCTTTTATCCCGTCCATTAATCGTTAATCCTTTCTGCAAGGCCAATCGCCACTGCGAACTCGCTCGCTACGCTCTGCAAAACTTGTTGTTGCTCTGGTGTTACCTGTACCAACTGCCACGGATTACCCTGTACTGTTGCCACCCCAGTCTTTGCCTCCAAAAATTCAGACAAGAACGGTATCACTCCCGCGAACCCAGAGAGAATAATAGACTTAATCGCTACGCCAAGATACTTCGTCTGGAAGAATTGCGCCGACTTCGTCAGCTCCATCGCGTAAGCATCAAGCGAGGCGTTTAGGGCCTTAAAGACCTGGCCATCAAGCTGGTCTTGCGCTAAGCCAAATCTTAGAATAAACTGTCTTGCTTGGTCTTGTGGCACCGCCAAAGTCTCGGATACTACTCTTGCCATCGCCGCAATACCGCCAGGTATAGAACGCACTAATCTCGGCTTCCCCTGGTACATCGCCACGAGGTCTGTAGAATCCTCACCAAGATCAATAATCATCACGGCGTCCATACTACCATAAGGATTAAGCGCCCGCGCCATCGCAATCGGCTCTGGCTCCTGCACAATTACGTTTAGCCCAATCCCCTCCATCATCTCCATCTGACTCTCAGCAAATTCCTTAGATACAGAAGACACTAATACTTCTGCCTTCGTCGGATCATTTGGGGACAAGCCCAAAATAGAATAAGATACTTCTGCCTCATCCAAAGCCATCGGGATAAACTGGTCTAGCTGATACTTCAGGGTTTGCTTTAGTTGCCTTTCATTAATCCCCTCTACCTCTACAACTGTAGTATAGGTCTTTCTCGCTGGCAAACCGAAAGCAATATTCTTCGTCTTAATCCCTGCTTGCTCCAGGGCAGTATTGATTATCTCTCCAACTTTTTTCTTGCCGGTTTCACTCGTATCCTGTAATATTCTACCGTCAATCGGCACATAAGCATATTTTTGCAAAGCAAAGCCACCCTTAATAGAACCAGAAAGCTGCACAATTCTTAGTGCATTTGTCCCAATATCTAATGCGAAGAACTCGCCCACGCCATGCAACAAATTCATATCACTATTATAAGCTTATGCTTTCTTGATGTCAAGAAAATTGTGCTTAGGAAGTCCGCAAAATAAAGCAGCATAAAAACGTCTTAGCGCAAGTGACAGACGCCAATATAGGCTATTTTACGACCTTTCGCGTCACGTCGAATTTTTCCATATAGCGTCCCGTCATCAATCTTGTCTGCGAATAAAATGCCGCCGCGCTTTGATAAAGGATTGCCACCACCGGCATTAATATCCACTGTAAAACCATAAACACGTTTTTAAATTTCTTGTATTTTTTCGGCCGCGGCGGCAACATCCTAAGGCTAAACAAAATCGTCACGAAAAGCCCAACGCTCGCGAAAACCTGAATTACCGACACCGTTTGTGGTAAATTATAGGTTAAAAGCTGCCGTGAATCGCTATTTAGGAGCCTCGGCACCCAACCACCAAAAGCCACAATTGGACTCATCGCCGCAAGCGTCACATGCCCGTCTAACAGCCTAAAGAATTTTGGCACCAATTTCATAAATGGCATCCGCCGCTTCTTTTTATTCATCATTTTATCGCCCACATAAGCCACGTCACTCGCGCCATAATCCCACCGCCTTAGTTGCACAAACTGCGCCTTTAAAGTCTTCCAAATTGTCTCATCGATCACAGCATCCTGATAAATCGGCACTTTTATAGATAATACCTCGTAATCGCCCTTAAAGTAAAACAGGCTCCGCCAATATTGATGCCCATCCTCAACAATCGTCCTCTTGCTCCAAAAATCCATCTCCGCCAGCGCATCTAGTGGCTGCGCATGCGAGGCAAAGTTACGGAGCATATGTGGCCGCATAGTATTAATCACATTAAAGAATGAGTTTGAGGTAGCAATAATTCGCATCGGCGGCGCCGCGTCCCAAATATTGTTCATAAAGAGCGCTACTGGCTGGAAGGCCATTTTCTTACGCTCTGGATGTACGATATATTCATAGGTGAGATAATCTAGATACTTCGGGCTCATCTGATTGTCAGAATCTAATGTTGTCACTATTACGTTTTCAATCGGAATGTGGCGGCTTTCTACAAACCTCAGCAGTGCTTCACCAGCATAAGTTGCATTCGGGCCTTTCCCTTTTATTTCCCCGGGCAGATTGTCAGGATGTTTCACGGCTAAAAATTTGTAAAATTTATCTTTGTATCTTTTCTCAAGCTCTTTTGCCCGCGCTTCCATTTCTGGCCCGCCCCGCTCCTCGTAGCCGAACACAAAAATTATTCGCTCTGAGTCAAAAGTAGATTTTAATACCGCCTCAATAGAGGGCACCAGTGTTTCCATCCCCTCATCATATGCTACCATCAGCACGGCATTATAAATCTTCTTTGGCTCTGGATAATTTTCCGGTGCTACCGACATCTCCCGCAAATTCTCAATATGCTCATAATAGTTAAATTCCTCTCTTGAAAACCCTTGTCTAGTAATTTCCATCTTGGCATAATCCGTCGCCGTCCACTCTTTTGTGCCGCGCAATCGTTCATAATTCGTATGCGGATCTTCCAGCTCTTCTACTCTTTTATGCCAATCTACTTTCTCGGCCATTTTTACTACGTTATACCCCTGTACCGTCCGCACCGCCACGCCTATTGCCTTCACCAGCGTAATCGTAATAATAACTAAAAGATAAATTGCCCCAGCCGTCGGCGAAATCCACGATATTAAAAACAGGCCGATAATCAGACCGTAAGACAGCGCGCCCGGCAAAATCTCAAAAAACCGATAAAGTTTCGTTCTCTTCCCTCTTGGGATTTCCAAATATTTTGGGAACTTAGACTCCGGCTCAGCCATCATCCCTCCTGCGTCAGGCGCAAAAGAACTGAAGCCGCCGCCACCAATACCAAAATGCTAATCACAATAAACACCCACGCAGATGCCTCGCCACGGCGCTTATAAAGCCGTACCGCTATTAAATTATGCATCACGCCAATTATCACGGCTAAAATCGGGAAGGCTATCATATCTACCCATCTACCAGAAATATATCCAGAGCTCCCTCTATTTTCATCAAAATCGCCGCCCTGGTAACTACCAATATCAGAATATCCCACATGTACTGTAGTGTTAGAAATCTTCAGATTGAACAAAGAGAAAATCAAAAGCAAAAGCGATAGCCCCAAAAGCACAACCATTGCTATAAATAGTTTCCTATGGTTCTTGTAAATATCCCCGATTGTTTCCTTCATACTATTGATTATATCACATAAACACAAGCAAGGCTAAGCGACTGACGAAAATCGGACGCGAGAGAACCAGAAGGATAAAAGTCCTGGCTCACATCTTACAAGTACCCTAAGCGACGAGCCAGTCTGTGTGTCCAAGGTACCAGTCAACGGTTTTAACGATGCCATCAGCAAACTTGGTATCCGGCACCCAGCCTAAATCCTCAGTAATCTTTGTAGGATCAATCGCGTAGCGGAAGTCATGCCCTTTACGGTCTGTTACAAATTCAATCAAATCCTCGCTCTTATCAAGCCGGCCTAAAATTAATTTTACAATATCGATATTATGCATTTCGTTATGGCCACCAATGCAGTATCTCTCCCCTGCTGCAGCGTTATGGAATACCATATCAATTGCCTTACAGTGGTCTTCCACGTACAGCCAATCACGCACGTTCATCCCGTCGCCATAAACTGGGACTTTTTCATCCGCCAACGCCTTCCTAATAATCGTTGGGATTAGCTTTTCTGCGTGTTGATATGGCCCATAATTGTTAGAACAGTTCGTAATATTTATATTCATCTTAAATGTTTCATAGTACGCTCTAGCAATCATATCGCTACCAGCCTTAGAAGCCGAATATGGCGAATTAGGCTGGTACGGCGACTTCTCGGTGAAATAGTCTTGCAGATAAGGGCTCAGATGCGATGAAGCGGGAGCAGCGGACTGAGCCGTACTTAAAGTACTGTGAGGGAGCAGCGCATCCGCTGAAGAAGCAGATGAGCCCTTAGGTGCAAGACTGCCAAATACCTCGTCAGTAGATATGTGTACAAATTTATTGTTCGCCCCCTCGCCCCAATAGGCTTTTGCCGCGTCCAGCAATACTTGCGTACCAAGTACATTTGTCTCTACAAAGATAGAAGGGTTTTTGATTGAATTATCTACATGGCTCTCAGCCGCAAAATGAATGACGCCAGAAATATCTTCATTAGAAAAGATGTTCTTTACTAATTCGCGGTCGCAAATATCGCCCTTAACGAATTTTACCCGCTCGTCATTCGAGCTCCCATCAGAAGCAATGAACGGTGCTAAGTTTGCTAAATTACCCGCATAAGTCAATTTATCCAGCACTACAATTTTATCTTCTGGATGCTTTGCCGTGTAATAATGTACAAAGTTGCTGCCAATAAACCCTGCCGCTCCAGTTACTAAAATATTCATTATTGTATCTCCTTAAATTTATAACAATCTTTAAGATTTGGATGTTTCTGATCTTTTTCTGACAATATCAAATCAGTTTTCTTCAGCATCTCCTCGTTTAGCAAGCTATCGCCTTCTGTCATCTCGGCATTATTTTCACCGCCAAACCCTTCAATTGGCCACTTTATCCCTACTTCTTTATCATCCCAAAGCAGCCCGCCTTCATCGCCCGGAGCATAAAAATCGTCGCATTTGTAAGTAAACTCTGCTCGGCCAGAAAGCACTACAAACCCATGTGCGAAACCTTTCGGGATAAAGAACTGCTTTTTATTTTCTGCGGATAGTAGCACACCGTACCACTTCCCAAAAGTTGGAGAATTCTCCCGGAGGTCTACCGCTACATCCCACACACTCCCAAAGACTACTCTTACAAGCTTGGCCTGCGGATGCTCTTTCTGGAAGTGCAAGCCCCTCAGCACTCCAAAAGAAGAGCCGGATTGATTATCTTGTACAAACTTACAGGTAATACCTGCCTCAGCAAAATCCCTCTCTGAATAGGTTTCCATAAAATACCCCCGTTCATCCGGAAATACCGCCGGCTCAATCACCTTTAAACCTTCAATCCCTGTTTCTGTTACTTTTATACTCATTTATCCTCCTATCTACCAAGGCATCTCATCGCCTTCTGCTAAGGCTTTTAGAGATTGCCCATATTCTGTTTTCTTTAGCGGTACAGACAACTCAGCTAACTGGCTTCTTGTAATCCAGCCGTTTTCAAAAGCTAACTCATCTGGGCTACAAATGAGAAGCCCCTGTCGTTTTTGTATCGTCTGTACAAACTGTGCTGTTTCAATCAAAGCGTCGTGCGTGCCCGTATCAAACCAAGCCATTCCCCGCCCTAGCTTCACTACCTTTAGCTGCTTGCGGCGCATATATTCTTCATTCACAGATGTAATTTCCAGCTCACCTCTCTCGCTCGGCTGAACATTCCGCGCAATTTCTACTACATCATTAGTGTAGAAATAAAGCCCCGGCACAGCCAAGTTCGTGCGTGGGTGCTCCGGCTTTTCTATAATAGAGATAGCGTTGCCTTCCTCATCCGTTTCTACCACACCGTAGCGTTCTGGATCTTTTACCTGATAACCAAAAATCGTAGAGTTATCTTCGTCAGAATTTGCTTTTGTTAATATTTTCCTCAAACTCTCGCCGTAAAATAAATTATCACCTAAAATCAAGGCTACGTTATCTTCTCCGATGAAATCTGCCCCCAAGATAAATGCCTCTGCCAGCCCATTCGGGTTTTCCTGTATCATATATTCAAACCTCATTCCCCACTTAGAGCCATCCCCAAGGAGTTCTCTGAAACTAGCATTATCGCGCGGCGTTGTAATAATCAAAATCTCGCGAATTCCCGCGAGCATCAAGGTATAAATTGGGTAATAAATCATTGGCTTGTCATAAACCGGCATTAGCTGCTTAGAAAGCGCCATCGTCAGCGGATAGAGCCTTGTACCGCTTCCTCCCGCTAAGATAATTCCTTTTCTATTCTTCATTTTTTCTCCTTTATATTAATCATATCTTAGTTTATAGCTCTCTTTCTGCCAAATACCTTCTCAAGCCATCTTCCCAAGTTGGGATTTCTACACCCGCGTCCAAAAGCTTCTGCTTGCTCATCTTAGAGTTAAACGGGCGCTTGGCTACCTTGTAATCTGCCCCCGCCTTGGCCTTAGCCTGCGCCTCATATTCTTCACTAGAAATACCGTCCACCTTACAATTTACGCCGGCCAGCTCGTAAATCTTTTCTGTAAACCCAGCCCACGTTGTAAAGCCCAAATCCGTTGCGTTATAAATGCCATACGGAATATGCTTTGTTACTGCCTGATAGATAATACTCGTCAAATCTTCCGTGTAAGTTGGGCTACCGTGCTGATCACTCACTACCTTCACGATGCTTTCAGCAGGGATGCTATGCGAGGAAGAAGGAGTAGCCGTACTTTCAGTTGCGATGGAATTCGAGGCGGCGGGAGCACTGGAACGAGCCGTACTACCAGTACGGCGAGTGAAGCGCGCATCCGCCAACGAAGAAGTCCGCGCAACTGAGAGCATCGTCTCCACGAAATTTTTGCCGCCATGCCCATATAGCCACGCTGTACGGAAAATATAATAATTACAACCGGATTCTTCAATCTGTTTTTCACCCGCAAGTTTCGTCCGCCCATAGGCCGTTTCTGGCTGTTTCTCGTCATCTTCTGCATATTCTTCCGTTACTGGCTTCATCCCACCAAAGACGTAATCTGTAGACACATGTACTAGCACCGGCCCATTTTCCGGCACCTCGCCGTCAGAAACCATTGTTTTCCATTCAGCAGTCTCGCCAAGTTCTTTACAAACCCTCGCCAAGTTACCCGGTCCATCTGCGTTAATCTTATACGCCAAATCCTCTTGCGTCTCCGCCTTATCTACGGCGGTATACGCTGCACAGTTGATGACAAGTGCCGGCTGCACCTCAAAAATAACCTTTTTCACATTTTCAAAATCAGTAATATCAAGATACAAGCTTTCTATCTCCGTATTACCATTTCTTACAATCTCTTCTCCCCCTACCTTTCTACCCGAAAGGTCAGTTAAGATAATTTCATTTTCAGAGTCCTTTAAAAACCGCTCTCTCACGGCCTGAGCCAGCATCCCCTGCGCTCCAGTAATCAATATTTTCATGCCTTAATTATACCATACGCCCCATTATTATTAAACACCTGAGCACCTGCATGTTATTAACTTATGATAATGTCACCATATATACTAACTTATTAAAATGTCACCCTCTACTAGTTAAAATATTATTTAGAACATTAACTAATAACTAGCAGAAAGGTGACATGGAGACATTATACACCATGGATGAATTAA
>JAFUCF010000033.1 GCA_017459845.1 Candidatus Saccharimonadota bacterium
CGGCACTATCTCGGCTAGGACAGGCACGAGCGACTGGTCTACTGATAATTCTGACGATAACCTCCAGTATATTAACGGCCCGCAATCTGGACAGGAAGCCTACTCAAGCCACAGCTACTATAGCTACGGCGCCGCCCAAAAGGTATGTCCTAAAGGCTGGAGATTACCAACAAAGGCAGAATATGATAATATCGCAACCTTTATGGGCGGAAATAACTCTACCGGCTCTTCTACGATTAGAAGTGCTCCTTACAACTTCGTCTACGGCGGCAACTTCAACTCCGGCGGTTGGAGCAATGTTGGTAGCCGCGGCGACTACTGGTCGTCTACTCAGTATGGTAGTACGGCCGGTTACAACTTGTACTTCAATTCGTCCTATTTGTACACGACCAGCAACGGTAAGAACAGCGGTAGGTCAGTACGTTGTATAGCGGAGCCAACTATGCAAAGCTTTGACGCTTCAACAAGCTTGCTGAATATAGGCGATATGGCCACGCTCACTGACGCTCGAGATGGTGAAAAATATGTAGTAAAGCGCCTCCCGGATGGCAAAGTCTGGATGGTACAAAACTTAAGGCTCATTAACAAAACTCTTACATCTGAAGATTCTAATGTATCTTCAAGCTTCACCGTACCAACTTCTACTGATCCAACTCAGACAGCATGGTGTACATCAAGTAGCGAGGCTTGCGATGATCAGCCTCTAATCTACTACGATGCCAGCACTCGTTCTTCTTATGGGGCCATTTACAACTGGTACACTGCTACTGCTGGCACTGGTACATATAGCACATCCTCCGGCACAGTAAGCTCTAGTATCTGCCCTAAAGGATGGAGGCTCCCTACTGGTGGCGCTGGTGGTGAATTTGCCGCGCTAGATATAGCTTGGGGCGGTACAGGTAGCGGTCGTTCTGATGCTAACACCTACTCTACATTCACTGGCGCTTATACAGAAGGAAACAATGGTGACTTTGATCTCGCGGGCTACATCAACGGCTCGTCGCTCCGTCTCGTCGGTACGTACGGGTTTTGGTGGTCGTCTACCGCGTACACCAGTAACAGTGCGTACGGCCTGAACCTGTACTCGGACAATACGTACGTCCGCCCTCAGTACTACAATTACAAGTATTACGGGTTCCCCGTACGTTGTGTAAGTAGCTAGTACAACTAGCGCTGTTTCCGGCCAGGTGTCACACTAGAGCTAGGTAAAGCAATAGCTATTTCACCGAAATAAAAATCTAACTTCTACCCTCGTTACGGCCCATTTTAAGCATATCAACCTTGAACGTGTATTATTCACAACTGTACTATCTGTAATCTTGGACATTTTCCACTAAAACAATAAGGTTGTGGTTGTAAGTTTTAAAAAAATTGTTCTATACTAAAAAGCGTGGAGTTAAACTGATTTTGGCTCTAAGTTGGCTCATCCTTGGGTGGGCCACAGGAACGCTAATGCGAGGGATATATACTAGGCTCCTATCCGGTGGTTTCTGCCGAAAAGACAGAAAGGAG
>JAFUCF010000025.1 GCA_017459845.1 Candidatus Saccharimonadota bacterium
GCCTCTTGATTTTTCTATATCTTTGCCACTATAATAAGCCATAAGGTAGTTCTCCTTGTTTTTAGTTAGTTCCTAGAAATAAGTTTAAGAGCTACCTTATTTTTATGCAAGATTTGTTGCATAGGTGCTGAGCTATTACGTCACTTTGCTTTTCTTGAGGAATATGATATAATCTTTTTATTAAAATTCCAATATAGAAAGGGGTGGATGCAATGGGTATGGAGTTTTACGATCTTTTAGCAATTAAAAATGGTGTCATTAATGTCGGGAAGTATTTTCCGGATGGGAGCAAGGTTGCATTTAAGTATGTGATATCTGATGATGATAGGTGTCATGTATATGCAATACTTATTGATGACACAGCTCCTCAGATTTTTGAAGCTATCAACGAGTATAGCATCGTGGGCTTTTCTGGTAAAAAGGGCGAGCTGGAGCTCCCTATGTGGCTAAAAAATACCCTTGGGGGGTATTACAATGGCTTTTTGGTTGAGCCAAAATTATTTGGGGGTGTTGTTGGAGAGCTACATTTTTTGCCGGATGATTTCATTTTTGAAACACCTCGGCCGAAAAAATCATTAAAAGGAGATAAAGTAGTGTTTGGGAATAATCTGAGTACTACAATGCTTAAATCTGCTTTTGGAGAAAACTTTGATTGCTCTGAAGGTACACCAAAACCTGTACGGTAAAAAAATGGGCTGGACGTTTGTCCAGCCCAATTTTGTTTGGTTTATGCGATGAGCTCGCGCTCCTTTTTGAGGCGGTTTATTAAGGTCTCCTTTTCTTTAATGGCGTCTTGCGTCTCTTTGACAAGGTGGGCTGGGGCTTTGTCTACGTAGTTTGGATTCATCATCCGGGCATTTAGGGCGTCTAATTCCCTACCTACGGCTAAAATCCGCTCATCTAGGGCGTTACTGTAATCTTTAACAGTCTTTTCATCCACGTCTAGGTATATTTCGCGGCCGGCTAGGGCAATTCTAATCCCCTTTGGATTGCCGCTTGCGGCGATGACGCTTGGGGCACCCGTGAGCCTTTGGACTAAGACCTGGTTGTCGTCTATGAGGCTATCATCACCAAAGATGATGCCATACTTTTTGTTGCCAGGAATGTCTTGGTAGGTGCGGCGGATTTCTGAGATGGCGGCTCTTAAGCGGTCGAAATTCTCGGCGGAAATTGGATCGTACTCTAATTCTTCTGGCCATGGGTGATTGATAATCATACCTTCTGTCCAGGAGAGGTTTTGCCAGATGGTTTCTGTAACGAATGGGGCAAATGGATGGAGAAGCACGAGGATGTTCTCCAAAGTTTTCTTTAAGAGCGGGATATTTTTGTACATCTTTTGGCTCTCTATGAACCAGTCTGCGTATTTATCCCAAATGAGGGATTGGAGGTTTTCTACGGCCTCTGAGAAACGATAATCACGCATCTGGGCCATGAGGTTCGTGCGGGCGTTGTTAATTTCACGACATATCCAATCTTCGCCCATTGAATTGGTGGCGTAGGAAACTAATGAGGGGCTTTCCTTGATAGGGGTTCTTCGCGCCGAGGTTGAATTCACAACATTCAGCCTGTCCTCGCTACTCCTATAATTTTTGGTCGTAGCTTGGACAGGTGATTGTTGTGAATTCACGGGCGAAAAACCTTTATCATCTTCGGAAAGCCCCTCATTAGTTTTATTACCGTTCAGAATATGCTGATTGTCCTCATCTACTAGCGATTGGATGAAGCGGGAGATGTTCCAGAGCTTGTTGCAGAGGTTGCGGCCGGTTTTGACGGAATCTTCGGAGAAGGCTTGATTGAGGCCAGCAGAGCGGCCACGGAGAATGCCAAGGCGGAAGGCATCGGAGCCGTATTTTTCTACAAGGTCTAATGGGTTTAAAACATTACCTTTGCTTTTGCTCATTTTTTGGCCGTGACTGTCTAGGACTAAACCGTGGAGATAGACTTCTTTAAACGGGACTTCGCCAGTAACATAGATACCCATCATAATCATTCTAGCTACCCATGCGAAGAGAATATCTGCGCCGGTCTCCATGACGTTGAGCGGATAGAATGGGTTGTCCTTCCCTTCTTGCCAGTTGGTGCAGACGATTGGCCAATGGGAGCTTGAGAACCACGTATCAAAGGTGTCTTCGTCGCGGAAGTAGGTGACGCCGTCTACCTCAATGGTCTGCTCGTCTACGCGAGTGTCATATATCCATTCTGGAGCGTTTTCATCGGTGTTTTCTGGGTTTTTCTTGAACATTGGGATTGGGATGCCCCACGGGATTTGGCGAGAGATATTCCAATCTTTAAGGCCCTCTAAGTAATTAATTAAGACTTTACCCTTATTTTCTGGGTAGAACTTTATTTCCCCCTTCTTGAGGTGGCGAATGGCTAGGCCGGCGAGCTTTTCTACATCTATAAACCACTGCTCTTTTAGGGTAGGCTCGATGACGGTGCCACACTTGTAACAATGGGCAACGCTGTGGACGATTTTCTTTTCGCCACGTAGTAAACCTTGTGCGTCTAAATCTTTTAAGACTTTTTTACGGCATTCTTCGGTAGTGAGGCCAAGGTAGGCATCTGGAACGTTTTCCATTTTACCTTCATCGTTGATGACGCGGATGCGCTCTAAATCGTGGCGGTTCCCTACCTCGAAGTCGTCATAATCGTGGGCAGGGGTGATTTTAACTGCGCCGGTGCCATAGGCGGGATCAGCGTGTTCATCGGCGATGATAGGGATTTCGCGGTCTGTTAAGGGTAGTTTAACGGATTGGCCAATTATAGCGGTGTAGCGCTCATCTGATGGATTAACAGCTACGGCGGTATCGCCGAAAAGAGTTTCTGGGCGGGTAGTACTGACGATGATTTCTTGGTCGCTACCAATGACTTTGTAGGCGATATCCCAAAGTTTGCCCTTTTCGTCTTTGTGCTCTACTTCAATATCGGCAAAAGCGGTTTGGTGTTTTGGGCAGTAGTTTACGAGTTTTTCACCTCTGTAAATAAAGCCGTCTTTCCACATTTTTTCAAAGGTTTGGTAAACCCTTTTTACTACTTTGTCATCTAGAGTAAAGGTGAGATCATCCCATGAGCAGGATGCACCAAGTGCACGGAGCTGAAGCTCCATATTTCCCCGTTGCTCGGCAACGAAATCCCAGACGTTTTGGTAGAGCTCATCACGGGAATACTCAAAGCGGGAGTGCCCCTGTTTTTCAAGGTTTCTTTCATAAACTACCCAAGTTTCAAAACCAGCATGGTCTGCGCCGGGTATATACCAGGTTTCATCTTGGAGTAAGCGATGATAACGGATGAGAGAATCCTCGATAGCTACCGTAAGGCCATGGCCAATGTGAAGATTACCGTTGGCATTTGGTGGTGGCATGACAATTGAGTAGGTATGGTCTACTGGGCTTAGCTGACCTTCTTGGGTAAAATGCTTGGATTTTTTAGGTTTGAAGGCTCCAGATGACTCCCAGGCCGCATAGATGTCAGTTTCATACTCCCCTGCTTCGTAGCTAGACGCAAATTTCATTTTTCTCTCCGTAATCTGTTTAGTTAATTATACCATAAGAGATAGTTTTAATAAATAAAAAACGGCTTTATCCTGCCTTTTGTGAAATTTTTTGCCATTTATGCAAAAACACGGTATTTTATTTGACAAAATACCAAAAACATACTGCATTTCTGCTCCCAATTATCCCTCTCAAGGAAATGTGGGTGTGGAGATAATTGTTATGGTTATTGTATCACGTGGGGGTTCTCAATGCAAGGGGTTTCTAATAATTAGGGAGCTAATTCTTTTTTTGGCGAGCTTTATGTGTAAATCTTGGTGGAAATCATTTCGAGGCAGGTCCGGTCTATGGGCGGGGGGATTTGGAATTTATTTTTTTATTCTGGATAAGTTAGTTAGAGAATAGCTGGGATTATATTTTGAGCTAGGGTTTTAGTGCGAAATGCTAGGTTTTACCTGCTAGTATTTTCGTTTGGTAGGGAATGGTTTGTGTTAAAATTAGGTTATGGCATATATCCGGAAATATAAGACAGCGAGCGGGGCGACAGCTGTACAGGTTTGTTATAAAAAGGGAAGAAAAGTAGCGAAAGTAGTGCACGTCGGCTCGGCGGCGACTAATTATAGTCTAGAAAAACTCCTGCGGCGGGCGCAGGGGATTATAGATATGGAAAAAAAGTCTTTATTCGATCTTAAAAAGTTCGACGAAGAAAATAAAAAGGATTAACTAAAAATCTTTCTTTTTAGGCGATTAAGCTTGCGGAGCAGGGAATAAAGGCGGTATTTTAAGGGGTTTTCTACAAGGTCATAGGTGCCGGCGTAGTCTACTTCTTGGCCGCCAAAGGATTTTTTGAATTTGGTGAAGCCGTACCAAGGATGGTTTTTGTTGGCGTTTTCTGGGGCGATGCCCCAAAAATCAAAAAATTTGAGATTTTGGGTTTTGGCATCTTTAATAGCTTCCGATAAGATGGCTAAGGTACCTGGAAGGTGGCGGAAGTTTTGGTCGGTGCCGGATTGCATATAGTAGCGAGTTTCTGGCCCGTCGAAGAAAAGGGAAGCGGCGATAGGGATTTTTTGGCTTTTTTTGGGATTTTTTTCTGAGTTTTGACTTTTTTGAGAATTTGGCGTGGAAAGATCTTGTTTTAGGTAAGCAATGAATAGGGAAGAAAAAGGCTGGTTTAGCTCGGCCTGGAAAGTTGCCTCTTCTATAGGGCTAAAATGATGGCTTCTGGCGACTGTACGCAAAAAATGATAGAGAATTTGGGCGTTTTCTGGAGTTTTGGCGGCTTTTTCTACGATAATACCTTTTTTGGAGTAATTCTTGGCGAGATTTCTGGTGTTTTGCTTCATGCCCTTAAAGATTTCTTCCTCAGTTAGTGATAAATCTAGCACCCAGGTTTCTTTTGGGCTTAAGTCCTTGGTCTTTTTGGCTTTTCTGAGCCAGTAGGAGGCCATATGAGCGTTTTGCGGCTCAATTCTGGTAAATATTACGTGTTCGCGCTTTGCGAGGCTCTGAAGGGCCGCGTAGGCCTTTCTAGCACTATCTTTTTGGCCGAGATATGGGCCGTAGGGTAGGTAAAAATATGGACCTAAAATAGTTGATTTTTTGATGATTAACATCTGGTAGTTGATTTCTGCCGAAGATGTGGTGCTGGGGTTTTTCTTTGCTTTTTTGATGTCTTGATGGTGGGAACTACGAGATTCTGTTGTGTGGGTATTTTCAGATAAGAAAAAGGTGGTCTCCTTTAAATCATTTTGTAAATTTTGCCACAAAATAGTTTGCTGAAGCGGAATGATTGGCTGGCGAAATTTTTGACCTTCGTTCATATTGCTATTTTAACATATTTTCACAGACGGGTACAGGTTTTCCACAGGTAGATGATGGTTTTCCACAGGGGATTTTCTCTTGTGGAAAATCGTGTATAATATCATATAATGAATAGTTTTGAGATAATTATGCGAGAAAAGCTGGAAGATTTGCGGGATGATGCATATGGTGATTTTATCGCTAAAGGTATTCCAGGATTTTCTCGGACGTACTTTCTTGGGGTGAGAGTGCCGGAAATTAGACGTATGACTGATGAGATGCTTATGCTGGTATTTGGGCAGAGGAAATGGTCGCGGGAGTTGACTAGCAAATTGTCTAATGGTTTTAATAAAAAATTATATCACGAGATGAATAAATTTTTGGAGGATTTGCCGCATCCTTTCCTAGAATACGATTTTGCGCAAGTGGAAATTATCTCGCAGATAGATAATTTCGAGGAGTGTTTACAGGAGATACAAAAGTTTTTGCCATATGTGAATAACTGGGCGGTTTGCGATACGCTAAATCCAAGTATTTTTAAGAAGAACCTAGATCGAGTGCTTGAGCTTGCTTTTGAGTGGATGGAGGATGAAAGGGCCTTTGTGGTGAGATTTGGGATTGGGGAAATGCAAAGATTTTTCCTTGCAGAGAGGTTTTCGCCAGACTTTTTAGAAAAGGTGGCAGTTTGTGCTGATAGGGTAGAAGCTGAAAGTGGATGGGCCGAAAATGAAAAATACTATGTGCGGATGATGGTGGCCTGGTATATGGCGACGGCACTAGCCAAACAATGGGATGCTACATTAGAGATATTAACGGCTGGATGCTTGCCTGAGTGGGTGCACAATAAGGCAATCCAAAAGGCAATAGAGAGTAGGCGGATTTCTAGAGAACAGAAAGCTTTTTTACGAGGCTTAAAAAGATAGATTATTCGGTTTTGGACTGAGTTAGTAGTAGGAAAGCTATGAAACCGTAGATATAGCTTGTTTCAATTATGAGAACGAAGTTTTCGTAGAGAGGCGACTTAAAGAAGAAAGCAGAGAGGTAAAGGCAGCCCAGAGCGATAAATGCAATACAAGCTGGAGTTGCCGTCTTGAGAAAAATGATATTTTTTGGGAATTTGGTTAGGCTGAGTTTCTGGAGAAACTTAAGATGATTTGGGAAGGTAAAGCGTAGAGTCTCGGCGGCCATTAGAAGCATAGATGCAAACATCACGCGGGCACTAACTTCGTGGATGTTTACGACTACTTCGCGGACTGGGCTAGGCATGAAAGCGTTGGCTGGAAAGATGGAGAGTAGGGAAAAGCCGGCGACTTGGAGACAGCCAAAGATAAACCAAAGCTTGGAGCGGGAGGGCCTTAAATAGAGATAGTAGCGAAACATGATGATGATTATCGCTAAATTGCAGATTGCAAATAAGATGGAAGACCAAAGTTCTAAACCGACGTATCTAGAAACGGTAATTGTAAAATCGCCAGCGTAGCCTTTGTTTAGCCAGTAAAAACCTAAGATGATGATTTGCGAAATGGCAAAAATTAAAGGGGTGAGGCCGAGGGCCAAAACTGGAGAATTTAATATTTTCTTTAGTCTTGTCATATTAGAATTATACCATGTTTATTGGGGAACGAGGGAACAATGTAACTTTGTAGGGATCAGCCGGCTTTACGCCAGATTTAATTTCGTAATAGGCTGCGGCGGCGACCATGGCGCCATTGTCACCCGAGAAGGACTTTTGGGGAATAAAAACACTAAGGGGGCTTGGTAACGGGGAATTATCAAACTCCCCTAGTGTTTTTGCCCTTAATAATTCATTAGCGGAGACGCCGCCGGCGAGGCAGATTGATTTAGTGTCTGGGTAGAGCGTGAGGGCTTTTTTAAGGTTTTCTAGGAGGATGTCGGTGGCGGTATTTTCAAATGAGGCGGCGAAATCGGCAACTTGTTCTTTGGTGAGGAGATTTTTTAGCTCATGTGAAGGGAATGATATTGGTTTTCCTACGGCTTTTTGAACCTCGCGCAAGACGGCGGTTTTGAGACCTGAGAAGCTAAAATCAAGGTTGTTATAGGTATGGTCGGAGCGGTTAGGGGAAGTGAGTTTTGGATGTGGGAGATGATATTTTTGGGGATTGCCAGATTGAGCGGCCTGAGAAATCGCAGGGCCACCTGGGTAGGGAAGACCAAGGATTTTGGCAACCTTATCATAACATTCGCCGACGGCATCATCTCGGGTGGTGCCGATGATTTCAAATTGGTTGTGGGCGGACATCCGGATAATTTGGGTGTGGCCGCCGGAGATGACTAGCGCTAGCAAGGGGAAAGTAGGTAATAGGCTATTCTCCGAACGGGAGGTCGCATCTAGCTCGGCTTTGCTGGGTTCTAGTAATGGAGAAATCTCTTTATTGTCTACATCATTTTCCTGTGGCGCTTGCTTTAGCCAGTTGGCGTAGATATGGGATTTTAAGTGGTGGACGGTATAGAGGGGTTTGTGGTGGAGGATGGCAAGAGTGCGGGCGGCGAGAGTGCCGATTAGGAGCGAACCAAGTAGGCCTGGGGTATGAGTGACGGCGATGGCATCTATCTTGTCCCAAGTAAGGTTGGCATCTTCTAGAGCTTTATTTATGACAGGGAGAATAGCCTCTAGGTGGCTTCTTGCGGCGACTTCTGGGATGACACCGCCATAGGCTTTGAAGATGTCAATTTGGGAGACAACGACGTTGCTCAAAATCTCACGCCCATCTTTAACGACGGAGGCGGCGGTTTCATCGCAAGAAGTTTCTATTCCCAAGATATACATATTGTATATTATACCACAGACTAACGGTAGTAGCGGAGAGAATCTATTGGATTTTTGCGGGCGGCGCGAATGGCTGGATAGATACCGAAGATGAGGCCGACGGCTACGGAAGTGGTGAGGGTAATCATAAGAATGTTAATATCTACGTATGGACTGAACGGGGTAATGACGGAAAGGAGGAAGGCTAAAATGTAGCCTAGTGCGAGGCCACCTACACCACCAAGCGTGGAGAGAATGAGGCTTTCAAAGAGGAATTGCAAAAGAATGTTGCCGGCGGTGGCGCCAACGGATTTTCTGATACCGATTTCACGGGTGCGCTCGGCGACGGAAACAAGCATAATGTTCATGATGCCAATACCACCAACGATAAGAGAAATGCCAGCGACGATGGTGAGCATACCGGAAATGAGAGAGAAGAAATTAGAGGCTGGGTGCTGGATGTTTTCGCCGTAAGTAACGGTGAAGTTGGTGTCGCCCTTTTTAGCTTCTTTGAGCTTCGATTTGATTTCTTCAGAAAGTGAGGCTAGACGATCGGTATTTTTTGCCCGGACGTTGATTTGCTGGACTTGGAGAGTGGCGCTGAGCGAATCTAGATAATCGGCGTTGACAAAGACAGTATTGTCAAAATCTATGTTGTTGTAGTTAACGGGTTCAGACTCGGTCTGAAGCAGGCCCGTGATGAAGAATTTGGCGCCAAAGGCAGTGAAAGTGCGGCCGATGGAATCGCCGGTGCCAAAGAGCTTCAAGGAAAGGTTATGGCCAATGGTGGCGGTATTGGATTTTTCACTAGAGGATAGGAAGGTGCCAGATTTTAAGGTGAGATTTTCTACAGCAGTGAAATCTTGAGTTGTGCCAACGAGAGCGGCGGAATCTAGGGTGAAGGTGTAGGGCTTATCGTTGTCGTCTAGACGCTCGGCAGAAAGGGTGGTGACGGTAGTGGCGATAGGGGCGGCGCTGGAAATGCCGTCGATGGATTTGATGGTTTTAACATCGTTCAAAGAAAGGTTGCTGGTAAGATATTGATTGCCGGCGGTTAAATCGCTTAAGATTGAATCTACCTGGCTTTGGTTAGTCGATGGACGGACGACAATCAGCGATGAACCAGCGCTTTCTACCTGAGTGCTAACCATATTGCGGATGCTGCCCATTAGAGAAAGAATTAAGATGATGCTGGCGACGCCGATGGCGATGCCGAGGCCGGTTAAGAATGAACGACCACGATTTCTGGTGACTTGATCATAGGCAAGACGATAGTGAGTGCCAAGAAGTAATGACATTAGAGAACCTCCTTTTTCTTGCTGGATTTTTTCTGAAGTTTTTTGAGCTTCCTAGAAGAATTTTTCTTACGTTTGCCATTTACTTTTACTTCTTCTTCGATTGGGATAGAAATATCTGGCGTGATGTCTTCTGGTGGTTCGGTATGGTCGGCTTGGTCTAGGTTGGCGCGGCCAAAGTGGATGGAAACAGGCTGCGGAAGGTCTTGGTCGGCGACGGTTTTGACATCTTTGTCAATTTGGCCATCTAACATATGGATGACGCGGGTGGCATAAGTAGTGAGAGAAGGATTGTGAGTAACCATGATGATGGTATTGCCTTCTTCATGGATAGATTTAAGCTCCTCCATAACGACATGGGCAGAACGAGAGTCTAGATTACCGGTTGGCTCATCGGCCAAGATGATTTCTGGCTTACTAACGAGAGAACGAGCAATAGCGACGCGTTGCTTTTGGCCGCCAGAAAGCTGGAAGGGAAGGAAGTATTCGCGCTTTTCTAGGTGGAAGCGCCGGAGAATATCATCGGCGGCGATGTAGCGTTTAGACTTCGACTTGCTATTGCCGGCGTAGGTAAGGGGGAGGGCAACATTATCCAAGACATTTAGAGATGGGATGAGATTGAAATCCTGAAAGATGAGGCCGATTTTTGTACTTCTTAGATGGGCTTTTTTGCGCGAGGAGAGACGTGCAACTGGCTCACCGTCTAGCATATAAGAACCAAAGTTTGGGCGATCTAGGAGGCCGATGATATTAAGAAGGGTGGTTTTGCCGCAGCCGGATGGGCCCATAATCATAATAAACTCGCCGCGGCGGACTTCTAAATCAAAATCTTTGAGGGCGTAAGTGGCACCTTCGCCATAGCCATAAGAACGGCTGAGAGATTTTAGCTCAATAACAATATTACCCATGCGTAGTTATTTCTTTTGACTTAAATGTTTAAAAACATTATACGGAAGCTAAGGGGATTTTTCAAGAGGGAAATTTGACATTTTTAAGCATAAGTGGTATAAATTTTGAGCACAAAAAAGCGCTTCTTTTAGAAGCGCTTTTTATTTAGAGTTCGGAGTGGAGCTTGGCGAATTTGTCAGACTTTTTGTCTAATTCGTCGAAAGATTTTTCTGTCGGGATGTCGTCTATGCCGGATTTGATGTAGTTTCTAAGAACGCCAACGAGGATGAATGGGCGGACGAAGGTGGACTGAATGAATGACCAGAGGAGAATAGCGGTGACGGCGGCGGCAACGATGGTTAAGGTGTTTACATTAGAAACCCATTCTGGCAAATTTGAACCTGCACGAGCGCCGGCCTCAATGATTTCGTGGCTGAGGTTGGCGAAGGCATCTGGGAAGAGGCTCATGATGAGATAGAAGATACCGAAGAAGATGCCACCAATGACGATGAAAGAGAGAATACTCATACCGAAGACGCGGCCGAGATTTTTGGCCAAAGTTTTGCCATGCCTAAAGAAGAGGACCGCGCCCTCGCAGGTGGCCTTGCCGGCGCTGACATCTTCGCGGTAAAATACCCAGCCGAGACAACAGTCACAAAGATAGGCAACGATTGTGCTGATAACGGCGCTGATAGTGCTGCCAACAGCATTGCCTGTATCGCCGCCGATGCTCTGTCCGATAGCGGTGATGGCGCGGCCAAGCTGGTTGAAGATGCCTTTAATGACACCAGTGATTGCAAAGTAGGCGGCGACGGTAGTGAAATGTTCTTTGACGATTTTCTTGCCTTCTGCAATAACATCGCCCTCTAGCTTGTCGCCAGTTACGCCTTTGGTCATCATGGCGATTTGGCCGGCTTTGTAGGTGTATGAAACGTAGCGGAGCAAAAATGCAATGACGATACCGCCGACGAGCGCACCGATGCCTAGGCCGATGAGGCCTTTGTTAGATGTTTGCTCTAAGATGAAAAACCCTAATGCGCTAAATAGTACAAAAATGACTGTGGCTAAAATATCCCATAAAAGACGGCGGATAGAAAAGCCAATAGTCTTGGTGTAAATTTCTTTATTGGTAAGACTCATATTTTGCTCCTTAATAATATTATGATTATATCGCAGTTCTGATATTTTTGCTAGTTAAACTAGGAGGTTTGTTGCCTTGATTTTTTAGGCGCCAGATGATAGAATTGGTGAGTAGACGGAAGTGTGTCCGAGTGGTTTAAGGAGCACGCTTGGAAAGCGTGTGTGCGAGTAATCGTACCGGAGGTTCGAATCCTCTCGCTTCCGCCAGGAAGTATTTGAAAATATCCCGTTAGGGATATTTTTAAATACTTCTTGCTTGCAAGAAGGGAGGATTCGAGCCTAAGGTTCGACCGCCCCTTGGGACGCGGAAGGCGCGAAGCGCCTAATCCTCTCGCTTCCGCCAATTTTTATGTATGGAAAAAGACCGAGATTTCTCGGCCTTTTTGATTATTGTACTGGTAGTGAATTTCTAGCGTAGAGTTCGCTCATTCTGAGCATCCTGTCGGTTTCGGAACATCTTAAAGCAATTTTTCGCTCTAATTCTGCATAGTCTTCAGAAGTTGGTTTTAAATGTGATGGGACTTCTATGATTTTTACATCAATGTTAGCAGCTTTACACTCTCGTGCCACCTCTTCATAAAAATTCATTTTTCACCTACCTTTCTAAAAGTACTCCCCACGATACATCTAATATTTTAGCATTCTTGTTCGAACTTTGTCCAGACACTTCCGCCAGGAAGTTAAACGAGAAAACTCCCCTCTATGAAGGGGAGTTTTTATTGTTTTTAAAGCCGCGTGTTGCCCAATAGAGGGCAGACGCTTCCGTTTGTGCTTACTGTACGTGGTATAATATGAAGTATAAAGGAGTATAAAATGGCAAGCGTTTTTACGAAGATTATTAGGGGGGAAATACCGTGTTACAAGATTTATGAAGACGATAAGACGATGGCGTTTTTAGACATTAACCCGGAGACAGCGGGGCATACGCTCGTGGTGCCGAAGCTGGAGTGCGATAAAATCTATGAGTTGCCGGAAGAAGATTATCAGGCACTGATGAATACAGTGAAGAAGCTGTCTCTTAATATGGAGAAAGTTTTGGGCGTACGGACGCTCTGGAAGGTGATTGGAACGGATGTGCCACACGCACACGTGCATTTGATGCCTTTTGATGAAACTTGGACATATGGTAGGGAAGTGAATTTAAGCCCAGAGGAGATGGAAGAAATTCGGGCGAAATTAGAACTAAAATAGTGGGGCTCTAAGGTTCTAAATCAAAACTAGGAAGTAAACTAGGGGTTTAAGCTTGGACTAAGGACGGTTGGGATTGTTTATTTTACAGAGTAGTTCTTGAGAATTACGTGTATTTGTGATATAATTATAGGGATACTAAGCGAAGAAAAGTCGTACATTTACAAGCTGTTTTTCTATGTTTTTAGAAAGGGGGATTTCTATGAAAACTGGTTATCCATCAATTGATAAGACACATCTTCAGGGCATTCCTGAGGAAAAATTACATCCGAATATTTTGCCGGCGAGTATGTTTGCAACATTTATGAAGATAAATGGTGAACATCTTGATGAGGTCGCAATTGAAGCCGATGGGAAGGAACACACCAAGTTAGATTTTAGGGAAGATGTAATTAAATTTGCAGGGTGGCTTCTGAAACTTGGAGTGGGGAGTGGCGATAAAATGATGGTCGTCACGCCGAATTCTTACGAGGGCGTGGTTGCGGTCTTTGGCGCAAACGCGATTGGCGTGCAGGTGGTTATTGTAAAACCCATTACTGAAACGGAGATGGACGCTTTCTTTGAGGACTTAAACATCCATCGTCCGAAGGTAATTGTGTTTTATGATAGTTCGGCAGAATGGGTAAACTCTAAGGTGTTTTGCAATTCGCAATTCGTGAAGGCATTTTTAGTCATCAAGCCGCAGGATCCTTACACGGATGAGTACTATGGTTTCAAAAACGTAATGGAACATTTTAATGATCTGCCGGAAGATACTATGTCGGAGATTGAGAAACATAGCATCTCTAAGGAAGACGAACCGATGATTTATCTTAAAACATCTGGCTCGGCTTCAAAGCCTAAAACTCTGCCGTTTTCTAACCGGGCGATTTTTGCAGCATTGATTTACGCAGCGAATTCTACTGGTACAGATACTAGAGACGAAAGTGTCAAAAAAGTGTTATGCCAGGCATCTTGTTATCATGGCTATGGTTTTATGCCATTGTTCGTGAATATCATGGGTGGGAACAAAGTAGTTCTGGCTGGAGCCGCACCAGAGGATATTGCAAAATACTATGAGTTAAAACCGAGCTATATCTATGGCTCTCCTTTAACACTAAGGCAATTTATGGATCTTACGCCAAAAGATGCTGATATTTCTTCTCTTGTGGCTTTTTTCTGTGCTGGGGCTGCACTCCATGAAAAAGATTACGACGAAGGTATTAGGTACTTTAGAGAGCATGGCTCTCAGGCGGAAATCCGTAATAATTATGGTGTTTCTGAAGGGTTGTGTATCGGGACGTATAGCGACCATATCGAACATATCCCTGGAACGTCTGGCAAATTCTATATCGGCCCGGAGTGGCTGATAGTCGATGAAGAAGGCAAAGAAGTGAAATATGGCGAAGTAGGGGAGGCAATAGTCGCCGCGGAATCGCTCTGCCAAGGCTACTTTGGAGACGAGGAGCTTACACGTGAGTGCTTCATCCAGAGAGACGATAAGACCTTTTTTAAGACAGGCGATTCTTTAATCCTGCGTGAAGATGGCTACGTGAGCTTCATTGGGCGCGACAAACGATTCTTTATCGGGGTTGGTGTATTCGAGAAAGTCAATTGTGCTACCGTTGAGGAAGCAATCTCGAAACTTGATGGAGTAGAGCGGAATGCCGTTGTTGTTACCTCTGATGAAGCTGGGGCAAAAGCATTTATCGTGCTGGAGCCTGGGTGCGAGCAAAGCGAAGATGCAATTAGGGAAGGCCTGAAGAAATTTTTACAGGATTACCAAATGCCAAGAGAGATTGTATTTGTAGACGAGCTGCCGATGATGGAAAGTGGCAAAGTAAATTATAAGAAACTTGAGACAATGTAGTAGAAAAACAGCTAAAAATTACCGCCTGGAGAAATCTAGGTGGTATTTTTTTATTGCTTATGCTATAATGGGGAAAAGTAATTTAGGAGGCATATGCAACTTATTCGTGCGTTACTGATTGCGGCTACAATAATAGTATTGTTGTCTGGATTTTCAGTTTTCTTTGGGAGCCGTAAACAAGAGAAAAAATCTGCAAAGTTTTTTCTGCTTGCCGCTCTTGGGGCCGCAACATGGACAATTGCTGTAATGATTGCATTGGATATGCCGTGGGCTTCATCTGAGTTTGTTCGTTTTATCGTTACTTGCATCATTGGTAGTATTACCATCTGTGACGTTGGCTTGCTAGCCTTTTTTAGCTATGGTTATGCGGGCGGGAAGACGCTTACTTCTCTCTTTGCTTTTGGTGGTGCAATATTAGTAGCATTACTGGCCTATGATCCATCACTTTTCTATAGCTCTTATGATTTGTCTAATGGGTATGTACAATTATACACGGAACAGAGTTGGCATTTCTATGTGCTAATTGCATACTTCTTCTTGATTTCCATCACGTTTTCTAGCTATCTTATCCGGCGTATTGAGGATACTACTAATCCCGGTCTAAAAAATGGGCTGAAGATTTTGTTGTGCGGGCTTTCAATTGGTGGTATACTCGCGCTTCTATTTGATCTTGTTTTTCTAACAACTTTGCCTACTTTGACATGGATTGGCCCTCTTGCTACGGTTGTCTCTATTCTTTCCTTCTACTACTCGGTAGTGAAGTACCACACGCTAGACGTTTCATCAAAATGGATGAAGGCAATGTCTTCAGTAATTTTAGTCGGTACGGCGGTGATAGTATATCTAACGGTGTTTTACGTCATTACTAGATTTACCAATTAAATGAAAAAGCCCGCTTAGCGCGGGCTTTTTTAGATGCTAGTTTAGACTCGGTTTATTAGGACTATTGTTTGTCTTTTAGAGCTTTAATGAAGTGATAAAATAGCGGGTGGACGGAGAGTGGGCGGGATTTGAACTCTGGATGGGCCTGGGTGGCAACAAAGAAAGTTTTATTCGGGGCTTCTACAAATTCTACAAGAGATTTATTTGGGGAGGTGCCAGAAACGATGAGGCCGCCTTTTTCGATGTCTTTTAAGAAAGCTTGGTTGACCTCGTAGCGATGGCGATGGCGCTCTATAACTTTGACGCTGCCGTTTTTCTGTGACTCTACGCCGTTTTGATAAGAACCTTTATCGTATTCTGTTTGATAGATTTGGGCGGTCTTGGTACCTTTTTTAAGGACGGCTGGGTAATCGCCAAGACGCATCGTGCCACCAGTCTGCTGTTTGCCCTCTTGGCCGGGCATGATGTAAATGACATTTTTAAAATCTTTTGGCTTTTTATAATCTTCGTCATTTAAGAATTCTTCTGAGCCGGCGCCTTTTAGTCCAGCACGGCGGGCGGCGGCTATACAAGCGGCTTGCATACCTAGACAGAGGCCTAGATATGGTTTGTCGGTTTCAAGAGCATATTCGGCGGCCTTGATTTTGCCCTCTACGCCGCGAAGGCCGAAGCCGCCTGGCACAACGATGCCGTCACAAGAATTGAGGAGGGCAATAGTATCATTCGTGCCTGTATCGTGGCTCTCTAAATCTTCTGCGTTGAGCCAGACGAGGTCTAGGTTGACATCATTCCAGGCGGCGGCGGCTTTGAGAGCTTCTGTGACGCAGATGTAGGTATCTTCATTGCCGACGTATTTGGCGACGAGGCCAACTTTTACCGTCTGGGGATACTTTTTGTTGCGGCGAACGGAAAACTCTTCCCACTTTTTCATGTCTGGTTTTTTGTCGTCGCCGACGAAGTCGTTGAGGATTTCTAGAACGCCGGATTTTAAGACGTTAAATGGCACATCATAGACAGACTTAATATCTGGGAGATTTAAAACGGCCTCTGATGGGATGCCAGAGAAGGCGGCGATTTTCTCGCAGATTTTGCGGGAGCAGGGCTTCTCAGAGCGGACACAGACGATGTCTGGGATGATGCCAAAGCCACGTAAATCTTTGAGGGCGTTTTGAGCGGGTTTAGTCTTGAGCTCTTTGGAAGTGTTGAGCCAAGGAACATAAATGACAGAGATGTAAAGACAATTTCGGCGGCCAACTTTATTGGCGAAAAGGCGGATAGCCTCTAGAAAGGCGAGGCCCTCGTAATCACCGACAGTGCCGCCGATTTCTACAAAGTGGATATCAGAATCTTTAGAGGCCATGGCGATTTTTTCTTGGACGAGGTCTGTAAAATGGGGGACGAGCTGGACAGTCTTACCATGGAAACCGCCGGAGCGCTCTTTTTCTATGAGCTCTTTATAAATGCCACCAGAGAGGGTAATGCTATATTTGCTGGTTTCAAAATCTAGGAAACGCTCGTAATGACCGAGGTCTAAATCTGTCTCCACGCCATCTTTAGTAACGAAGCATTCACCATGCTCTACAGGGTTTAAAAGGCCGGCGTCTACATTAAGATATGGATCACACTTTTGCATGGTGACTTTATAGCCCTTGGCTTTCAAGATGGCACCCATAGAGGCGGCGGTGATGCCTTTGCCGACACCGGATAAAACTCCGCCGGTCACGAAAACGTATTTACATTTATTTTTCACTGGGGCCTCCTTAAACCCACCCTTATATTAATATAGTACTTGTTTTTATTATAGCATAGGCAAAATGAAAGTGAGTGAGATTGCAAAAATTACGTTTTTTAGCGTAGTAGTTTTTACGGCCTTTTGGTGGGTGGTTTCATGCTATACTAATTATATGGAAGATAAGAAGAGCTTAAAGGATAGGGGGGTAAAAATTATTGCACTAGTCGGGATGGCAGGGAGTGGTAAAAGCGTAGCGGTGGATTATATGACCGAGAGGGGAGTGCCAAAGGTCTATTTTGGGGGGATGATTTATAAAGAAATGGAGCGGAGGGGAATAGAACGTTCTCCAGATGGCGAGAGCGAGAAAAAGTTCCGTGAAGAAATTCGGGAGACAGAGGGTAAAGACTGGGTGGTGCGCCAAGTGATTAATGAAGTTTATGATTTAGCAGAAGCTGGGCAAAAGAGAATCGTATTAGATGGAGTGTATTCTTGGACAGAATACAAAATATTAAAACATGAATTCCCTGGTATTTTAACTTTTATAGCGGTAGTAGTAGATAAAGATCTACGATACAAGAGGGTGGCAGCACGGCCAGAAAGACCATTTCAACTAGAAGAAATTAAAGAACGTGATAGGAGTGAAATAGAAAATCTAGAAAAGGGCGGGCCGATTGCGGCAGCAGATTATTATATATTAAATAATGGCACGGTAGAAGATATGACAGCGCGCTTGGCAGAAATTTTAAAGGAGATTGAGTTTTAGATGAATAAACTCGTAATTATTGACGGAAAAAGTGTCTTTTATCGCGGTTACTATGCGATGGGCGCGCTTTCTACGGCCGGAGGTATCCCAACGGGAGGTATCTATGGATTTGCGATGATTGCGATGGAGATAGTAAAAGAGATTAAGCCACAGAAGGTGGTGGTGGCTTGGGATAAGGCAAAGACGAGCGTCTCTAAGCGCGTGGCAATTTATCCTGAGTATAAGGCTGGGCGGAAGAAGCCGGGAGAAGATTTTTATGCGCAGATACCTTATCTTAAAGAGTTGATTAAGGCTTTGGGGTGGGGATTTATGGAATGCGACGATTACGAGGCTGATGATATTATAGGTACGCTAGCACGCCAGGCAACTCAGAAAGCATCTTTCTCGGGCCGCTCTGGGGCGCCCGCTCAAGTCTTAGGCCCTTCAAAAGAACCTTCTGAGCAGCCTGGCTGGGAGGTGTATATCGTATCCTCGGATCTAGATATGCTACAGATTGTAGATAAAAACATCAAGATGTATCGCTTGCTGAAAGGGTTTTCAAAGCTTGAAGAAATTGACGTGGCGGCACTAGAGCAGAAATACGGTATTCATAAAGAGCAGTTTTTAGACTTGAAAGCCTTAAAGGGGGATACATCGGATAATATTCCGGGCGTACCGGGGATTGGCGAGAAGGGAGCGGTAAAGCTTTTAAACCAATATGGGAGCCTGGATGGGATTTATGAGCATTTGGCGGATATTACTGGGGCAACGCATGATAAACTTGCGGCGGGGAAGGATAGTGCTTATATGTCCTATAAGTTGGCCAAGATTATGTTTGATGCGCCGGTGAGCCTAGAAGATGTCCCAGACCTGAAAATTGATGGACCAAAGATTTTGCAAGTCTTAAATAAACTAGAATTTAGGACAATAGCACGGCGGTTTAGCGAGGAGCTTGGGGAGATAGCTGCCTCGGATGTAGAAGGGCCAGTAGAATATAAGCCACCAAAAGATATGATTTTAGAGTGGGATGTAAAGCGAGCGATGCACACCAACCCGGCGGTGGCGGAGAAAATTTTAAACGGTGAGGAATTTTGGGATTTATCACAGGGGAAGTTTTTGCTGAATCCGTTGAGCAGAATACAAGCCGAACAAGGTCAGGTTAAGCTACAATTTATTGAGACTGAGGAAGAAAAGCAAGAAAAGTTGGCAGAATATTCTAGGCAAAGAAAAGAATTTGAAAAGCTGCCTAGAGTTTACAAGATTTTTACGGATTACGATTTGCCTCTGGTGCCGATTTTATACAAAATGGAGGAACATGGCATTAAAATTTCGCGAGAATACTTTAGGGAACTTAGGAGAGAGTATGAAAAGAAGGTTTCTGAGCTTGAGCGGAAAATTATTGATGCGACGGAGATTAATCTTGAGGGGGAGAGGGCGCTCCCAAGGCAAGAGTTTAATATAAACTCGCCGTTACAACTCTCGGCGGTGCTGTTTGATAAAATTGGATTGCCAACGAAGGGGATTCGGAAGTCTCAGCGGGGATATTCTACGGGCGCGAGCGAGCTTTTGAAATTAAAAGATGCTCACCCGATTATTGAGCTTTTGATGGAATATCGCGAGGTGTCTAAACTTCTAAATACTTATGTCGCTACCTTGCCAGATATGGCGGATGATAAGAGCCGGATACACACGACGTTTACTGAAAACGTAACGGCTACTGGGCGGCTGTCTTCTTTAAACCCGAATTTACAGAATATTCCGGTGCGGACGGAAGAAGGGCACAGAATAAGAGAGGGATTTGTGGCGGGGGAAGGGCACAAATTTATTCAGGCGGATTATTCGCAGTTTGAGTTGAGGCTAGCGGCGGTGCTATCTTCTGACGAGGCTTTGATTGCTGATTTTAATTCTGGGGTAGATGTCCATGCCAAGACGGCATCGGATGTATTTAAAGTGCCGCTAAACGAAGTCACCAAGGAGCAACGGAGGGCAGCGAAAACGATTAACTTTGGGGTGCTTTATGGGATGGGCGCGAGAAGTTTGGCAGAACAAACAGATATGCCGGTAAAAGATGCCTCGCAGTTTATCTCGGATTATTTTGAAGTGCGGAAGCCGATTAGAATATACCTAGATAAAGTTTTGGAACAAGCGCGGACGGCGGGCTACGTAGAGACCTATTATGGCCGGCGGCGGCCAACGCCAGATGTGAAATCGTCTAATTTTGTGGTGCGGCAGATGGCAGAGAGGGCGGCTTGTAATATGCCAATCCAAGGGACGGAGGCAGACCTTATGAAACGGGCGATGATTAGGCTGGATAAGGTTTTGCCGGGTGATGCGCCGCTGGTATTGCAGATCCATGATTCTTTAGTCGTGGAATGCCCAGAGGATAAAGTGGCGGAAGTCTCGGAGATTTTAAAACGTGAGATGGAAGGGATTGCGCCGGAGCTCAAGGTGAAATTAGAGGTTGAGGTAAAGGTTGGTGATAATCTAGGGCAGGTTTAATGATATAAAAACTAGCTTTAAGGCTATCCAGACTACGAGTTCGCTTGCGTCCGTTCTTTTTTAAATCTTCAGCCTAGACTGCGTCGCGGACTTTCGCGTGCTCGTCTAGGTGAAGATTTAAAAAAGAACGGGCTCGCTCAATACGTCTGGATAGCCTTAAAGCTAAGTTTTTAATCCTCTAACAGTTTTTGCACTAGGGAGACGATGAGGCTCTTTTCGTTGGGGTTGGATTCGGCGATGAGGAGGGCGATGGCGGTCATGGCGCGGTCTGAGATTTTGGTGGTGCCGTCTTTGGTGAGGTGACAGTTATTGATGGTGAGGAAGATGATGAAAAGCAGGGAACCAATGCGTTTGTTACCGTCGTAGAAAGGGTGGTCTTTAATGATGAAATAGAGAAGATTGGCGGCTTTTTCTGGGGTGCTTTTGTAAAGGTCTTCGCCGTCAAAACTTTGGTAGATATTATTTAGGCTGCCATAAAAACTATCGTTACGGCGCTTACCAAAGAGCTCACCGGCTTTTAGGGTTTTCTTAAGATCAGCGATGGCTGTCTCGCAGATTTCTGGGGTGAGGATTTTCTTGGTCTTTTTATTGAGGTTTTTAAGGCTAATATGGCCATCGTCGTATTCTTCTAAGGCTTTAAAGCTGGTGGTGTAACTTGTGATGACCTCTAAAATACCGCGGGCCTCGCCAGCGTCTAACTCTTGGCGGGCCATGAGGCGGCGGACGACGCCCATCATGCCTTCTACCTCTTTTAGCTTTTTACTGTCTAGCTCTTTGAGGCGGCGTTCGTTGATGGCGATGCCGTTTGTGGTATATTCTTTTAAGACTTTGGTAGCCCAAATTCTGAATCCAGTAGCCTTTCTGGAGTTGACACGATAGCCAACGGAAATGATGGCATCAAGATTGTAAAGCCTAATTCTGCGTTTGACTTGGCGATTGCCTTCTAGGCGAACTACGAAGGAATCCTTCGCGGTTCGATTTTCGTCTAATTCCATATCTGAAAATATATTTTTTAGGTGTAGCTCGATGTTACGCCTGGTGGTTTCAAACAACTTAGCTATCTGGTCAATGGAAGCCCAGATGGTTTCGCTGCTAGCGTCAATATTAAAAACAATATCACCCTTTGGACCTTGGTAAATCTCTAGTTGGTTGTTTTCGGCCATACTCCTCCTCTTGTAAGATCATTATAGCACGACTTGTGGAAAATTACTGAACGTAGAAGTAAAAATTTCTAGCCAAGAAAAGCTGAACTAGAAAGAAAAACTTTCTGGTTGGGGCAATTGCGGAGGTGAGCGAACTTGTAAACGAGGTTTACAAGTTCGGGCGTGCGCAATTTGTGTGCTATAATTGGGGTAGTATGCCAGAGTTGCCAGAAGTTGAGACAATTAGGCGGGGGCTTGAGAAGTGTATTACTGGGAAGAAAATTTCTGGGGTGAGGGTTTTGTGCGATAAAAGCTTTATTGGGCCAAAAGAGGTGGTGGAGGGGGCGAAAGTGCAGCGGCTGCGGCGGTTTGGCAAGGCACTGGTGATTGATTTAGACAACGGGGTGTCTTTAATTATCCATCTGAGGATGACGGGACAGCTGATAGCCTGGGGGTTTCTTTCGGGGGAAAATCCCCAACAGAAGAAATCTAAGACGAGCGTATCTAGCGGAGTTGGGGCTGATGATAAACCTGCTTTTGCGGGCGGGCACCCGAGTGAAAACTTTGTCGCTAAGTTGCCAAATAAACAGACGAGGGTAGAATTTGATTTTGAGGGCGGGAAACTGTTTTTTAACGACCAGCGGAAGTTTGGCTTTGTGAAACCGGTGCCGACGGAGGAGGTGGAGCAAGATAAGTTTATTGCCAGTTTGGCGCCAGAGCCTTGGGATATGACCGGGGAAGAATTATGGGCTAAGCTGCAGCGGCATAAGGGTGCGCCCGTGAAGGCGGTGATTTTAGACCAAAAAGTAATCTGTGGGCTGGGGAATATTTATGCGGATGAGGCGCTGTATTTTGCGAAGATACATCCGGCGCGGAAGGCGGGGGAGGTGACGCGAGAGGAGGCGGAGCTTTTGATACGCGGCGCTAGGGCGGTGATGGAAAAATCTATTGAATCTGGCGGTTCTACGATGGCGACTTACGTGAAGGCGGATGGCACAAGGGGGGACTATCTGGAGTTATTTGCGGAGGTGTTTAGGAGGGAGGGGAAGGAATGCCGCCGGTGCGGGGCGGAGATATTAAAAACTAGAGTGGCTGGGCGGGGGACGCATTATTGCCTGCAGTGCCAACTCTGCCGGGGATTTTCTGGGGGAGATAAGCTGCAAAGAAAAGAGCTTAGCGAGGCATTAGAGCTACGTGGGCATCGTAATAAGGAGGGAGACTAGGATGTTTTTTGTGTTTACGGGAGATGATAGGGCTAAGATATCCCAAGAGGTGAAAAAGGTGCTGGGCGAGACCTATGAGGTTTTTGAGGGCGAAAACCTAAATATACAAGATTTAGTCAACATCTGCCAGGGGATGAGCCTGTTTTCTAGTAAGCGAAAGATTTTGATTAAAGATTTGACACCGGCGCGGAAGGATGAGGGGGATGAAATGAAGGACGGAATAGATTTTTATGCGGAGCTTAAAAATTACGTGAACACTCCGCACGAGATTGTGATTTGGGAGACGAAGGTCTCGCGGAAGAAAAGCTTTAAAGAGTTTAAGGCGATGCCCGGGGTGAAGGCGCTGGAGTTTAAGCTGGGGCGGCCGGCGGATGCAAATTTGATTTTTAACGTGGTAGATATAGCGCTTAGGGATGGGGAGAGGGCAGTAAAGGAGCTGCGCAAGCTAGAAGATGATAATGATCCTTATATGTTTACGGGGATTATGGTGGGCAAGCTTTGTACACTATATAATTATAGAATGGGGAGTAAAGAAAAGAGAGCGCTCGTAGCACTCTCTGAATTAGATATGGCGATGAAGACGACGACTATTTCGCCTTGGTCTTTGATTGAGTCTTACCTTTTGCAGCTGTCTTCGCTGTAGCCTTTTTTGCGGCCGGCTTTTTGGCTGGGGCTTTTGCGGCGCTGGTGGCTTTTGCGGCCGGTTTTTTGGCCGGGGTTTTAGCGGCAGCTGCCTTGGTAGAAGCGGCTGGCTTGACGCCGGCGGCCTTGGCAAATTTAGCTATAGCAGCCTTGCGGCGAGAAGCGGTGTTTTTCTTGATGAGGCCCTTTTTAGCGGCTTTGTCATATTCTGACTGAATTTTCTGCATATTGGCGGCAGTAGGGCTCTTTTTGAAAGCCTTGAGAGCGGCCTTGATATCTTTCTTGATTTGTTGGTTATGCGCGGTGCGCTTGATACTCTGACGCGCAGCCTTTTTGGCAGATTTGATAATTGGCATCTAATATTCCTATTAACTTATTATTATTTCGTGTTATTATACACCACTTCTGGGGAGTTGTAAAGAGGGGAGCGTATTGAAAAATGCTACATTAAACCATCAAGTGCAACATAAGCTTCTTGCGGAGTTTTGCCCCCGAGACGTTTCCTTGGCCTATTGTTAAGTAGAAATTCTATTTTTAGTATATCATCAGTTGTAAGCTTTTTAAAGTCCGTACCCTTGGGAA
>JAFUCF010000026.1 GCA_017459845.1 Candidatus Saccharimonadota bacterium
CGGCACTATCTCGGCTAGGACAGGCACGAGCGACTGGTCTACTGATAATTCTGACGATAACCTCCAGTATATTAACGGCCCGCAATCTGGACAGGAAGCCTACTCAAGCCACAGCTACTATAGCTACGGCGCCGCCCAAAAAGTCTGCCCGAAGGGATGGAGACCACCTACAAATGCAGAATATAGTAATATCGCATCCTTTATGGGTGGAGACAACTCTACTGGCTCCTCTACGATTAGAAGCGCCCCTTATAACTTCGTCTACGGCGGCTACTTCTACTCCGGCGGTTGGAACACTGTTGGTAGCAGCGGCTACTACTGGTCGTCTACTCAGAACAGTAGTACGTACGGTTACTACTTGCTCTTCTACTCGTCCGGTTTGTACACGAGCAGCTACAATAAGAACCTCGGCTTCTCAGTACGCTGTATAGCTAGTAGCTAGCTCCGCTAGCTACTAGCTAGTGCCGCCCGCGTGGCTGGCGCCGTTCCTTGGGGCCCGGTTCCCCCCGTCCTCCCGTGCGAAGCACGGAAACTTGGAAAGATGAAATGCGTAAAGTTTTGTGACTGGAAGAACAAAGCTAAAAAATGAATTTGGAGATGTCAAAATGGCTGAAAAACTTAAAGCAAGCAGTAAATCTGTAAAGACCAAAAAGGTAAGTGGGCCAAAAGACAAACCTGCAGAGTTGCAGGAGAAAATGTCAAAGAAAACTAAACAAGATCAGACCAAGAAAGAACGTAAGGCGGCCTACCGCCGGCTGAAAGAGCAGGTGGTAGAATTTGAGCACACAAACTACCGCTACGTTGTGTTGATTAGAGAAGGGAATTCAGTGTGGTGGAAGGCTTTTGGGCACTCGGCGGTGATACTCTCGGCATTGATTGGACCGAGGCTAAAACGGAAATTCAAGCTCCACCCCGACACGGATTTTGGCGCTGAGAAAAACGACAAGGTGGTGATTGTGCAGAGCATTGGCGCGCTGAGGGCAGAGCTAAAGACGCTGAGAATATATCCCACGGTAGAAAAAGAGACCTCGATACGTTTTGAGTTGGATGAGCCGGTGACGCACGAGGTGTACCAAGATGCGGCGGGGTTAGAAGAACGGCAGAGAGAGCTGGCAAACAAAGTTTTTATCCCCAAACATTTGGTGCCGGTATTAGACGATGAAATTAGAAAATTGCAGAGGCACGTGCGGATTTTGACGGCAAGCATGAAATCCCCGGAAAGGGATGCTTATGGTACGGATATGCGCAAAGTGGTGGTGGAGATGAAAAGATTGACGGTGAGGCTGGCACAAAATAGGATAAGCTTTGACGATTTTTTGGAAAGGGAAATGGGGCTACTGCTCGATTTGGACGAATTTGCTAATGTGGTGATGGACGATGAGCCGTGCGACGTGGTAAGGATGGCGAAATTTGGCGAACAGTACATGAGAGTAGAGGCAGAAATTGAGAACGAGCTGCGGCGCAAGGTGGCAAAAGAGGCGGAAGAAAAGATGCGGGGGAAGGCAGAAGATAGCGCCAGGAGGTTGAAGAAAAAGGAAATAAAATAAGCTGCGCATGAGGAGGAGAAAAAGCAGTGAGGATTGTTACTAAAAAAGCAAAGAATTTTTTAAGGCAAATCCCAACTCGAGACGAGGACTTATTTTGTTGCCTTTTTGAGGCGGCAGAAAATGCCTCGCGCGGGAAAAGGCGGACGGTAGACCAAGCGAGGTTTATGAAACGGCATAAAGAAAATATAGAGATTTTGGCAAATGATATTATTAATAGGCAATATAAGCCGAGCCGGAGTAAAGCTTTTATTATTCATAAGCCGGTAATTAGGGAGATTTTTGCGGCGACTTTTAGAGATAGAGTGGTACACCATTTTTTGTATGGGATTGTGGCGCCGTGGTGGAACGTGAGGTTTATTAGAGATTCTTATTCTTGCCAAGAGGGTAAGGGGAATTTAGACGGAGTGGCTAGGATGCAAAAATATATGCGGCAGGCAATAGAAGAAAACTACCGGAAGACTGGTAGGAAAAAGGCTTGGATTGTACAAGAGGATATAAAAGGCTTTTTTATGAGCCTAAATAGAGAAATGCTTTTTAAAATGGCGGTAGAGGGGCTAGATAAGCAATTCCCAAAGAAAGGGTGGCTATATGAAACTTGTAAATATCTTTGGAAAGAAATTATTTTTGATGAGCCAACAAAGGGGGTGAGGAGGTGCGGCAAGAGATCTGACTGGAATGATTTGCCTAAGAGAAAAAGCTTGTTTGGGCAGCCAAAAGGGCAGGGGATTGTGATTGGGAATTTGACGTCGCAGCTGCTGTCTAATATCTGCCTAAACTATTTAGATGTTTATGTGACAAGGACGTTGGGGATAAAGAGATATGGCAGATATGTAGATGATTTTTATATGGTTTTGACGGAAGAAGAATATGAGAAACTAATGCCAGAGCTGAGGGAAAAGATAGGGGTGAAACTGGGTGAGTTAGGACTAGAGCTACACCCCGCAAAAGAATACATCCAGCCGGTTTCGCATGGCGCAAATTTCTTAGGGTGGAAGGTTTTCCCATACCGGAAGTTACCGTCTGAAAGGCTGATAAGAAACTTTCGGGAATCGGCGAGGCTAGTAGCGGCCGGAGAGGTAGATGAGGAGACGATTATTTCACACATGGGGATGCTGAGGCACGGAGATACAAAGAAGGTAGTTTATAGGGTTTTTAATAATAACGGGTGGCGGTATAAATACTGAGGCTTGAACTAGTGGCGCGATGATGTTGGGGCTTGGTTCACCGGCGCGATGATACTGAGGCCGCTTTGGTTTAGCCATCTTGAACACTAAAAGCCGCTTCTTGGCGGCTTTTTAGTAGTTGATATTTTTGGAGAGCGGGGGGAACCGGGCCCCAAGGAACGGCGCCAGCCACGCGGGCGGCACTAGCTAGTAGCTAGCGGAGCTAGCTACTAGCTATACAGCGTACTGAGAAGCCGTTGTTCTTATTGTTGTTGTTCGTGTTCAAATTGGACGAGTTGAAGTTCAAGTTGTAACCGTTCGTACTACTGTTCTGAGTAGACGACCAGTAGTTGCCGTTGCTACCAACATTGTTCCAACCGCCGGAGTTGAAGTTGCCGCCGTAGACGAAGTCTAACTTCTAAACACTTGATAGTACACACAATAAGTGAGAATTCGCTTTTAATGCTCAGGCTCCGCGATCTAATTACGGTATGATTTTGGAACCTGCCAAAGATAGGTATTTGCCTCATTCGTTTTTAAGGTACAACTACTCATTTTGAGAAAAAAAGAGCTAATAAGGGGAATTCTGTCCTCCGTAATTGTTTGGCCGAGACTTGAGGAAATTTTATAGCCGGTTGGGATGGCAAAAACTTCGCTTGCAGCGGATTTGCATTCCAAGAAACTAGATTCGCCCAGCTAGGCGCTCCAACTACAACTTTATTATAGTACACGTTTTTGTATATGGCATGTGAAGCTATGGTATAATTAGTTTGATGAGTAAGCAGTTGGTTTTTGTTGACGATTCTGGGGATCCTGGTTTTAAAAAGGGGAGAAGTAGTTCTAATTTTATAATGGCTGCTGCTCTTTTTGTTGAGCCAGAGGTTGCTACCTTGATGAATAATGCCATTTCAGAATATCGTCATTCACTTGGCTGGAAAGATGGGCATGAATTTAAATTTAGGACTACATCAAAGAAAATCAAGTTGGGTTTTCTTGAGGTAATAAGACGGTATAATTTTAGCATTTATGCTGTTTACGTAAATAAGGCCGATTATCCTAATGTATTTAAGTTTTCAGATGATGAAAAATTATATAATTGGACAACTAAGGAGCTCCTTGCGATTATGCCATTAAACGAGGCGAAAGTAAAAGTTGATGGCAAATATGGCAAAGGTTACAAGCTTCGCGTTAAAACCTATATTCGTAAAGAATTAAATAAGGGCGATGCTAGAAAGGTGAAAGATTTTGACGTACAAGATTCTAAGCGAGATAATTTAATACAGCTAGCTGATATAATCGCTGGATCAATTAATAGATCATTCCAGAATGATAAAACGGATTCAAACGAGTATATTCGTTTTATTAAGGATAGAATTGTCAAATTGAAATTGCTTGATCTTGGGGAAAAATAAGACAAGGCGAAACC
This sequence comes from Candidatus Saccharimonadota bacterium, assembly GCA_017459845.1. Classification (GTDB taxonomy): domain Bacteria; phylum Patescibacteriota; class Saccharimonadia; order Saccharimonadales; family Saccharimonadaceae; genus Nanosyncoccus. The sequence goes on from JAFUCF010000026.1 coordinate 4,137, forward strand.
GGCTCTATCCCGTTAGGGCAGGCATCCATGACGGACGCTTTTCGAGCCGGCCTCTTTCGCTATTTATGATAACATACATTTTATATATACGCAATACCTGTGTACTGGTTCAATACATTTGAGATTTTTTAAGGTCTCCTCTTGTATTAAAGTATATCACATATTCATTGGGCGTCATGTAATCTACAGACTGATGCGGACGTTCGTTGTTGTACCAATATAGATATTTTTGTAGCTCTTC
>JAFUCF010000027.1 GCA_017459845.1 Candidatus Saccharimonadota bacterium
AAAGAAGATTAAAAAGACATCAAGATAAAACCAATAATCGTCCTATGAGACCACTAAATTACAAGACGCCAAAACAAGTATTAGAAGACTTTAAGAATAAACAGATTGAGGAATAATTCTCATATGTTCGTTAATCCTACAGGGGCGACTAACGCATCGTTTGTAAACCCTTTTGCTACTTCTCTCTAATGTGATATAATAGTATAGACTTGCTGCCAGTCGCTTCGCTCCTGTCAGCGGCGTTCGTCACGTAAGAATTCAAACTTCGTTTGAATTCTTAAGTTCCTCACTTGCTGCCATCGTTCAACGGATAGGACATATCCCCTCTAAGGATACAATGCTGGTTCGATTCCAGCTGGCAGTACCATTAAAAGCCTTCTCTCAGGCTTTTTTCTTATGTTTCTTTTTGGTAGTTTGATTAGAAGGGATTTTCGCAAAAATCATCCGGCCGGCAGAGGTTTGCAGAAATCTTAAGACGTCTACGTCTAGCTCGGAGCCAACGTGGGTGTTGCCGTTTTCTACGATGACCATTGTGCCATCTTGGAGATGGCCAACGCCTTGGCTTTGGTTATTGCCGGTACCGGTAATTTTCACGCGCACGCGTTCGCCGGGCATATATTGGTTTTTCATGACGATGGCAAGCTCGTTGATATTTAATACAGTTATACCGTCCGCATCGGCAACTTTGTTGAGATTAAAATCAGTAGTACAAATATGGGCGCGCGTTTTTTTGGCGAGGGCGATGAGTTTTTCGTCGACGTATTCGCCGCGTTTTAAATCATCTTCATAGATTTTTACCCTTAGGCCACCTACTTTCTGAAGGTCACCGGCAATATCTAGGCCATACCGCGCACGGTTGCGGCGGTCGTTGTCTTTACCATCCGCAAGAAGTTGGAGTTCTAGGAGGACGCTCCGCGGGATAACAATATCATACCCCAGAAAGTGGGTTCTCGCGATGCTTAAAATGCGGCCATCCATTAAAACGGATGTATCTAGCAAAACTTTCTCGCGACTAAGCGCACGCAAATCTTTAAGGTTGCTAGTGATAAGAATGAAGGTGGTCTCTAGAAGAAGTACAACGAGTATCACCAAAATAACAGCTACTCCCATTTCCATACATTAATTCACCTCTACCTGCGCGGAGCTTTCATAATCGTTGTCATCGGTAACTACAACTCTTATGACCTTTTCTGTGCCAGTTAAGGTATAGCCTGGATCAAAAGTGGCGCCAGAGATATTACCGCTTTTGACAACTTTGCCATCGACGTAGAGCTGGAAGGTTTTTGGCGTGCCAGTACCCTTAGTAACGCTAACTCTCAAAGTGGCGCCTACGACATCGCTCGCGGTAGTCTCTTTGTCGCCTTTATCTTTGTCGTCAGCGTCGCTGGATACTTTCTTGATGATTTCTATAGAAACTTTTGGCCCGGTGTAGCCTTCGCTACAATCGTCTGTCTTAGTGCGATCGTAATCATCCGGTACGTACCAAACTTCTTGTTTTGTCATTGGATCTATAGTAATTGTAGCATCTACGGTAACCTTGAGGTTGGCAGGAGTACAATCGGCGGCGAGTTTCTTGTTTAGTTTATTAAAGGTAAGCTTTTGGGTAGATACTCCAGAGCTACTACTACCGTACCAGCTTGGCCAAATATCTGTCACGCCGCCTACTGTCAAAGTCTGGATGCCGGCCGGCCTGACTGGCTCTTGGTTTTGCGTCCAGCGGCCCTCTTCTGCGTACAAATCAAAGTGGACAGGGCGCATATAAGAATCTATGACTTTTCTTACTACGTAGTTGGTGTTTGCGCCTAGAGCTGAACCATCATGGTTACCATTCCAAACTACGGTGGCTACGGCCGGAGTATAAGAAACCATCCAAGAATCCTTTGCCTGAGTGTAAACTGCGGTAGTGGTGGTACCAGTCTTAGATGCGCTCCAGATGCCCTGCATGGCGAAGCCGTAATCGCGGGCTTGCGAGCCGAAAGTAATCGTACGAGCATCAGCATCAGATAATATGTTGGAAATCATGTAGGCTACCTGCTCATCTACGACGCGCTCGCCAGCGGTATCTTGCCATTCTTCAATGACATCGCCTGCGGAGTTCTTTACCTCTAGGACATAGGCGAGCGGTTTGGCGGTGCCACCGCGGGCGATAGAAGCATAGGCATTGGCGTGCTCAATCGGGATGACATTACAGCCAGAACCAATAGCCATAGAAAGGCCAGCATTCTCGTTGCCAGAACAATAATTCTTGTCGCCGAGTGCATGGGCAATCTCAAGAGAATTATCTATACCATTTATATATAGGGCTTTTACAGCCGGGATGTTTAGGGAGTTACCAAGAGACTTTCTGATGGTAAGATTACCATAGAAAGCGCCAGACGCGTTGCGAAGGGCGCAGGTGCCGCTGTAGCCCGCACAGTAAAGAGAGTCGATATTCTCATCGCGCAGTATAGAGCCTGGGCCGAAATTAACATCTGAGCGTTGCATAAAGAGCGGTGCGTAATCTAGAATCGGCTTAATAGATGAACCCGGCTCAAGCGGCGAGGTGGCGGCATTGACTTGACCATAGACCGGAGCATTCCAATCGGCAGAGCCAACCATGGCGATAACTTGGGATGTTTCTACATCCACGGAAGATAGAGAAATATTATCTGAATTATTAGTGTAAAATAGCGCTGCCCCATCAGCAACGGCCTGCTCGGCCATCTGCTGTGCGCGATAATCTAGAGTAGTCTTAATGGTAAAGCCTCCGGAGCGCATAGTCTTTACGCCGTATTTTTCCTCGAGATAATCTTTGACGGCTAAGACAAAGTGCGGGGCCTTCATGTTACTATATTGCTCTTGCTCTGGCTGGATTTGATCTAAGATAGGTACAGCTTTGGCTTCTGCCGCCTGAGCCTCGGTAATGAAGCCTAGCTCGACCATGACATCTAGGGTATATTGCTGGCGCCAAATCAACTGGTCATGGCCATACTCATTATAAGGGTTGAACACGGCTGGGTTTTGCGGGATGGCGGCAAGGAGCGCAGACTCGGCCAAAGTTAAATCCTTAGCGGACTTACCGAAGTAAGTTTGGGCGGCAGACTCTACCCCGTTGCGACGGCCGCCATATGGCGACTCGTTAAGATACATCGTAATGAGCTGCTCTTTGTTGTACATTTTTTCAACTTCTAGAGCGAGAATAGCCTCTTTAATCTTGCGCGGGATACCCGTGAGGCCACGGTCGCCAGATTCATCGGAGAAGTAGACTTGTTTAATAAGCTGCTGGGTAAGAGTGGAACCACCTTGTACGCTCTTGCCGGTAAGAGTGGAGAACGCAGCGCGCACGAGCGAGAACAAATCTACGCCGTTATGATTATAGAAATTACGATCCTCAATGGCGACGGTGGCCTGGCGCATATAGGTGGAGATATCGCTGCCGTCTACAACGAGGCGATAGTCGCCGTCCCCACGGTCTTCCCAAAGTACCTCGCCGTTGCGGTCTAGGTAAGTGTTAACGGTCTCAGAAACCTTGAGCTCGTCTAGACGGATGGCCTCCAAATCCTTTTTGTAATAAAGGAACAGGGCACCAACAGCAATAATGCTGAGCAAAATACAGGCCGCAAGGAATTTGCCGATTTTCTTTAAGCCATTCCAGGAGAACCAATAGTGAAAAACACGCTTAGGATGTAGGTGCGCAAAAAACCGCTTCACCGGAGTCTTTGGGAGAGTCGCTAAATCCTCTGCCTTTTTCCTGGCCTTTTGGTCCTTTTTTACTTTGGACTTATACATTAGGCTGGTATAGGTAGATTTATTGTTCGTCTTCTTTGCGAAACGACTTCTTTTTGGCGCAGTTTTTTTCCCACTCTTTTCTTTAGTCATAGCTTTCTCCATAAACTATATATACTTATATTATTATATCACAGTTTATTATTCACAAACTAATTTTACGTCAAAATGGTAATCTTTATAACCGTAGGGGGGATCAGGGTAAAATTTAACGTAAGTCTCGTTGCGGTTACAAGTGTAGCCATCATGGTCAAAATAGGTGGATGCCCCGTTGCGGCGGCCAGAATCATAGAGCAAAAGCTGGCGCAGATAAGTAGTATTTACACCGGCAGTATGATACTTCTCTAGCTCTTTGGCGATTTCATCCCCGGTGCGGCCGCCGACGAGATTATGGTAGAGATAATCCTCGTAGTATTCTTCTGCTAGAGCAGCGATTTCCCGGTTTACTACCGTCTGAGGATGGAAGTAAGCTACTGCAATCGCGTTGAAAATTACAAGGCAAGTACAGACGGCAATCATGACGCCAGCCATGCGTTTGGCGATGGGGGCAATAAGCTTATTTGTCCGAAAATTCATATGTTTATTATACCATAGTTATCACCCGATAGGTGTGCTATAATGGATGATATGAGTAAAAAAGACTTGGTTGTAATAGATTATAATGGCTATGATTATGAGAAGTTTTGGAAGAATTCTGGCCGAGATTATGAAGATGCCGCCGATAAACTAGCAATAAGAAAATTGTTGCCAAAGCATACGCGCAGTATCGTAGATATTGCGGGCGGATATGGCCGCTTGGCGCCAGAATATTTGGGGAGAGCGGATAAAGCAACGCTCTTTGATTATTCTAAAACTGAGCTGGCGCAGGCCAAGAAGATTTACGGCGATAAACTCGCTACTAAGAGCGGCGACGCATATCATATGCCGTTTGCAGATGGGGAGTTTTCGGCGGCGATTATGGTGCGGGCCACCCACCATTTTGAAGACGTAGAAAAAGTCATCCAAGAAATTCACCGGATTTTAGAGCCAGGCGGCATAGCCGTGATAGAAGTTGCAAACAAGAAAACTCTGCCGAGAATGATTAGATATTGGCGAGGGAAGTCGGACGTCTCGCCGTTTGATCTTTCAATTGAGAACCGCAAGGATGTGACAAAGACGGTGTTTTATAATTACCACCCAAAATACATCGAGAAGATTTTCCGGGATGCGGGGTTTGAGATTGAAAAGGTGAGGTCGGTGTCTAACTTTCGCTCGGCCAAGCTCAAGAAAGTATTTCGCAAAGGCGGGCTGATGGTATTAGAGCGTGGTGCGCAAAAAGTTTTGGCACCAGTGAGGTTTGCGCCATCCATTTATTATCGCCTAAAGAAGAAATAGAGATCTCCTTGAATATTAGATTAGGGTTTAGATATTAAAGGCCTAACTTGGCGATACTTAAAATCTTAAATTGAGATATCCGTGCCGAGCTCTCTGGCGTGACTATGGTTTAATTCTATGAGGCTCTCGTATTTGATGACTAAATCCTCGCGGCCTTGGTCTCTAGCCACGTCTAGGGCGAGGTCGTAGCGCGAGGCGTGGTTTAAACTTAACATTTCAAATGGCGTGGTGGTGCTACCTTGTTCCTCAAAACCATGGACGCGGATGCGCGCTGGGCTAGTGTAGTTTTTAAGGATGTTTTTGAAGGTTTCTGGGTAGCCATGGAAATTAGCGATGATTGGGCAATTGTCGCTATAATACTGACTAAAGGTAGAGTTTTCTAGCTGATTTTTAGTGGTGCCAATGGCGTTATAAGATAATGCAGCAACGTTAATAAAGCGGATTTTTAGGTATGGCAAATCTTCGTTAATAATTCTTACGGCGGCAATAGCTTCGCGCGTAACGATGTCGCCGGCAGAGGTAAAGACATAATCTGGCGTTTCTTGCTCGCCGCAATTCGAGGCAAAACCAAAAATGCTAGCCCCACCATTATCGTATTGGAATTTAGCGTGGTTTTTATCTATAAAGCGCGGCTCTTCTGTTTTATTAAATGTTGTAAGGTTTACTACGTTGGTAGAGGCCAACATAAAATCAAAGGCAGCAGTGGCAGCCACATCATCTACCGGGAAAATGCAGTTAACCCGACGGTTTGGGATAGAAAGTAGTGTAGAAATAAGCGCTGGGGATTGGTGAGAAAAGCCGTTATGGTCTTGACGCCAGCAAGTGCTAGTAGAAAGCAGGTTAATCGCCGGGAAGGTCTCTGGGGTACCATCAGGGTTTTTGCGCCAATCCGCCTCTTCTACCTGTTTTAAGAATTTGAGATGCTGGATGATTTGGGATGAGATAATCTGGAAGAAGGCTTCGTAGCTGGTCATAAAGGCCTGCTCTTTATTCCCTAAGACGTGGCCAACTTGGGCGGCAAAAAGAGCGTTTTCCGAGAGTAATTCGACAATGCGGCCCTTTGTTGACTCTGGTAAATCCCAAATTTCTGCTGGGAGGTTCCAGGCCCTGGCGGAGACTTCATAGGCCGCGTCTAATTTATTGCTAGTGGTTTCATCTGGGGAGAAAAGGTAAAGGTGGGGATCCCGTTTCATCTCTCTTGCAATGAGATGGCCAAGCCGCTCGGCGGAAGAAAAGCTTTCTTTACCCGGCTCGATAATTCTTTCTGGCATTTCGTCTAGATAATTCATAGTGTAAACCCTTTCTCGGCATCAAAAAGCTCGGCGAAGCGGTATGATTGTAGCCAGGCTTCTAGCTCTTTTAGCTCTTCTACGTCAGTTTTAGCCTCTTTTAGCGGGATTTGGTGGGCAAGGTAATTACCAGCGATTTTCTTACCCTTACTATATTCCGGGCCGCCAGCACCTTTTTCAGTTTTCATAATGATAAACGGCGGTTCTTTAGCACAAACGTTTTCTTTTAGACCATAAGCGATTTCTAGATTAGCATGAGGATTATAGATTTTAGCAAAGTAAGCCTCGGCGATACTTAACACATACTCGAACGAGGACGGAGTGCCGTCGGTTAAGAGCGGGGTGTAGCCAAAACCGCGGATTTCCTCAAGTAGCTCGCGCTCAGATTTGCGGGCTGGGACGGTAGGACCAGAAATTTTGTAGCCATTAAGGTGTAAAATAGGTAAGACCGAGCCGTGATGCCTAGAGTTAAACAGTTTAATAAGATTAAGCGAAGAAAGGCAGGTGGCAGTCTCGAACTCGCCATCGCCAAGCAAGACAGCAATAGTCTTTTCTGGGTGGCCCAAACTAGCGCCAAAAGCCGTGCCAAGCGCATAGCCTAGCTCGCCGCCCTCGCAGATGACGCCTGGGGTAAGCGGGCTAGCATGGGATGGGTAACCACCCGGCCAGGAGAAGTTCTTACAAAGATAGGCAAGGCTTTCATATGGCGTACCTTGGAGGTTTCGATCTACTTTTTGGAGCTCGCCATCCAAGAAAAGATTGGCCTGGAGCGCCGGGAAGCCGTGCCCTGGCCCAAGAATAAAAACCCAATCCTTTCTGCGCTCGCCAAAATAATACTTGAGATTAGCATAGGCAATATCTATGCCATGGCACGTACCCCAGTGGCCAAGCAAACGTGGCTTAATATCATCAGGCGTTAATTCCCTCTCTAGCAAAAAGTTGTCTTGTAAAAAGAGCTGGGCCACCACCAAATAATCCGTTGCCCGGACACGTTTCTTAAGGTATGTTTTGCCCAACCCGTTCATGGTTATATTATAGCATTTTTTGTTGATGTGGGGAATGGGAAGCGTGGGTTTTTAGAGTCGAGGTTGGTTTTAGGGTGACGCCCGGCGGAAAATGAGCGAAGCGGAGAGCTAGGCTAGGAGCCAAAGGAGCTCTGCGAGACGCTACTTGTAGCACAATACCCAGGCGCCGTTTCTCTTAGAGTTACTGTACACTGAGTGCGAGTCGCCGCTGTCGACATACAAGAGGTACGCTTTGTTGCTGTAGCCCTCCGTAGAGGACCAGTAGTAGCGAGCGCTCGAGAGCCCTAGCACCTTATACAGGGCGCCGGTAGTCTCTCGATACCCGGAACGATCGTCGTTGCTGTACGAGCGACCGCCATAAGCTATTATTAGGGTATCATAGTCAGTAATTTTCGGGAAGTTATATCCACTAGGGCAGCTAGAACAGGTAGCGTCTTGGCCGGCGACGTTAGTTTGGTTAGTACAGATTGCGTTGAAAGCAGTGTTTTCTCCGGAGTTGCCGAGTATCCAAGTCCTGCCGTCTGCCATCTTACAGCCCGTGGAAGTAGTTGGGTGAACGGTGTCGGAACACTTAAGTACATCATCCTCCCAAATGGCATAAAGGGTGATACTTCCGCCGTTAGTAGTGGCAACATCACTCTTTAATGTGGCAGGAGCAATGCCAGACTGGCCATTCGTGTAAGTAGTGCCGTTACCGTCGCTACTAGTATTCCATTCTTTGAACTTCTTGCCGCTTGGGGCAGTGAAAGCGTTGGTGGCAAGAGTAACGTTTTGGCCGTAAGTTGCGGTAGTAGAATTAGTAGAGCCAGAACCACCATTAGAATTGTAATAAATGGTAAAGCTATTAGCAGCGCCTGTAGCGGTAATGGTAAGACTACCATCTGGCATATTAAAGGTATATGATGCATTTGAACTACTTGGGAGTAGGCTTGTATTACTACTTGTCCAGCCAGTACAGTGGTAGCCAGAGTTTGGTGTGCAGGAGACGGTAATACTATCACCATATGTGTGACTATATCCGCCAGCGGATGGGGAGATGGAGCTAATTGCGGCGGTATTGCCATTTGCCACAGTAAGAGTGTAATTTGCTTTAGTCCAAAGAGCATATAGGTTAATAGTAGCATTGTTAGTATCTACTACACTATTTGGTTTAGCATTCTCGGCTAAAGTCTTAATACTTACACTCGCCTGGTTACTATCGAAAGCTTTAGTGCCATTTGCGGTGTAGGCCCAACCGGCGAAGTTATAGCCGGTAATGGAGAAACCATTGGCTCTTAGTGTAGTAGTGGCATTATAAGCTTGGTCTGTTTGGTCTGCAGTGGTACCAGAAGCAGTAGTGCCACTAGGAGCATTAGAATTGTAGTGGATGGTATACTTATTAGGCTCCCACTGGGCAATGAGAGTTACTTCGGATGTTTCGCTATCGTCTAAGACCATACTAGCGTCTGTTGGATAGACTGTTTCACTTGGGGTGCCGTTTCCTACTTTAATCTTCCAGCCAGAAAGAGTATAGCCAGTTCTTTTAATTTTGTCTGTGGAAGAATACTGAGAAAGGTTTACTTTAGTCCCAAAGATTACTTTAGGATATTCGCCTTTACCACCAGTTTCTGTAGTAGGGATACCGTTAGGAAGGTTACTGGTAATGGTAGCCTGGGCCTCAGTATCGCTATCGTCTACGCCATCATCGAACTTCAAAGTGTATTCTGTACAGGCGTTTTCCATGATTACGGTATATAAGATATTACCAGAATAAGTACCTGGAGTTTTAGCGGTAGAGATATTAGCGCCATAGTAGACGTTGTGGGTTAGAGTAGCAGAGCCAGGAGTAGAGCTTCCGGCCATACCGTTAGTGATGTCTGTACTAGTAGCAGTATAAAGCGGTGTCCAATTCCCAGCATCGGCAGAGTAAGCTTGGAGCCCGGCAAAGGTAGAGCTGGTCTTACCAATACCCCAAGTGTCTTTTTTTAGAGTTCCTTCTGCAGTGGGAGCATTGGAAGACGGGGCGATGTAATTGGCAGAGTTTTGGAGCTCGGAAGATGATGCGCCAGATAGATTAAGATTAGTACTGCCCGTAGAGGTAGCAGAAACATATAAGTTATAGCCGGCATTACAGTTAGTGTTTATCGTTATTACGTCGCTACCGGTACCGAGAGTACCAGAACTGGACGGCCTAATGCCGGTACCATCTTCTTCAGAAAGTTTAATCGTGCCAGTACGAGAAACGTTAGCATAAAATGCAGCATAAGCAGAATGATGACTAAATAAAAAAGCGCTAGTAAAGATAGCTAACGCGCCTAGTATGGAGATTTTAGCATATTTATGGTTAATAGATTTAGTGTTTGTTTTGTATATAAAGCCGGTTTTCATTTTGGTTCCTATCCCCCCGATAATACCTTCTTTAAATTTCTAATGCTTTTATTTTAGCTCTTTTACTTGACTTTGTCTAGTGTGGTTTCTACAACATATTTATTATTACGTGATAATGTCGTAGCGGATTGTTACAAGAAAATCTCGTAATCTAGTTCACAATTTAATGTATGAAGGAGATAACAATGCCATAATGTTTAATACTACAATGCTCAAACTCAAATAGATCGTGAACACTCCATCCTGTTGTAAAATAGTTATATATAACAACTAATAACTACACAAAGGAGGAGATATGCGCGATAAAATCGGCACGTCCACGATCTAT
>JAFUCF010000028.1 GCA_017459845.1 Candidatus Saccharimonadota bacterium
GGCCAATTAATAGGAAGGAGAAACTAAAATGCTAAATATCCACATGGGGGGGGGGTACACTATTAAATAAGAGAACCCCAAAAGTCTCTATTTTTGCCGTTATGGCATTTTTTGTGCCCCTAACCCTTGGTTTAGGATATGCCGCATACCAGTTTCTTTTTCCAGCTTCTTCCACTTCTGCTACCACAGTATCTGGTGCAGAAGTTGGCCTTACGATTAAAGACTTTATTAAACTAGCTGTAGATACTAATAACTTAGTATTAGTAGATAGTAGTGGTAATACTATTATCTCCCCTTCCTCTACCGGTACCATGATTACTGGAGACGTGAATGTAGCCGTTACTACTAATACTGCCCAAGGCTATTCTCTATCGGTTTATACAGAAGATAATAGTACTAGTATGGTACATAGTAACAGTGCTAGCACCACTTCTCCTGTTACAGACGTTATAGCTTCTATAGACACTATTTCTGGCTATAATGCTGATACTGGCGCAGGGGAGCTTTCTGCTAACACTTGGGGCTTTAGAAATAGAACAACATCTGGGCTTTCTAATTGGTTTGCCGTAGGGGAAAACGAGAGTAATGGTACAGTAATTGCTAATACTAATACTGGCAATTCTCTTTACTGCGAAGCTTTATCTTATCCACTAGAAAGCACCAATTGTGATGCCGGCTCTTACGATACCCACAGTGTAAACTTTGGCGCTAAAGTAACTGATGCTATTGCTGCTGGTACTTATACTAATAATGTCGTCTTTTCTGCTGTAGCTAAATCCGAAGGTACTAGATATACTTTGCAGTTTAATCCTAATGGTGGTAACAATACCATGGGCCCAAGAACAGTAGTAAAAGGCTCTACCCTGACACTCCCGACAAAAGGCTTTGTAAAGGAAGGTTACGTTATTAAAGACTGGGCTTTAACTCAAGCCGATGCCGAGGCTAAAACCGAGAACCCAAGTGCCACTACTACAAACCCTACTTATTCTGCTGGCCAAACATTAGAAGTAACCAACCTCCTCCTTGCCGCTACTGAAGCTGGGCAAGCTGTAGAGCAAAATGCTTTAATAAACCTTTATGCTATATGGGGTAACCAATTTAATATTACGCTTGCAAATGGTAATACTACGGCTATTAATACTCTAACCCCAGCTACTGGTTCTCATACTTATACATTAGGTAGTAGTGTTACCATTACTTGTACCCCAAACTCTGGTTACCATTGTACAGAATGGGTAAGTAGCAATACGAGCGCATTACCTAGTAAAACTGGTAATGAAACCGCTGGGGCTTTCTCCTATACCTTCACCATGCCAGCAAATGATGTTACTTTAACGGCTAATGCCGCACCAAATACCTTTACCATTAACTATAATGCCAATGGTGGCTCTGGCACTACGTCTAGCCAAACTGCTACCTATGGTACTAATGTTAATTTAAGAGCTAATTCCTTTACCGCGCCAACTGGCAAGAAGTTTAAAGAGTGGAATACTAGTAGCGACGGTAACGGCACTACTTATTCAGGCGGACAAACTGGCGTCTCCCCAACTGCCTTAAAGTCTAATGTTACCACCGTAAATGGCGGAAGTATTACCCTTTATGCGATTTGGGAAGATACAGCTAAATACTTCCAAACTACCAACGTTTGTTCTACTCTCCCAACTGAAGACACCAGTATTTTGAGAGATAACCGCGACAACCAAGATTACACCGTATACCGCTGGGGCTCTAGCGCACCATCCGGAATGAGTAACTACTGTATCATGACAAAAGACTTATCTCTCGGCTATTTCACTGGCGGTAGCACTACAGCAGGTGGCAACCTCAACCTCACTACCGACACTTCTGCTGCGGCTGGCACAATTACCGCGAGACCTAACGGTAGTGGCTGGAGCACTGCAAACTCTGATGACAACTTACAGTATCAGAACGGCCCACAATCTGGATATGAAGCCTACTCAAGCCACAGCTACTACAGCTTCGGCGCCGCCCAAAAGGTATGTCCGAAAGGCTGGAGATTACCAACAAAGACAGAATATGATAATATCGCAACCTTTATGGGTGGTAACAGCTCTACAGGTTCCTCTAATATTAGAAAATACCCTTATAGCTTCGTCTACGGCGGCGGCTTCTACTCCGGCCGTTGGAACGGTGTTGGTAGCTACGGCTACTATTGGTCGTCTACTCAGAACAATAGCTATTACAGTTACTACTTGCTCTTCTCCTCGTCCAGTTTGTATGCGCACTACCTCGATAAGTACGCCGGTATTTCAGTACGCTGCATAGCTAGTAGCTAGCGTAGCTAGCTTCTGGCTAGTGCCGCCCGCGTGGCTGGCGCCGTTTCCGCCGGGCGTCGCCTCGTAAACCAGAAGATTGCATCTTCTGGTTTTCTCGTCTCCCGCGGCGGTAAGTAGCGTCTTGCTCAGTTCCTTTGGCCCCTGCGGTGGTATACAGCTAGCGCTGCTTTCCGCCGGGTGCAGAGAAATTGTAAAAACTACACTAGACAAACCTTGACGGGGGGGGGTATAATGTTCTTATTAGGAACCCCAAAGGGTGCTTTGGGAGGTAAATTGGAGGCAAAATGAAGAATAACGATAAAAGTAACCAAGTAAATCAAGTAAAGCAAGGCGCATCTCGCAATACCATGGAAAGTATCTTCCAGTGTATAGCGGGTAAACGTCGGCAGATATGCTTGAACTACGCGATAAGTACTAAACAGAAAGTACGTTCTAGCACTATACGGTTTAGCATTCATCAGGGAGCTCAAGTGCCTCAAAAACATAGCAGTAGGCTTTTTAAAGCCTTTTTCTTTGTTTCTCTTGGGCTCCTTACCTCCCAATTGTTTATTCATTCCGCTTATGCCGCATCATATGTAGATGTTTCTAGTAATGGTGATGGTACTAGTGGTTCTGGCGTAGTAAGACTGGGTAGAATTAGTCCATCTAGTACTGGTACTCAAGCCACAGGAAGTGATACTTTAATTATCCATACAGACTGTGCTGCAGGCTACAAGGTCTATGTCTCTAGCCAAGAAAACCAATCTACTAGCCTTGTTAATAGTAACGCAACTACACCAGAAAACCCAAGCGCTAAAGACCTTATCACTGCCGCATCTAATACCCTAGCAGAAGGAGTATCGCCTAGTACTCTTTCTTCTAACACCTGGGGCATTAATGGTAATAGTACCGAAGCCGGAAATGGTCTATACTATGGTTTACCTTCATTCGAGAATAGTACAGCCTTCCCACTTATTACTATGTCTAATGTAGCAGAAGAAAGTACTGTACCAATCTACTATGGCGTGAAGGTAGATACCAGCATTAATCCTGGTACTTATTCTGGTAGTGTACTATATACAGTACTTATCAATAATAGCTGTCTAGATTATACCGTAGTCTTTAATCCAAATGTAAACTCATCATCAACTTCAGAAATTACTGGGACTATGAGCGACCAATCCATTATGTATGGTGAGACTACAGCTTTAAGCCCAAATGCTTTCTCCCGTTCTAATTACAATTTCCTTGGCTGGTCTACTTCCAGTACTGGTAAGACTGGTACGGTAGTTAATGGCGTTGGTACAACTGCCGATGTAGACTACGAAGACGAAGCAGACGTCTTAAACCTCGTCTCTGGCGGTGGGATTGTTACGCTTTATGCGATTTGGGAAGAAATTATCCCTACTCGTATTTCAGAAATGACTACTATGCAACAAATGAATAGTGCTATTTGTGCTAATTCAAGCATTGGTGAAAACAAAGTGGTAACCGACGTAAGAGATAATAGCACTTATCGTATTAATAAGCTAAAAGATGGTAACTGTTGGATGGTAGAGAACTTAAGAATTACCAACAAAGTCTTAGACAGCACTACCTCAGACCTAGCCGATGGTACTACCTTTACCGTACCAGCAAGTACTAAACAAGCCTTCACGGAAAGTTTCGCTGGTGTAACTCCACGCATGGCACTATCAGATAATACAAGTTATGGCGGCTATTACAACTTCACTGCCGCCACGGCTGGCACTGGTAACGGTTACAACCAAGGTACCACTTCCGGCACATACTCTATCTGTCCGAAGGGCTGGACGCTCCCTACCAAGGATAACTTTGTAAGCCTAGATAAAGCATTTGGCTACAGTGGTGAGAACCGTACTGGCGGCACTGCCCAATGGAACGCTAGCTATGCTAATACAAACTACTCTGCAGGCTATCCTGGTATGGCGCTAGCAGGTAGGTATTACTCAGATTACCCTAACCTCTATTCCGGCCAGAGCGCGGCCTATTGGTCTTCCACGACAGCTAGTACAACGCACGCGTACTACCTGGACTTCGGTACGGGCAGTACTTACCTGTATCCGCAGAACCAGGTCAGTAAGTTCCTCGGCGCCTCTGTCCGCTGCATCGTAAAACCAGACACCATGCAAAACCTTAACTGTAACACTATTAATACTGGCACAACTGTAACTCTTAAAGACACTCGTGATGAACAAGACTATACCGTCTATCGTTTCCCAAATGCTGGTACAGCCGGGAGTAGTTATCCATCTAGTATGGCGGGATACTGCCTTATGACCAAAGATTTATCTCTTGGCTACGTCACCGGTGGTTCAATGACGAAGGGGGAAGATTTAGTCTTAACGGCCGACACTTCTGCTGCGGCCGGTACAATTACCGCTAGAACGGACAAAAGCAACTGGTCTACCACGAATTCCGACGATAACCTCCAGTACATTAACGGGCCAAAATCTGGTAGTGAAGCCTATTCAAGCCACAGCTACTACAGCTTCGGCGCTGCCCAAAAGGTTTGCCCGAAAGGCTGGAGATTGCCAACACAGACGCAATATAACAATATCGCAACCTTTATGGGTGGAAATAACTCTACTGGCTCCTCTACGATTAGGAGTGCTCCTTACAACTTCGTTTTTGGCGGCGGCTTCGGCTCCGGCGGTTGGAACGATGTTGGTAGCGAGGGCTACTATTGGTCGTCTGCTCAGTACAGTAGCGCTAGCGCCTACTTCTTGGACTTCCATTCGTCCAATTTGTACACGTACTACAGCAGTAAGTACAACGGCATATCAGTACGCTGTATAAGCAGCTAACACTAAAAATATAAAAGAAAGCGCTCCTTAGGCGTTTTCTTTTTGTGGAGATTTTACTGTTTAAATCTTTAAGGCTTAAAAAATATAAAAAGAAAACACTTCTTAGATGTTTTCTTTTAGAGAGATTTAGATTTGCCGTTTAAAACTTCAGGTCACTAAGCGGGATTAGCTTGGTTTCGCCAGTTTGGCGGTTGGTGAGCTCGGCGGAATTATCAGCGAGGGTTTTGTCAGAAATAACTAGGCGGAAAGGCAGGCCGATGAGCTCGGCGTCTTTAAACTTCTCGCCTGGGCGAGCAGAGGTATCATCATAAAGAATTGTCTCGCTATTTTTAGCCTCGTATTCTTCTGCGAGCTTTTCTGCTTCATCGCCAATGGCGATAAGATAATATTTATATGGCGCGATATTCTCTGGCCAGACAAGGCCTTTATCATCGGCGTATTTTTCGGCGATGACGCCCATAACGCGGGAGATGCCAATACCGTAACAACCCATAAAGACCGGCCTGCGCTCGCCATCTTTGTTGGTATATTCTAACCCTAACGGCTCGGAATACTTATATTTTAGAGTAAAGATGTTCCCTACTTCTGCAGCGCGAGCGGATTTTAGATCTTCTTTTTTAACGCCAAGCTCGTCTAGGACCTCTGGGAGTAAGACCTCCTCGTTTAAGACGACGGATTTATCTTTGTTGAAATAGATGGTATCCTCGCCTACGTCTAGGATAGTCTGAAACTCATGAGAGAATTTAGCAAAAATCCCGCCAGAGGCAAAAGTCTCGTAGGTGCAATCGCCTAAGCCAAGACGCTCGTAAATCCGTTTGTAGGCAGCTTCTGCTTGATGATAAAACTGTTCATGACTCTCCTCGTCTGGCGAGAAAGAGTATAAATCTTTCATTAAAAACTCGCGTGTGCGCAAGATGCCGGATTTTGCGCGGAGCTCATTTCTAAACTTTGTCTGGAATTGGTAGGCGTAGACTGGTAAATCTTTGTAGCTTTCTATATAAGTACGCATTAAGGTAGTAATTGGCTCCTCATGGGTGGGCGCGAGGCCTAATTCCCCGCCGGCAGAAAGCTCGGTTTTAAACCAAATGTCTACCTCTTGGTCGTCAAAACGATTGGTTTTCTTCCAGGGCTCGGGATTTTGGAGGGCGGTCATCTGGAGCTCTTCGCAGCCGATTTTGTTTAGCTCTTCACGGACGATGGATTTAATATTCTCTAGTACCCGGAGGCCCAAGGGTAAGAAATCGTAAAGCCCGGCCATCTCTTTGTGGACGAAACCGGCGCGGATTAAATACTGGGCAGACTTTGCTGACTCGTCTTTAGGGGCGGCACGCAAAGTTTTAACAAAAGATTTGGAACGTTTCATAGGGGTATTATAGCATAATTACATGGCGATGAAAAGGAGATAGAAGGCAATGGCGTTTTTTAGAATATGTACTAGCGTGCCGGCGTAAATTGTGCCGGTGATTTCTCTCAGAGAACAGAGGACAACAGAAGTAGCAAAGACGTTGACCGCTACATTCCACTGGCCGTGTAAAAAGGCAAAAAGCAGCGAGGTAAGCAACATGGCTACCGGCATATTAATATGCTTGCGGAGCCGGCCATAAAGAAAGCCACGGAAGATAATCTCCTCGGCAATTGGCGCAACGATTGCGATAATGATGAAGGCTAAGATTTTATCCCCTGCGCTATAAAGGTCGGTGTAGCCAACTTCTTGGGCCTCAGCGGCGTTGAACCATGAGAAAAGAAGCGTAAATACCTCAACTAGCGCGGCGCCAAGCACGAGCTGGGCGATGAAACCAATAGGGCTAAGTAAAATATCCGTCCAGGTAGGGAGGCCTTTTAAGCCTAACTCCTCGCGGGAGGTTTTGGCAAGTAGAGGGTTCTTTTCTAGAGATGGAAATTTTTTGCGTAGCAAGGCTGGTATGCCAAGCATGATGGCAATGGCAACAATGTAAACAATAGTAGAATAAAGCGATTGGATAATTGTGCCAGGATTTAGATTTAGGGTATTTACAAGCCAAGTAAAACCATAATAACAAACGAATTCTGCCGCATACATACATAGCCACACCCAAGCGACTAAACCGATTGCTAATATGATTGTCATGTGATTATTATAACATAATTAGTACATAGATTGCGCATAGACAGCGTTTGGTATTTTAGTATAAGGATAACTCGCGTCCGATTTAAGATAGATTTTTAGCAGGAGCTGCGCCGCGGACTTTCGCGTGACTCGCCTCTGTAAAAATCTATTTAAAATCGGGCTCGTTAAATTATGCTAAAATACCAAGCGCAGTCTATGCTAGAATAATCGGATGACGTCTAGGACGGTGATTAGGGCGATTAGGATTAAGAGTACGGTAAAGGCGCGGGCGACAATTTTTTCTTCAATTTCTTTGGTGAGCTCTTTTTTACGGAGGCGGAAAATAGCAATGAGTAAGAAGCGGCCGCCGTCTAGAGCCGGGATTGGCAAGACGTTCATACAGGCAAGCGAAACGGAAATAAGCGCAGCTAGAAAGAGGATGTTAGAAAAGCCAGTATCTACAAAAGCTGGGAATAGAACACCTAGTATCCCGACTGGCCCAGAAACAGAATCGCCGGCGGCGCCGATGGCGGTCTTACCCTCTTCGCGAGTGGTCTCGTCTGGACTAAATTGTTTGAAGATGCCAGAAAAGAGATTATAAACTGCGGTGCCTAGGCCTTTGTAAGTTTCTCCGGTAAGCTGAATGGTGGTAGCGGCACCAACGATTGGCGCAGACCAAGTGGAACGATAGAGCGCTTGGTCTTTTTGTTGCATGGAGATGCCTAAGGCATAGGTAGCATCCTTCCCCCCTAGCTCTACTTTAATATTTTCTGTTTTGCCATCGCGCTCTACGCCGTATTCTACCGTTTCGCCGCGGTGGGCCTCGTTTTCAGAGATGAGAGTGCTAGTATCGCCAACCTCAGTAGTTTTACCGTTTACTGTGATACTTTTAATTTGATCATTCTCTTTTAAGCCGGCGCGGCTAGCCGGGCTATCGTCTAAGACCTTAGCTACGATGATTTTGCCGCTGCTGACGGAGACATCACTATCTATCTGAAATTGGTTTTCGATGAAATGTGGCATCCCCGTAAAAGCTAGAATAGTAAGGAGAATAAACGCTACTAGCCAGTTCATAGCGACGCCGGCAAAGAGGATTTTCGTCTTTTGCCAGAAGGATGCCTGGCCAAAAGATTCGGGGCGCTTATCACTATCCGATTCCCCCTTCATGGCGCAAAAGCCACCGATTGGTAAGAAGTTTATGGAGAAGATTAGCTCTTTTTGCTTTTTGCCCCACTCGCCTTTCGGGAATGGCAGCCACTTTTTAGGACGCTTTTTGTCAAATTTTTTGCCAGCTTTTTTGGCGGCTTTTTTCTCCTTTTGCCACTTGGTATATTCTGGGTTTTTAACCCAAGCTTTGGCACGCGGCGGGAAGCCAATACCAAACTCCTCCACCCAGACGCCGTTCCTACGCGCGGCAATGAAGTGGCCAAACTCGTGGGCGACAACCAAGCTCATTAAAACAATTAAGCCAATAATTACACCTAAAACAATATTCATATTATTATTATAACATAATCATTTGGCAAATCGGCTCGTAACTTGGGTATTTTCGGGGCCTGCCCCAAAACACCCCATAAAATTCTTATAGGAATTTTATGGGGCCCTGTTTTGGACCACCCGAAAATAGCCCTAAGTAGGTCACCGATTTGCCGCTGATAGCTGGCCTAGAACCTAAGCGGGTGTGCTTGCTAGACGCTAGCCGCCGCCTGCTACCGCCAAAAAATTACAACAAATAGCCTATCTTCAGAGCGCCTATGTTTGGGCGCTCCTCAGATAGGTATTAGTTGTAATTTTTGCGGGGCGGCTGACGCATTGTCTAGCAAGCACGCCCGCTTAAGTTCTAGGCTGCCCGGCAGCTGTTTATTCAGTTACGCCAAGCTCAATGCGCTTAAATTGCTTGACGGTGATGTTCTCACCGGTTTTGGCTATGGCATCTTTAATGAATTCTGCAACAGTCTTGGTGTCATCCAAGATATATGGTTGCTCCATGAGGACTTTGTCGGAGAAAGCCTTTTTGATTTGGCCTTCAATGATTTGGTCTTTCATTTTTTCTGGGCCCTTGAAGTTTTCTTCTAATTCTTTCCTCTTAGCGTTCATAACATCTTCTGGGATGTTTTCAGTAGAAACGTAGAGTGGAGCCATAGAAGCAACTTGCATAGCGATTTTGTGGGCGAGGTCTTTAAACTCATCGGTTTTAGCAACGAAACTGGTCTCGCAGTTAACTTCTACAATAGCGCCGATACGGCCATCGTGGACATAAGAATCGATTAAGCCTTCGCGAGTCTCGCGATCCCCGCGTTTCTCAGCCTTGGTGAGGCCTTTCTTGCGCATAGCTTCCAAAGCTTTATCGAAATCACCGTTTGCCTCTACGAGCGCTTGTTTAGCGTCTGTCAGACCGACGCCGGATAATTCTTTTAGTTTTTTAATTTCTTCAATAGAAATATTGGCCATTTTGCCTCCTTTTAATTAATTATTTTTTTGCTGATTTGATAGCTTCTGTAAAGTAGCTGAGATAAAGCTCTAGAGCCTTGACAGAGTTGTCGTTGCCCGGGATGACGTAATCAATGCCAGTTGGATCAACGTTGGTATCGCAGATGGCGATGACTGGGATGTTCAAAGTCTTAGCTTCTTTGATGGCATTTTTGTCCTGAACAGCGTCTAGGACGATAAGAGCAGCTGGCTGCTCGGCCATCTCTTTAATGCCGCCATAGCGAGTGTTTAAGAGATCAATCTCCTCTTGGAAGCGCTGGACTTCTAGCTTGTTATAGCGATTGGCGAGCTCGCCGGATTCCATGCGACGCTCTAAATCTTTTAGCTTCTTAATTTGGCGATTAACGGTCTCTACGTTAGTGAGAGTACCGCCAACCCAGCGCTCTGTAACATAAGGCATGTTTACAGATTCTGCAGCGGCTTTAACTAGCTCTTTAGACTGTTTTTGGGTGTCTACAAAGAGAATTTTTTTGCCACTTTTGGCAATCTCTGTGATTTTAGGAAGAGCCGCCTCGAAACCTTCGCAGGTCTTCTCTAGGTTAATAATATGTGCGCCGTTTCTGCGGCTGTGAATATATGGCGCCATTTTTGGGTGCCAACGGCTAGTTTTGTGCCCAAAGTGAGCGCCAGCTTCTAGCAAAGCTTTCATGTCAACTTTTACTGTCATACAGTTTCCCTTTCTCTTAGGCTGCAGGTATTTAGTCAGGAAAACTCCTGCAGCTGTTTGATTAAAATTGATACTTAAAAGATTATAGCATAGATTTTCCCTATTTACAAGGGGGGATTTCTTTGATATAATAGAGGACAATTATGAGTAAAAGTGAAATTCATCCTAAAGATTATCGGCTTGTCGTGTTTTCTGACGAAGCTGCTGGCTTTTCGTTCTTAACTCGTTCCACAGCGAAAAGCGAAGAAACTATCAAGTGGAAAGATGGTAATGAATACCCGCTCGTAAAGATGCAGATTTCTTCTGCTTCCCACCCGTTCTTTACTGGCGAGGAAAAGATCATAGATACCGAGGGCCGCGTAGACCGCTTTAAAGCCCGTGCTGCTAAGGCAGCTGCTCTTAAGCAGACACTTGGCAACAAGGTAAAGAAGGCTGAAAAAGAAGCTGCTAAGAAAGAAGCCAAAGAGAGTAAATAGCTTTTTAAAAAAGTGCCACTCATGGCACTTTTTTGATATAATAGAATTAGTAATAATCGGGAGCACAAGATGTTTGATACTAAAGAAGAGCAAAAGAAAATGAACGAGGTATTAGAGCGCTTCATGGGCGAGATGAAAAAAGTCCGTACGGGGCGCGCACACCCGGATATGTTGGCTGGGGTAAAGGTTGAGGCTTACGGCCAGTGGATGCCACTAAATCAGGTAGCTAATGTAACAATTGGCGATGCAACGATGCTAGTGATTACTCCGTTTGATCCATCTAATATTGCAAACATCGAGTCGGCTATCCGGGCTGATTCTACTTTGGGGCTCAACCCATCTGACGATGGCCGGATTGTAAGAGTGCCAATCCCGCCGCTGACGGAGGAGCGCCGCAGGGAAATCGTTAAGACGGCTTCTTCTAAGGTGGAGGAAGCTAAAGTATCCATTAGAAACGTACGCGAAGACGCAAGAAAAGATATTAAAGCTTTGGAGCTGCCAGAGGATGCAAAAAAGCGGGCAGAAAAAGAAATTGATGATCTTACCAAAGAATATACAGACAAAATCGATGCGGCTTTCAAAGAAAAAGAAGCCGATATTATGAAAATTTAGCTAAAAATCGCCAAGTTTGGCGATTTTTTGATGCTAAAAGTTTAGAGTATGGCGTATTTAGAAATCCATTCCTCGAGAAGTTTTTTATCATTGTAAATTGGGCCGTCGGCATCAGAATTAGCCTTGAGGGCGGCGGCTACTTTACCCTCCTTTAAAATGACGAGCGATGGGTAATACGGGACATCGTCTTTTAGGGCGATCTCTTTAGCATCGGCCCACATCATACGATAGAACTTAGTATTGTTCTCAGCAGAGATTTCATCTATGAAGCCACGCATCCGCTCGGCGGTGACGCAGCCGGTTTGGTCAACAAAAATAAGGGCCGATTTTTTATCGGCGATGAGCTGTTCGTAGCCGGAGAGGCTGAGGTCTTCTACCTCAGCCTTGCCAACTGTCTTGGGCGTTAAAGTTTTAAAGTTTATTTCGTGGTATGGTACCTTCCAAAAAGCATAGTAGGTTTTGCCATCGGCAGTAGTCTCTTTAACTTGGACTTTATTCTCGCCCTCGTAGAACCAGTAGCCGCCGGTATCATAAATCTTGTTTTCATCCCAGCCGAGAGATACGAGCAATTTCTTCATCATGCCAGAGTAGCCGCCACCGCCACACATCAAGAAAATGTATTTATCCTTTGGGAATAAATCTTCTAGTGCACGCATGGATTCTTGGTAGTTAGCCTTATAAGTACCATCGCTCTGTAGGGAGAAAAGAGTGGGGCCAGTATAGCCAGCACCAACAGACTCTGGCAAGCCAGTAACGGTGGCGATGTATGGATATGGAACAACTTGAAAGCCCTTGATAAAGCCAGAGAGATAGCGATCTCCGCCGATGCTCTCGTAATTCCCCGGATCTTCTAGCATACGCAAATCCCAATAGACGGAATCGCTCCGACCAAGATATTTATCGATCGTAGACTCATTAATATTTTTGTCTATGCCTAATTCCCCACGCTGGCCCTCAGACAATTCTGGCTTTGGGAGTTCTGCTAAGACTTCGCGCCCGAGCCCGTTTTGGCCGACGGTGAGACCGAAGAAAAACATCGTCCCGGCGATAATTACAGCGACAACCGCCGCCACCGTTGAAATAATCCCCCAAGCTTTTTTATCGGTCATTTCATTTTCTGCCATCCCTATATCTCCTTTTGTATTTATTATACACTACCTTGACCGCTTCGCCAAGCCATACTATAATAATTTATATGGACAAAAAAACCGCAAAAAGGATGTTATTTAACGTACTGGTTTTTTTGGCTTTAATTGTGGCTACCTTTTGGTTTGTGTTTAAAGACCAAGATATCTCTAAAATCTTTGATATCACAAAAGACGCTAACCCCTACTTTTTATTGTTGGGCATTTTCTTTATGCTGATGTATTTTGCGATGGAAGCTATCAATATTAAGAGCATCTTAAAGTCTTTTGGTAATAAGCTTTCTTTTCTTAAAGCCTACAAATTTACGATGATTGGGTTTTTCTTTGCGGCGGTTACTCCTAGTGCTACGGGTGGTCAGCCGATAGAGGTATACTATATGTCTAAGGAAAAAATCCCGGGGGCACATGGTGCTCTGGCTCTCTTAGTACAAGTGTGTGGAATCCAAGTGGCTACGATGATACTTGGCACGGTAAGTATGGCGCTTAACACTAATCTTTTAACAGGGCCGGTGCTTTGGCTCTCTATCATCGGGTTTGCAATTAATGGTATAGCTCTCGTCGCGATGTTAATATGTATTTTCAATAATAAATTTACACGCAAGCTTGTACATGGGTTTTTAAACGTGTTGCAGCACGTAGGGATGAAGAAGATTAGTGAAAAGCGAGAATCGATAGATAAGAGTTTAGATCAATATGCGGATGGCGCTAAATATATGAAGGACCATAAAAAAGAGTTTTTCATGGCGATGGTTAGAGTGTTTATTCAATTTTGTTTTTACTTCTCGGTGCCATTTTGCATTTACAAGGCGTTTGGACTAGAGGGGATGGGATTTTTCCAGATTTTTGCGCTGCAGGCAATTCTCTTTATGGCCACCAGCGCATTGCCGCTACCAGGCGCAATCGGGGCGAGCGAATCGGTGTTCTTAAGCCTCTTTGGTCTAGCCTTTGGTGCTGGCGAGATGCTACAATCTGCGATGCTGCTTAACCGTAGCATTACATTCTATCTCTTTGTGGTGGTGACACTATTTGTTGTATTTATCAATATCGTGAGAATAAAAAATAGAAAAGCTGAGAAATAATTATCATCAAAAAATCGCTGGAACCCAGCGATTTTAAGAGCTTAAGCAACTAGATACCAGTAAAGGCTCTTAGAGTCAAACTCTAGGCGGTGGTGCCTTCTGCCAACCATTACGTCAAAGAAATGGCGGGCGAAGTTGCCGTCAAAGCAGACTTTTGCTTCTAGAAGTTCGGTGACTTCTTCGACCTCTTGTACTCCGCGACGCTTGAATGAAAGCGGCTCGCACGGAGTCATCTCGTAGCCAAAGAGGGCCATGACTTCTACACGCTCTTTTGTATTATTAATATTAAAGTTTTTCATAAGTAACTCCTAAATTAGATTTCTAGAAGTCATTTATGTGAGCCTGATTTATTGGCTCCTGGCTGAGAGTATAAATGACGATACTAACAGCTTTAAACTTTTTTCATCGCCAGTGACCGAAGTATAACGAGATAGTTTTATTATATCATGCTTATGGCCTTTTGGGCATAAAAAAGCGGGGCAGTAACCGCTTTTTATTAATCCTTTTTGGCTTTCTTGGCTTTGTCGTCTATAGAGATACCGCCAAAGCCACCAGCGGCATCAATGTAGATGGTATACTTGGCCTTATCGCTGTTGCCCTTGCGGTCGTCTGAAACACCGCCAAAGACGAAGCCAGACCGTGTCTTGATTTGGACGTTTTCTGGTACTTTAATATCAATCCCACCAAAGAGGCAGAAAGCATTAATGACAGTGTCTTTAGTGAAGATAGCATTTCTAAGGTCTAGGCCGGCCCCGCCAAATACAGCTACGAGATTAGCGCCAGAGAAATTTTCATTATTGTATACGCGATCACTGCCAGAAAAGACGGCGGTGAGATTTTCCATTTCTTTGTTGGCGCTCTCGCCCTTTAAGGTAGCAATTTTCCTCTCTACCTCTTTGTCGCTTTTGGTATGAAAGACGGTTTTAACAATGATGGATAAGCCAATGGCTACTAGAACAATGCCAAGAATAACCTTCCAGGCGACGTCATAAGAAAAAACGTCTTGCGCGGCCAAGAGAAAAACAACGCCAGCGGCTAGAAAGGCGAGGCTAGAGATTTTCTCTTTTTCTGTAAAGATGCTAATAAAACTTGGGACAATGATAAACAATGTCCACCACCCTTTGAAGAAGATATCTATATTAAAAATGCCAAGAGCGTTGCCGCCGAAAATCACGCCAAGTGCGATAATTGCGAGCCCCCAGATTACAGGTGTAACTTTTTTCATATAAACTCCTTTTTAATGGTTTTATTATAACATAGTTGCGTGGTGTAGGTAAGCAGATAGAACCATGGTTTGTCCGCTTTGCGGCCAGACCTCTGTTATTTGGAGCTCGATAAGAAAATTTACGGATAGAGCCATGGTCTGTCCGCTTCGCGGCCAGACCTCTGTTATTTGGAGCTCGCAGTAAGCAGCTTCGCTGCTTCTCGCAGTATTCTGCGAACAAAAATAAGAGAGCAAGCTCTCTATTTTTATTCTCGAATACTGCTCTGAAGAAACCTTCGGTTTCTTCCTGCTCGCAAATGCCGTGGTGGTTCCTACAGGGCTTGAACCTGTGACCTCACGAATGTGAATCGTGCGCTCTAGCCAACTGAGCTAAGGAACCCTAAAAATGTGCTATAATTATAGCATGGATTTAAAGAAATTTGAAGATGAGAAAGCTGAGATAACGGCGTTTCTGGCGGAGCCGGACGCATATGCCAAGCCGGATTTCGCAGCGAAATCTAGGAGGCTGTCTGAACTAGATGACATTTTGGCCACCGCGCGCGAAATTGAAAAAACCAGGCAGGCAATACAAGAGGCAGAGACGCTTTTGTCTGATGCAGAGCTTGGCGAGCTAGCAAGAGCAGATTTGAACGAGCTTAGCCAAAAGTTGCCTGAGTTGGAAGCTAAACTAGACGAGCTTTTAATCCCGCGGGATCCGCAGGATGATAAGCCGGTGATTATTGAAATCCGGGCTGGGGCCGGGGGTGATGAGGCATCGCTTTTTGCGGGCGAGCTTTATCGGATGTACTGCCACTTTGCGGAGGCTCATGGCTTAAAGGTAGAGCTGGTCTCGCAAAATGAAAATGAAGCCGGCGGGATGAAAGAAGTGATTTTTCGGGTTTCTGGCGATAGGCCGTATGGGCAATTAAAATTTGAAGGTGGCGTACACCGGGTGCAGCGTGTGCCAGTAACAGAGAGCCAAGGCCGTATCCATACTTCTACCGCTACGGTAGCGGTTTTACCAGAGGCGGAGGAATCGGAATTAGAGATAAAGCCAGAAGATTTAAGAATTGATATCTACCGCTCTGGTGGGCATGGTGGGCAAGGAGTGAATACGACGGATTCTGCGGTGAGAATTACCCACCTCCCAACGGGTATCGTTGTGGCGATGCAGGATGAGCGTTCGCAGCAACAAAACCGTGTGAAAGCGATGAATATTTTGCGCTCGCGGCTTTTAGAAAAGCAGAAGGAAGAAGAGATGAAATCTGCCTCGGCGGCGCGCAAGTCTTTGATTGGTACTGGGGATAGAAGTGAGAAAATTCGGACGTATAATTTCCCACAAGATCGGGTGACGGATCATAGAATTCATTACTCGCGCTCTAATATTGGAGCGGTGATGGACGGAGACATCGAGGATATTATTACAGAACTGATTAAACACGAACGCGAGTTAAATACGGCAGAATAATTTATGAGTAAAAATATCCCAAAGGCTTATGAACTGGGCTATCAGGATTTTTACGGGCGGGATTTTAAAGTTTCACCAGATGTCTTGATACCCCGCCCCGAGACCGAGCAACTGATTGATGATGTATTGAGATTATCAGGTAAGGCAATTTTGCCAGGCGTGAGGGCTACGAAAAGAGTACTTAAAGAGCATCCTTTAATAATAGACGTGGGGACAGGTTCTGGTTGCATAGCAATTACTCTGTCGTTGGAACTTTTAGAAGCTAAAATATTAGCGTGCGATATTTCTGATAAAGCATTAAAAATTGCAGAGGAAAACAATCAAAAACTTGCTGGTAGGGTAGTATTTTTTAAGTCTGATTTACTAGAAAACTACCATGGTGCTGAACCAGACGTGGTAGTAGCGAACTTACCATACGTTGATAAAAAATGGGAATGGTTAGACAGAGAGGCTCTTGCGGCAGAGCCAGAACTGGCGCTTTATGCGGAAGAAAATGGGCTAGCGCTAATTAAAAAAATACTAAGCCAAATATATGAACGCGGGTGGAAATCTTACGTAATTTTAGAGATGGACACTTCTGAACAAGATGAGATAATAAGCTATGCAAAAGGTCTAGGCTTTAGCCATAAAAGGACGGATGGATTTGTCGTGGAACTAAAAAAGTAGCCCGCCAAGCGGGCTATTTTTTATTTCTTGGTGGAGGTTGGGTAGGCCTCAAGTTGGACGTTTAGGTTTAATTCCCCGCCATTTCTTAAAATATGAAGTTGGATGGTATCACCTACGGCGTATTCACCAATTAAGGCAACGAGGCTGCCGGATTTGCCGATTTCTACGCCGTTAACGGCGGTGATGATGTCGCCAGATTTAACACCAGCCTTGTCGGCAGGAGAATTTTTGACGACGGCAGAGATGGACGAATCGTCACTATAAACGTAACAACCAGATTTAGATGAGAGATTGTAGGTATCGGCCATATCTGGAGTGATGCTTGGGCAATATAATCCAACATATGCACGCTCTGCTACGCCATTACTAATGATGCGCTTTAGCATACCTTTGACGGTGGAAATAGGAATAGCAAAGCCAATGTTGTTGGCTGCGGTGGTGGCGACGTTTAAGCCGATGACTTGACCGGCGGCATTAACGAGCGGGCCACCAGAGTTACCGCTATTGATGGCGGCATCGGTCTGGATTAAATCGGTTAATCTCTCGTAGGCAGAGCCGGTAGAATCGGATGCTACAATTGAACGGTTAAGGCCGGAAATAATACCTTCTGTAACGGTATTTTGGAACTGACCTAGAGCGTTGCCGATAGCAATTACCTGTTGGCCAACGTTGACGGTTTTAGAATCGCCAAGTGTGACAGCCGGTAAGTTAGAAACATTCTCGATTTTAATAAAGGCAACATCGTTGATTGGATCTGCGCCGACGACCTTGACGTTTTCAAAAGTGGTACCATCATCCAAGATAACGTTTACCTTGTTAGCGCCATCTATGACGTGCTTATTAGTAAGAACGTAGCCATCTGCTGTGACTATCATGCCGGTGCCAGCGGCAGTACTAGTAGAACTTTGGCCAAGCCAACTTAAGGTGCGTGTCTCGGTAGTGATAGATACTACACTCGGAGATACCTTGTTGGCCACATCTGCGATGGAGCCGTCGGTAAAATTGTTAATAGAGTTGCCATCTGCGGTGGAGCCCCAGGTGATGCGAGCACTGCTATTATTGTAATTGTAAATGGAGAAAGCAAGCGCAAAAACGCTGCAAACCGCCGTGACACATGCAATGGTAAGCACAATTAAGTGAAAATTATTACTAGTGGCGCTTAAAGTGCGCTTGCCAGAGGCGTTTTCTTTCTTTGGCTTTGCTGCGACTTTTTTTGTTGATACTTCATTAGTTTCGTCCATATATTACTCCTTTCTTTATAAATGAAACTTTGGATCGCTGAAAAATACTATTATTACAAAAATAATTAGTAAACTAAAGGTGGTAGGGGCGATAATCTCATTTTTCTTGAGTTCGCCAGCATTTTTGATGAGGGATCGATAAACACTAGCAAATGCGAAAGCAAAAACGGTGAGCACAATGGCAAGTTGCGGGATGACGATGCCGGTAGGAGTCTCAAGATTGTTCCCGATTTCGTAAACTTTGAGCCACGAGTGAAAAACCCAGGCGATTTCTGCACAAATAAGACCGCAAGTAAAAGTGACGAGGCCGAAATTATTGTCATCCGTTTGGACGAGGACGTGGCGGGCGGCAGCCCAGCCAATAAATAAAGTAGCAAGCACTAGGACACTAGAATCATAAGTAGCGGAGAGTAATACGGCGGCAGTAGTACCAAAGAATACGGCGGTAAGAGCTTGAGCGATAGTAGCACGCTCGGTAGAGCGCGGCTTTAGGACGATGAGCCAGATGGTGTATAGCACGGCTAAAATGTAATCAATAAGCAAAATGGATGTACCGGAACAGTAGGCAATCAGAACAAAAGAAAAACCCACGATTAAATCTACTAGGCTAGACTTGATGTTGAGCAACCAGTAGCGAGGGCGGACGGCAAAGATGCGCCATTTAGAGACAATAACTAGTAA
This sequence comes from Candidatus Saccharimonadota bacterium, assembly GCA_017459845.1. Taxonomy (GTDB): domain Bacteria; phylum Patescibacteriota; class Saccharimonadia; order Saccharimonadales; family Saccharimonadaceae; genus Nanosyncoccus. The sequence goes on from JAFUCF010000028.1 coordinate 18,917, forward strand.
AAAGCCAAGGATAAACGAGCCGGTAATGGCGGTAAGAAGAATAGAGCCAACACCAAGTAGGACATTGAGCAATACATGCAGAATTGTACTTATGATGTTGCGACTTTTTCTAATGAGAATGTAATCAGCCATATTGTTTTTATTATATCAAATTTAGACTTAATTTAAAATAAAATTAGAAGAAACGCATGGTGTTAAACGGGAAAAGCCGCAGGAGTACAGGGCCAACAATTCGGCAAAATGGAATAGTGCCAAGGCCGTTGCGCGAATCATAGGAATGAACACCCTCGCGATTATCGCCGGAGACGAATAATTCCCCCTCTGGGACGACGGTATCTACCTCGCCAGAAGTGTTAGCTTTTGGGCCATCCGTATCAGATACGCGAGTTTCAACATCTGGTTGGAAGCCATTGGGATGTTCGTCGTTATAAACGGTGAGAGTGCCATCTTTTACGGTGACACGCTCGCCTGGAAAAGCGATAACCCGTTTAATAATATATTGATCATCTACGCCGCTTTGGACGCTACAGGTTAGCGGGCCATCGGCTGGACCGTTGGCAAAGACAATGATTTGCCCGCGAGATGGGATATACTCGTTTCCTAGGAAATGTTCCCATGTAACTGGTAAGCGGTTAACAATGACGCGGTCGCTCTGGTGGAGTGTGTTCTCCATAGAGATACCAACTACGTTGTATGAACGAAAGACGTAAGCATTAAGACCAAGTGTGCCGACAATGACTGCAACTACAAAAAGCACGAGGCTCAAAATGTCTTTAGCTAAAGGATGTTTTTCTAAAATATTAATTTTGAGATTGGAGTTATCCATAACAATTATTGTACCATAGTTTACGAAATTACGCGAAATAAGTTTGGATAATCTCGCGGAGTTCACTGGTAGATTTGGCGCCCATGAGGGTGTTTCTGAGCTCCGCCGAACCAGGTTGCCCATGGAAGTAAACCTTGAAGAAGTGTTTCAAAGTTTCGTAAGGCAAGCGACTAGATTTATCGTAGAGAGACAAATGATATAAGAATAAACCTTTAAGCTCGCCCGTGGTTGGCTCGTGGTTGGTAAAGCAGTATGGATTATCAAAAACTCCGCGCCCAATCATGAAGCCGTCTACACCGGGATATTTAGCTTTGAGCTCTTGGGCGTGGGCCTTATTTTTGATATCGCCATTGATAATTAATTTGGTACCTGGCGCGATTTCATCGCGGAGTTTGATTATTTCTGGGATAAGCTCATAATGGGCGGGGACTTTACTCATTTCTTTGCGCGTTCTAAGGTGCACGGTGAGCGCGGCTAGATTTTGTTCTAGCAAAATAGATAGCCAGGTTTGATATTCTTCTAGATAAGTAAAACCTAGGCGGGTTTTAACAGACACGGGGAGGCTAGTATTATCCTTGGCGCGTTTAATACATTCTACGGCGAGCTCTGGAGTTTTTATCATGGCGGCGCCGCCACCGGCTTTGTTGACATGCTTGTCTGGGCAGCCCATGTTGATATCTAGGCCGTCAAAACCAAGCCCTTCTAGGGCGCTAGCCGTTTTGGCAAAATGCTCTGGGTTCTTCCCCCAAATTTGAGCCACGATAGGGTTTTCGCCTGGGCCGATTTCTAAACGCTCTAAAGCGTTATCGCGCCCCTTTTCTGAGGCATAGCTGGAGACGTTGGTAAACTCTGTAAAAAATACATCGGGCCGGCCGGCTTTTAAGATGACTTGGCGAAAAACTAAATCCGTCACGCTCTCCATTGGCGCAAGGATTAAAAACGGGCTTTTTAACTCATTCCACATGTAGAATATTATATCATGCGGTGGTATAATTATCCTATGAATGTTACGTTTTTGGGAGCGGGTTTATATGGCGAGGCTTTGGCTAAGTTAGTTGAGATTAATGACCATGAAGTAAAGTTTTATGATCCGTATAGATTTCCGGAGATAGAGCTAAAAGATGCTGTGCGGGATGCTGATGCACTAGTTTATGTGGCGCCTGCACACGCCTACTCGGATATTTTGCCGGGGTTGCCTAAGGATAAGCCTTTGATACTGGCGAGCAAGGGGTTTGTTTCAATGCAGCCGTTTAAAGAGTTCACCGATTTTTCTGTTTTGGGCGGGGCCGCTTTTGCAGAAGATATTATGACCGGTAAGCCGCAGATTGGGCCGGTAATTAGGCTAACGGCTTCTTCAGAATTATCTGAGCAGCTCTTTACGACGGATTTTGTTTGGGTGGAATATACAGAAGATACTAAGGGTATAATGCTTTGTGGCGCGTTAAAAAATGTTTATGCGATTGGGGCGGGGATTTATTTAGAGGTTAATAACCCAGAGCCGTATTTTAAGCAGGCTTTTGATGAAATGCGAGATATTATAGAGCTAAACGGATGCAAAAGAGAGACAGCCACGCTTTCTTGCGGGCTACCGGATTTGATTATGTCTAGTAGCTCGGATGGGCGCAATTTTCGTTTTGGGGATGAAATTCGCAACTTCCCAAATAGTAAATTAGAGCCCGTGGGTACGGTAGAGGGCGTAACGGTAATTCAGTCGCTGGCGGATTTCCCAGATTTTAAGGTGCCAAGCTCGGCCAAGCTTTTTAAAGAAATTGTGAAAGGAGTAATAAATGCCACCCAATAAATTGCAAAAACAAGCGATTGAATATCTCGAGGGCCCGCTCCTTGTCATTGCCGGGCCGGGCACGGGCAAAACTCAGCTTTTATCTAAAAAAGTTGAGTATATTTTGAACGAGACAGATGATAATCCAGAGAATATTTTGTGTTTAACATTTACAGAATCGGGGGCACAGAATATGCGGGATAGGCTATTTAGCATGATCGGTAAGGCGGCGGCAAAGGTACAAATTCATACTTATCATGCTTTTGGCTCGGATATTTTGGCGGAGTATCGCAAATTTACCACGGAATATATACCGAATTTAGATAGCCCGATTGATGCGGTGTCGCAGTATAAGCTAATAAAAGAAATTCAGAATAATTTGGATAGTAATGATATTTTGCGTGGGGATAGTGTTTCGGATATTATCTCTACGATTGCATCGGCTAAATCGGCTAGGTTAACCGCGGACGATTTAGAAAAAATTGGGCGTATTAACCTTGAGATTGCAACGGAAATGGGGCCAGAGCTCTCACATATTATGGATGGTCTGACGGGCAAGAACTTTCGCTTTAAGTCAGCGATGGAAGAAATCTATGGTCCAGCGCGTGAGGCTTTGGCTAAATATGTTTCTGATGAGCCGTTGGCACCGGGGGTATACCGTGAGGCGAATATTTACCTATTTGAGCTAAATCAGATTATTGAGGATGAGGAGCTAAAAGAGAAGCCGTCGGTTTCCCCGCTCTCGCGTTGGAAGGATAAACGGTTTGAGAAAGATGAAAATGGCAACTATCGGCTAAAAAACGTGGTGGCAAATAAGAAGTTAATTAGCTTGGCAAGAGTGATGCGAACTTACAATGAGCGTCTGGTGGCAGATGGATTATTTGATTATGCTGATATGATTGAGCAGGCGATAGCGTTCTTAAAACAAGATGCGGCCTTTAGGGCAACGCTTTCAGAAAGATATCGTTATATTTTACTTGATGAGTTCCAGGATACCAATCCATCTCAGGCTGAACTAATCTATCTTTTAACGGATTATGAAAAGCCCTTGGTGATGGCGGTAGGTGATGATGACCAGGCGATTTTTGAATTTCAGGGGGCGAATGCATCCAATTTTATTGAATATCAAAATCACTACAATGCGAAGGTAATTACGCTAAAAGAAAACTATCGTTCTACGGCAGAGATCTTAAAACTCTCACGTAAGATTGCCGATCAGCTAGAAAGCAGTTTTGCCAAGATGTATAACATTGATAAAAACTTGGTGGCCGAGCGCGAGTTTGACACTAAGGCGATAGAGCGGCACGAATTTCTATCTTCTGATGGTGAATATTATTGGGTGGCAGAAAAAATTGCCGAGCTGGTGAAATCTGGTGTGCCGCAAAAAGAAATTGCAATTATTGCGCCAAAGCATAAATACATTGCGCCGGTGCTCCCTTATCTTAAAGCGCATGATGGTGTTTATGTGGCTTACGAGAAACGTGATAATTTGTTTTTAGACCGCCAGGTAGGAGAGATTATTACGTTGGCAAAATTTATCCAGGGCGTGGCGGACAATCAGCCGGTAGAGCATATGATTTTACCAATTTTATCATTCCCTTGTTTTGGGATTTCGCCACTTTCGGCAATTAAGGCGGCAAGACGCGACAATAAAAAGGCGGCGCTAGATTATTTCACAGAAGCAGACGACGAGAAGATACAAAGCTTGGGTGGGCTTCTAGCGGCACTAATACAAAAATCTCATGAAGCGCCGCTTGAGCTAATGCTAGATTATATCGTGGGTACGGTAGAAGTGGCGGATGGGTTGAAATCACCGTTCTTAGATTATTATACTAAGGAGCAGCCAGATTATGCAGAGTTCTCACTATATGAAAACTTGAATGTGCTGAGGTCGGCGCTTTCTGGCTATTTGAAAAAGGTGGAACAGCCGAAGCTTCTTGATTTGGCGCGCTTTGTGATGGACTATGAGGAGGCGGATGTTGCGCTGGCGAATACTAGCCCATATAGCGAGGCGGATGATGCGGTGCAAATTTTGACGGCGCACAAGTCTAAAGGCCTAGAGTTTACATATGTTTTTATGATTGCGGTAGATGATATGTCTTGGGGTAAGGGCAAAGGTAACAACAATTTGTTGGTTTTGCCGGTAAACTTGGCGCAGATTCGTCATACGGGCGTGACGGATGATGAAAGGTTGAGGCTACTCTTTGTCGCAACCACGAGGGCAAAAGCTAACCTAATTATGACTAATGCCTTAACGGATTTTGCCGGCAAGACGCCAAAGCGTCTAGAATATTTAGAGGAGCATGAAGAAGATGGCAGGCTAGTCTCTCCATTTGTGGGCGAGGTTTTTACGCACTATGATGATTTGGAGGAGGCGAAAAAACAGACGGATTTGCGCCTTTCTTGGATTGCGGCTTATAAAAATATGACGCCAGATTTGATGCCGATTTTAAAGAAGCGAGTGGAGAATTACCATTTGACAGCGTCAGATCTTACTTCGTTTATTGACGTTCGTTATGGTGGGCCGGCGGAGTTTTATAAGACTAAAATTCTGTTGGCTCCGCGCGAGCCGGCGGATAGCTCGGTAATTTTTGGTACGCTTATCCATGCGGTATTTGAGAAAGTTACGCGAGAACACATTAGCGATGAGGAAGCAATTGAGTTTTTCCGCTCGGAGGCGATAAACCAGCCAGTATCATCAGAAGACCAAAAATTTATGTTGGAGCGTGGCACGGTAGCGCTAGAAAAAAGCCTGAAAAAGTTTGGGCCAATCCTCAGGGCGAAAAATGCTTTTGCGGAGATCAGTTTCTTCTCGGAGCATTTACAAATCGGCGATGTGCCAATTACGGGCGTGGTAGACCATATTAATATTGATGAAGAAACTAAAACTATCGAGCTTTATGATTTTAAAACTTCTAATTTCCACTTGGATAAATGGGACGCCAACGACACACTATATAAATACAAAATGCAGCTAGGGGTTTATAAATTATTACTTAATCTTTCGCCGGCTTATGCTAAGTATAAAGTAGCGCGGGGGCATATTCTCTTTGTGAAGCCAGACGGGTATGATGAGGTGCACGACAAAGTATATGAATTTAATGATAAGGACGAAACTGAGCTAAAGCGGTTGATTTCGGCGGTTTATCACGAGATTGTAAGTCTGGATTTTGTGAATGATGCAGAATTATTTATAGAAAAGGACAAGACTAAGGGGTTGAAAGATATCAAAGAATTTGTAAAGAAACTAATAGAAAAAGATACGGAGTGTAGGGGCTTAGCAGATTTTAGTTGACAAAATACGGTGTTATTTGTATAATAGTAGCACGTCATAGCCAGTGAGGGGGTGATATGGATGGCTACGTATTGTTGCCCAAGATGTAAGAGACCGTATCCATCGCAAAGCGAAGCGAATAGATGCGGTTGCGCACAACGTGTAAAATGCCCGGCTTGTAACGGGACTGGCGTACAATATGGGACGAAAATCCCTTGCCACCGTTGCGGCGGTGCAGGCACCGTGTTCTTGCAGTAAGAATTGTTCTTTTGTTTTAAAACGGGGCTTTTGGCCCCGTTTTTACTTGGCCTTTAAGATTACGAGGTTTTCTAAATGCGGAGTGCGGGGGAAAAAATTGAAAGGCTGGATTTTAATAATATTATATTTTTCTGTTAGGATTTTGATGTCGCGGGCTTGGGTAATAGGGTTGCAGGAAAGATAGATAATAGTAGCTGGGAGCGTTTTAAGTAGTTTTTCTGTTAGTTTAATATCTAGGCCGGCGCGGGGCGGATCAACAATGACGGTTTGGTCGGACTTGATGAAATCTGTTACATCTTCAGACTTAGCAAGGAAGGCGTTTGGTATTTTTGACATCGGGGCCTGCCTCGAAGAAAAATCCTTAAAGGTAGTATTGGTCTCACTAACATTTAGTAGACGAATATTTCTTTCTAGCTCGGCGAAGGCGGATTTGTCAATCTCTACCAGTGTAAGGTTTTTGTCTTTGGCAATGGAGAGGCCAATAGTGCCGACGCCAGCGTAGAGATCTAAGACATTTTCGGTAGTGACGTATGGCATGATTTCTCGTAAAACCATTTCGTAAACTGGGAGGTTGATTTGGAAAAATCCGTTAGGCGAATATGAGTACTCGCGGCCAAGGATGGTATCGGTGAGATTTTGGAAGGCTGGGTGTGGCTGGTGGTTCTCATATAAGCCGCCTGAGACTTTGCCGTTTTGGTTGGTACGGAGCAGTAATGATTGGTAGGCACGGCCATCGGCGTGGCGAGCATTGAGCTCGGCGACAATCTCGGTCGCTTTCTGAAAAATCTCTGGGCGCTCTATGCTGGAGCTGTCTACTTTGATTTTGCGGTGAGTACCGCGTTTATGAAAGCCTAGATGGAGCTTTTCGTCGGAATAGTCATAATACAAGGAATATTCCATTTTATTGCGGTAGAAAAAATCTTGAGCATCTGTAGATACTTGGGTTTTAGATATGTCTAGCAAATTTGGTACGTCTTGTTGTCGAAAGATTTCCGTTAGTAAAAGAGATTTTTGCTTTAACTCATAATCGTAATCCATGATTTGCCAGGGGGAGGTGGAAAGATAGCAAGGATCTTTAGGCTGGATGCGATGCTTTGAGGGTTGTGCTATTTCCAGGGCAGTGGCTTCAAAGTAATGCGATTTTTGTTTGGTGATTTCATATTTTGTAATAATTTCACCAGGGAGGGCGTTCCAAAAAAAGCCTTTGATGCCGTCTTTCATAGTAGCAATCCCTTGGCCGCCGGGTACAAGCTTTTCTATTTGAGCGGGATTATCTGAGATTATTTGCGGAAGCTTCATGGGGATATTATACAAGAAATTGGTGTTTTTACAAGATATGCCGATTAAGGCTGGGCAAGCCTAGTCCTTTGTTTGAACTAGAGTTCATAAATTTTTATCTCAGAGTTTGGGTGGGTGAAGCTATTCATGGCTTCTGCATCTGTAATATTGTTTGTAATAATAAAAAGACAGCGCGAAATAAAGGAGTGTGTAATAAGTAGGATTTCCCCACCGTCCGGGTACGCGGCTCTTAAATCTTTCAAAAAACTTTTCACTCGTTCTAAGCCAGACAAAAGAGTTTCGGCGCCACTGCTCATATGGGTGACTTCTAGAGAATTCCAGAGCGGTTGCTCCCAAAGCTCGTCTATAGTGTAATTTTCAAGCTCCCCGAGGTCTCGCTCGGCAAGACGATTATCGTAAATTGGCGTATATTCTGGCGCGACGATTTGGGCTGATTCTACACAACGTTTCATCGGCGAGGCATAAACGGCGTTAAAAAGATGAAGCTTTGAGCCTAACGATTTAGCTTGGAGATGGAGTAAATCGCCTCGCACTTTGAGCATTTGTTCGCGGCCGTTTTCAGTTAGACTGTCTTCCGAACGGCCAGTGACGACACCCGTGAGATTAGCTGGAGTTTCGCCATGACGGACGACAACTAATCTTAACTTTTTTGCGCTCATATAGTATAATTCTAACATATGGGAAAAGTTATTGAAGCAAAAAATTTAACGAAAATATATGGGAAGAAATCAGCAGCTTTTACGGCGCTTGATGGGATTAATCTAGATATTAACGAGGGAGAATCGGTGGCGATTGTGGGGAAATCTGGCTCCGGTAAGTCTACCTTGATGCATCTTTTGGCGCTGCTTGATACGCCAACGAAGGGCACGATAGAAATTGATGGCCAGAATGCTACTAAGCTCTCAAAAAGACAACTGAATAAACTGCGTAATTCGCGGTTTGGGTTTGTATTTCAGCAATTTTTCATGAATGCAAACGATACGGTACTTGAAAATGTAATTTTGCCGCTTAAAATTGCCGGGGTTTCGCGTTTTAAACGTAAGAAAATGGCGCTAGAGGCTTTAAAAATTGTGGATTTAGAGTCAAAGGCGAAGAACAAATCTACAGACCTTTCTGGTGGGCAGAAACAGAGGGTTTGTATTGCACGGGCGATTGTTAATAATCCAAAAATTATCTTTGCAGATGAGCCGACGGGTAACCTAGATTCGGCGACGGGCGATAAAATTACAGACCTTTTATTCGCGCTGAATGAAAAACGCGGGGTGACGTTGATTATTGTTACGCACGACGAGGATTTGGCAAAGCTTTGTAAAAGAATCGTCAGAATCTCTGATGGTAAAATTATTTCTGATAGCGCGGTGCGGAAGGATGCACAAGCAAAGGCATCAGAGCGGCGCGAAAAAGAGGCGGCAAGAGTAAAAAGAGCAAATGAAAAGGAGGCAAAATAATGAAACTTTTAGATATTATCTCCTCGGCTAATTCAAATTTATTTAGGAATAAGACGCGGACGTTCTTAACGATTTTAGCGGTCTTTATTGGTAGTTTTACAATTATCTTAAACTCGGCGATTAACTCTGGAGTAAATGATTTTATCGACCGCCAGGTAGAAAGTGCGGGCGGCGATGGCTACTTGGAAATTATGACGACCGAGGCGGTAGATACATTTTCTTCCATGATGAACACCTCTGAGGTGCAAGAATACAAAGAAAAAAGTAGTAACGGGCAGAATTCATCATACATCACGGATGAGCAAATTGAAAAAGCTAGTAAAATCCCGGGCGTAGAATCGATAGATTTGATTTATTTTGCGACGCCAGAATACGTCACAAAAAAGGGCTCGGACAAAAAGTATGCAGTTACGAGTTTAAATTTGATGCCACGTGGCAATGTCAATTTAGACGTAACGGCAGGGCGCAAGCCGGATTCTACATCTAGCGAGCCAGAGGTGGCGCTAACAGAGGCGTATGTAAAGGCTTTGGGATATAATAGCGACGAGGAGGCTATTGGCGAGACGGTTACCTTTGCGGTGCCGAATACCATTGCGTGCTATACAGCAGTAAAACGTGAAGATTGTCTAAAATTTGTGGATGCAAAGGTAGTGGCAGTACAGGCCCCGGGCGTGATGGCGACTGGCGGGATGCGGGCCAATTTAGCACTAAATGATGCGATTTACCAGCTTTCTACGGAGGGGATGCCAGAAGAAACTAAGCGCCATGCCTTCCAGGCGACCGCCCAAGTAGAGCCAAATAAAGTGGATGAGATAAAGGAAGAACTAAAGAAAATTGGGCTAATTGCCATGACAATTGATGACGAGGTGGGGATGATTAGAACGTTCTTTGATGCAATCTTAGTAGTCTTTAGCATCTTTGGTGCAATTGCTCTAATTGCCGCCTCGATTGGCATTATTAATACCCTGTTTATGTCGGTACAAGAGCGCACGCGCGAGATTGGCTTGATGAAAGCAATGGGGCTTTCTAACGCTAAAATCTTCTTGAGCTTTTCTTGCGAAGCGATTTTACTTGGGTTCTGGGGCTCAGTATTTGGCATTGCCGTCTCTATGGCGATCGGCTTAATTGGCAATGAAGTGGCTCACCAGACGTTCTTGGCAGATTTCCCAACGTTTGACCTGGTAAAGTTTAACCCGCTAAATATGCTAATCATTACCTTGATTATCATGTTCATCGCTTTTCTTGCGGGGACTTTACCAGCCCGGCGGGCGGCTAAGAAAAACCCAATCGACGCGTTGAGATACGAGTAATTAAAAGCGGGGGTATCCACCCCGCTTTTTGATGTACAGAAAAGCATAAACGGTGTATAATATAAGCATATGCCGAGATATCAGACCTATGGTCAGTATGACGCTAAAACAGATGAGTTTCCGGATAGTGCGGAGAAGGTTTTGCGTGCAAATGAGGAGGCGGCGAGCGACGATATTTATAATGATGACGGCGCGCTTAATGATGGCATAGGCAACAATGGTGAGAAGCCTGGCGTTGAAGAACAGACTAAAACTAGCACGGCAGAGCGGGCTAATAAGAGAGAGGGGTTGTATCGTGGTGCGGTAGAAGCGGCAGTGGCGCTTAATGGGGCTAAGGGTAAGAGCAGCGGCGGGAGCTTTATGAAAACGCGCGTCCCGATTTTTGCGATTATTGCGATAATCGGCGGTATGTTGGTTGGCGTGGGGTTTTCACAAGTGATGATGCCCTTCCACGTGATTGAGTCTTTGACGGAAATGACAGATGGCTCGTTTACGGCGCGGTCGGCTAGGATGCCGAAATTAGTACGGTGGATGTTTAATATGGAGGGGGAAACTAAATACACTACCGAGATTAAAGGGTTGTTTGGTTCTTCTACGACGAGATTTCGGCGCTCAGTAAACTCCGAGCGGACTAAAAGTAGACTGGCTGCAGAAGGTGTAGAGGTGGACACGAGCGGGGGAAATACCGTACTTAAATACCGGCAAGCCGATGGTACAGTGCGCACTGTGACGGCGGATGAGTACGCTGCGGTCTATAGAGAGGATGCAGAATTTAGAAACAAAATGAACCGGGGGGCGCGAAGTTTTTTGGGTAGAATTGCGGCGCACATCGATGTCACGGTGGCAAACTTTTTAAATAGCCATAACCTAACGAAAAATCTATTTGCGGGGTGGATAAACAAGGTCTATGATGCGGAGGGGCAGACGGCGCGGCTGCATGATGTGATTGAAGCTAGAAAGCCAACTACGGCTGGAAATATAGATGAGCAAACGGCCAAAACGGTTGGCGATGAAAGTGGCACAGAAACTGTGCCGGGCGAACAAAGGAAAATTAGTGCTGGCCAAGACGCTGATACGCTGCGTAGAAGTTATGCTGATATGATTAACGACATTGCGGGGATTACGACGAGTGCGGTTTGTGGGGCGGCGGCAGTGGCGTCGGCGGTGACGGCGGCGAAGCTGGTAATTGCTTTTGAGAATGCAAGAGGCGCGTTTTCGGCGTTAGCCGAATCGGTGGATAAGGTGAAGGCTGGGTATGGGAATGAATCTCCGATTAATGCCTCGGCTAATTTGATGGTACAAAAAGATAGTAATGGGCTGACGATGCTCCAGTCTGAGCAAATGAAATGGGCTCTCTCGGGCGGAATATATACTCCAAATAAGGAAGCAGAGGATGTAAAACTATTTAGCACAGATGCAATTATGAAAAGCGATTTGCTAGGCGGGATAAGCACGAGCGCTAATATGATTATGGGTTGCGCGATTGCCAATATAGCGACGGCGGCAGTTTCTCTTGTGGCGAATATTGCTACGCTCGGCACGTTCTCTGTCGGGAAGCTTGCGATTAGTATTGGGGTTGGCGTTGGGGCTTCTGTTGCAGTAAGTGCCCTGACAGAAATGTTAGTTAAAAATGCAAAATCGGATTTTTGTACAGAAGTAGCTGGGCCAAATAGTGGTGCATGTGTGTATCTTGGCGCGGTCAAATATAATGGTGGTAATTTCCAAGAAGGTGGTGGTACTCCGGCAACAAAGGCTAAGGCGGAGGAATTCTTTGATAGCTATAAAGTGGCATTAGCGGATGAGGCAGAGTTAGTACGCGAGACAAAAAATCCGTTTGATACATCTTCTTCACACACATTTCTTGGCTCGATTATGTCTAAACTATCATTACTGGCCATAGAAATGCCGAGCCTGACTTCTGCCGCCTCAGCGCTGACTAATTTAGCGACGGCGTCATTTTCTAGTTTGATGCCAGCGGCTTCGGCGGTAGAGAAGGTATCTTATTTTGCCAACCAAATGCGAGATGATTGTGAAAACTTAAAGTTTGGTAGTATTCAGGCGATTGGCGATGCGTCTTGCGAGGTGCTTTATATTACGGATCAAGAGGCCTCGCGCGCATTAGATCCAGAAGAAGTGTTTGTATTCTTAAATAATAATGGCTCCTTCAAGAAAGATGCTAATGGCAATATATTGAAACAAGATAAAAATGGGAAGTCTACTGATTCTGCGGATGGCGTAGAAATAATAGAGCCAGATTCCATGCTTGGGAAGTTTATTGCTTATTGCGATTATCGCAGTTCCCCGTTTGGGCAGATAGACCAAAATATTATGACCGCCGAATCGCAAACTACAGATAGTACGGTACTTGGTGGGTTGCTTAATGCCATCCCGATTCTTGGTGATATTTTACAAATATTTGAGGGTGAAAAACAAATCGTGACAATTGGCTGGAGTTCCGGTGCAAACTGTGTAGCGCGCGGCGAAGCTCAAGATAAAAAATTAGAGGTTGTATCACTAGATTCGAATGGCGAAGCAACAACGAGCTTCACAGACATTAATCTTGAGTCTTGGGATGAATTTATGAAGTATGCTCAAAGCTATGTAGCGGACGATCGTTATATGCAAACTTCTTCGCAAGATTACATCTCGCCGGTACAGCTGTTTGCCGAAGAACAAGGGCTGGTAGTATCGGATAACGAGTTATCTTTTGTGGACTATCTTGCGAAATACACGGGCTATACGCCAGAAAATATGCAGATTGCGCTGAATGAGGTGGAATATTGGGCTTATATCGCACAATATGAGCCAGAGGGTAAGGGGCCGCTTGTAGCACCAGAGGCTGAGGATGCTATATACGATTTTAGTAATCCAGAAGTCTTTGAAGAGTATACGTATGTTGCCGTACGGCCGGAGTATGTGGTGTACGATGAAACGCGGAATCGAACAATTATGACGGCGTAAAAAGAGCCGCTTTTTGCGGCTCTCTAAGGTACTTTTTACATCCGATTTCTGCGATCGTTCTTTTCTTTGCGGTAATATTCTGCTTTCTTTTTATACATCATGGTTTCTGCGTTATGGATTAAGGTAGTCATAGACAGACGATCTATTTTGCAACTATCCCATCCGACTGAAATGTGATACCCCTTGCTTTCAATGTTTGCGACGAGTATTCTGACTTCGGCTTTGATATCGTCACAATCGGGGATGAAAATGACAAACTCGTCGCCGCCAAAGCGATAAGAGTATTTCTTGCCGAATACCTCAACGATGCTCCTAGCAATACATTTTAGGAGCTCGTCGCCATACTTATGCCCGCGTATATCGTTTAGCCGTTTTAAGCCATTAGCATCTACGTAGACACAAGAAAGTGAATGGTCACATTGCTCTGGGATAGTGTAGAGATCTAACTCGTAAGCGTTGCGGTTGTTAAGCTCCGTGAGCTTATCAATACGGCTAACTTTTTTGAGTTGGGCTTCCATGATGTATCCTTTTACTTTAATGCGAGCGACAATGGTGCCGCTAGTCATGCCAAGTATGCCGAAGATTATTGCATCGATAATGTCATTCCCGAGTACGTTTCCAGTTTTATATTTAAGACATAAAACTATAAATACGAAAACGTGAATGACAATTACTAAAACCGAATGAATCGGCCGATGCACAAATAACATCGGTAAGAATACTAGCATTACCATAAAGGTAACCGTTTTTTGGTCAGGATCAGTTATTGTACCGATTATTATTCCGTAGGTGAAGAAAATGAAATAAGAGATATAGACTAGTGGCATGATTAAAACGCTATATCTCTTGGTAAACAATACTGAAGTAAGGAAGAGCGCAAAAGATACTAATGCGCCAATTCCATAAGCCGTTTGGTTCATGCGGACGCCCTCTACGAACATGGCAGAGATAAACATTGCGGTGATAAGGATGACAGCAAGAAATGAAACGGTGTTGACCATGATTCGGTTGTCTTCGTTACTTCTTGGAATTACAGTTTCTTCGTACTCTTTTCGATCTACTCCTGCGAAAAGAATTAAGTTTTTAAATTTTTCATGCATTTAAACCCCCTTTGCAGATATGGATGTAAAAGAACAAAGGGCCTTTTAAGCCCGTAGTTCATTTTAGCATGAAAAGAATAAAAAGTAAAGTACTTTTGGGGCATATTGTTATTAACTTATGATAATGTCACCATATATATTAACTTATTAAAATGTCACCCTCCACTAGTTAAAATATTATTTAGAACATTAACTAATAATTAGCAGAAAGGTGACATGGAGACATTATACACCATGAATGAATTAA
>JAFUCF010000029.1 GCA_017459845.1 Candidatus Saccharimonadota bacterium
AATCACTCCATCACTATAACGAATGATAATTGCCAGTTTTTCTTGTTCTTTCATTGATAATGTTATTTCCTTCATACATTAAATTATGAACGACGATTGCGACATTTTCTCGTAACAATCTACTACGACATTATCACGTAATAACAACAAGGGTATTTGTATTATCTTGCTTTTTACATAAAAATCATTATAATATTATTAAATGAATCAGGACAAAGAAGATATTTTGAATGCAAATCTGCTAGATGTGGAGCCAGAAATTGGTGATTTGGCAGAGGAAGAGGAGCTCTCGGATGAAGAGCTAGAAATTACGGTGGACAACGTCGACGATTTTGCTGACGATTCTGTCCGATTGTATCTTAGGGAGATTGGCAAGATCCCACTACTAGAATTAGACGAAGAGCAAAAGCTTGCTAAAAAAGCCGCTAAAGGCGATAAAAAAGCTAAGGATAAAATGGTGGAGGCCAATATGCGCCTGGTGGTAAGCATCGCTAAACGTTATTCTGGGCGAGGGCTTGATTTTCTTGACTTAATTCAAGAGGGTAACACGGGGCTTTTAAAGGCAGTAGAGAAGTTCGATCCAGATAAGGGCTTTAAGTTCAGTACCTACGCCACTTGGTGGATTCGCCAAGCGATTACGCGGGCAATTGCAGACCAGGCGAGGACAATTCGTATTCCTGTACATATGGTGGAGACGATTAATAAGGTGCTTCGTGCTACCAGGAAGCTTACGCAAGAGCTCAACCGCGAGCCGACCATTGACGAAATCGCAAAAGAGATGGATATGGAGCCAGAGAAAGTGGCTTACGTAATGAAGATTAAACAAGACATTGCTTCTCTAGACCAATCAGTGGGGAGAGACGGCGATGACGAAGATTCGGTACTGGGCGATTTTGTAGAAGATGAGGAGCGGATTTCACCAGAAGACTCTGCGGCAAATCAGTTGCTAAAGGAGCAACTTGCAGAGATTATTAGTACGCTATCTGATCGTGAACAGAAAATTATTAAATTACGCTTTGGCGTAGGGGGCGGCCGCCCACATACGCTGGAGGAAGTGGGGGCAGAGTTTTCGGTGACACGAGAGCGTATCCGCCAGATAGAGGCGAAAGCACTTTCTAAGTTGCGTAAGCATAAAGATACTAAAAAACTACATGAGTATTTGAGGTAGCCTATGAAAAGATATTTAAAGACAGGGTTGAGCTTAGCTATGATGATGGGCTTGGGGGCACTTTTGACAACGCCAGTTTTCGCGGCTTGCCCAGAAGGTTCTGTGGATACTAATCTCTTTGGCTGTGTAAGTGGCGAAAATGGCGATGGGATATATTTAGTTTTAAACGTTATATTAACTGTGATGACCTTTGGCGTAGGCATTTTGGGTACAATAGGGATTGTAATTGCCGGCATTCAATATGCGACAGCAAAAGACAATGAACAACAAATGGCAAAGGCTAAAATGCGGATTTTCCAGATTGTGATTGGGATGGTAATTTGGGCAGTACTATATTTTGCCTTAAGATGGTTGTTACCAGGTTTCCAGAATAGTGTTGGTGGAAACTAAATTGTAGTATAATATAAACATGAACGGAAAATCTATTACCTGGCAAGCAAAAGAGTATGTCCAGAGAGATAAGAAGACCGGATGGTATGTGGGGCTGGTTTTAGTAGGGTTAGCTTTTGTGGCACTTGGTGTTTGGCAGAGATGGTGGACGTTTATTGCTTTAATAGTGGTATCAGTGTTGGCGCTGATTATTTATTCGGTACGACCGGCGAGAGACTTAAAATACCGGTTAGACAGTACTGGACTTTTTGAGGGCACAAGGAAATACAACTTTGTCGATTATCGGGCTTTCGGGGTGTTGGCAGAAGGTGGTAATTTTGCGATTGTACTTACTCCGCGCAAGAGGTTCTCTGGGCGGGTAAAGGTGTATTTCCCTGCTGAACAAGGTGAACAGATTGTAGATGCCTTTGGCGCACATCTACCGATGGAAGCAGTAAAACTAGATTTTATTGATAAATTAATTAACTTTTTGAGAATTTAGGCTTGTAAGAAAAAAATGCTTGTGGTATACTAGAGATAATATAAGGTTGTATTAATTAATAGAAAAGAAAAAGGTGGGATATGGACCAATTTGGTAATAACGATTTACAGAAGGCGATAGACGAGATTTCTGCTGGTGCGGATAATTCGTCTGCTCCTGTAGTAGAAGAAAACAATATGCAAGTGAATTTAGGAGAGCCGCCGGCGCCGCAGACTAATGATTTTGGGATGCCGCCAATGGATGGCGCGACCGTGAATCCGCCAGAGCCAGCCTCTGATTTAGACCGTATGACGGGTACGAGCGGAAGTATGGACAATGCGTACAAGACAGAGTCAGCTTCTGACGATCTAGGCGTCGTGCGTGAGACTGCACTAAAAGAGCTTGTTCCGATTATTGATAAGGCTGGGCTTTCTGCAGACCGCCAGTTTGGGATTATTGTAGCCGTAGTAGAATCCAGCCACGACAAGAGCTTTATCCCAAAGGCGCTCGAGGCAGCAAGGGCTATTTCTGATGACAAGCAACGAGCAGAGGCTTTGCTTAAGCTTGTAAGCTTAATTGACAAGTAAAAACCAATAAATAAACTCGCTCTACATGGGCGAGTTTTTGTTTTAGTCTGCTGGGTTGGCGTAGCTGTTAAACTGGGCGGAGAGCTTACTTAGGTTGTTCCAGGAGCTTGAGAGAGCCTCTTTGACGGAGGCTTTGTTTGTCTCGCTGATGGCATCTGTCTCCAAGGTCATAAGTAAGACAATCTCGCGTGACATCTCGCGGACGAAGTAGCGATCCATAAGCCCGTTGATGCGGCCGTAATTTAAATTAGAATTGACTTCCTGGATATGATTAGCTTCTTCTGTGGTGATGTTTTCATCACGCGGCTCAGCGCCATCGGCGCCAAACTCGGAAGTCAAGAGATTACCTACTTTGGAATTAGTCTCGGTAAGGACGGCGGCAAGAGAGTTGCCCATAGAGCGGAGCTCTGAGGATTTGACTTTCTCATCGTACTCACTAATGGATTCGTTGAGATTGCGGGTGCGGGCATAGATACGGTCTAGAGTGTCACGTTCGGCATTACCTAGGCCCCCTAGGATGGAACCAATAATCATAATAACAATTACTCCTAGAATGGCGGCGCCGATAATTTTAAGCCACTTAGGCTCAATCGGGAAGCCACTATCGGCCTTCTTGGAGATGGCACGGTTGTCCTGTGCTATCTGGTTGAGGTACTCAATATCATTTGCCATATGTTATAATTATAACAGAAGTATGGAAGAAACTAAAGAAGAAATCAAGGCGAGATTGCCGGTTGAAGATGTGGTGGGTGATTACATTGAGCTTAAAAGGGCCGGACGGAGCTTAAAAGGGCGTTCTCCATGGGGGGTGGATAAGACGCCTAGTTTTATGGTTTCTCCAGAAAAAGGGATTTGGCACGATTTCTCGGCGAATAAGGGTGGAGACATTTTTACTTTTATAATGGAGGTGGAGGGGATTTCTTTTAGAGAGGCATTGGAAAAACTGGCGGCACGGGCGGGGGTAGAGCTAAAGAAATATGGAGGGGATGACAAAAAGATTGCCCAGCGCAAGGTGCGGGCGAGAGAGGCCTTGGAGCTTTCTACAAAATATTACCAGTTTGCGTTGTCTAAAAACCAAGAGGTTTGTAAATACGTGTTTTATAAGCGAAACATGAATAAGGCAACAGTGAAGGAGTTTAGAATTGGTTATTCCCCGCGCTCTGGGAGGGCGCTGACGAAATTCTTGGCGACTAAAAACTATCGACAGGCTGAGCTCTCGGATGCGGGGCTTTTAAACCAATACGGCGGGGATTTATTCCGGGGGCGGATGATGGTACCGTTTATAGATACTAATGGGGTAGTGATAGGGTTTACGGCGCGAGTGCTAGATAAATCTGAACCAAAGTATCTAAATACTCCGGAAACGCTACTCTTTAATAAATCGCGGTTTATCTTTGGGCTTTATCAGGCAAAACCGGCCATACGAGAAAAGAATTATGTAGTGATCGTAGAGGGGAATATGGATGTGATTTCTTCGCACCAAGCGGGGGTGAAGACGGCGGTGGCGACATCTGGTACGGCGATGACGGAGCAGCACTTGAAGATTTTGAGCCGGTTAACATCTGACGTACGGCTGGCCTATGATGGGGATGAAGCGGGACTAAGAGCAACAGAGCGAGCAATTAATATGGCGGGGGCGTTGGGTATTTCCCTGTCGGTGATATCAGATTATCATGGCTGTAAAGATCCGGATGAATTAATCCAAAAAGATGCAAAACTTTGGCAAGATGCAGTAGAACATTATAAACCAGCGGTAGATTTCTTGCTAGAAAGATACGAGGAGAAGTTAAATCTGAATACGGCAGGTGGTAAAAAAGAGTATTCAGATGTAGCAATGAGGTTGATTTCCTACTTAACAGATCCGGTAGAGAAAAAACATTATGAGCAATTGGTGGCTAAAAGATTAGATGTAACGGTGGAAGATTTGAAGGCGAAGAAGCTGCCAAGCCCACGGCCAAAGAGATTTAAACAGGTAAAAACCGAGCGGCCAAGTGCAGAACAGATAGCCTATAATAAAATGAAGGATTCCTTGCTTTCTATCCAGCTCTTTGGTGGTGCGGCAGGGGCCAAACTAAATTATGAAATCCCAAGCGATGAGACGAAGCTAGACGAATTAAATATGATTTTTGAAACGAAATATGGGAAATATGATGAGAGAACGCTGGCGAAAGAGGCGGAGGAGCTGAGTGCTAGATACGATAAAATCGTGAAGCGAATGAAAGTAGAAGAATTAACGGCAGAGCTCGCGGAAGTAGAGGATGATGAAGAAAAGACCAATGAGATTTTAAGGGAGATAAAACAGCTGCAAAATGTCTAAAATGTGGTAAAATTAAAACAGTAAGTTAGGAGTTTTTATGGCAAAAAAGAATGGTTTTATAGAGGAATTTAAAACTTTTATCTCGCAAGGCAGCGTAATGGATCTCGCCGTAGGTATGGTGATTGGTGCGGCCTTTACGGCGATTGTGACTTCGCTCGTGAATGACATTATCATGCCAGTCGTAGGACTTTTGATTGGCGGTGTAGATTTTTCTGGGCTATCGCTTAAGATTGATAACTTCTTTGGGACTGGCGACCAAGCGGTGATTGCTTATGGTAATTTCTTACAAAACGTTGTGAATTTCTTGGTAGTAGCCTTTGCTTTGTTCTTAGTAGTAAAAGGTATGAACAGAATGAAGGCTCGCGCTAAAGCTTTGGCAGAAAAGGCAGAAAAGAAAGAGAAGGCTGAAGAAGCTGCAGAAGAAAAGAAGGATGATGACATACAAGCGCAGCAGGTGAAACTACTTAAAGAGATTAGAGATTCTCTTAAGAAAGCTTAGCAAGAATTTGTAATTGGCTTTTCTGAACGCTGTCCGCCGCCTGCAAATACTATTTGATACTGGTTGTTAGGTTGTAGCTTAGGCGGATTAGGTCTTGGATTTCGTTTTCGGTGAGTTGGCCGCTTAGGACAATTTCTATGCCGTTTTTACCAAAGTAGCGGCTTGCCATAACGGATTCGTATTTTTCTAGGAGGAGCTTGGCAAGCTTTTGGTCGCAGCGGAGCTCTATGGTTTGGGCGTTTTCTACTAGGAAGGCTTTTTCGCTATCTTTTGGGTAAAAAATTGTACGAGATTTTTTAGCGGATGATTTGGCGTCTTTGATAGATTCAGACTTTTTAGTATAAGCGCCAAGCCCAGAGATTTCGGCTAGATTAATCATGGTTTTTACCTTTCATAAAGCTGAGATAGAATTTTAGCTCATCTATGCTACCCTTAATGTCGTCTAGGGCGCGGTGAGCCTCCCTTTTGGCAAATTTCTGGTGGAGAGCACCCTCAAAATAAACTTTCCAGGCGGAGACGTCTAGCATACGGTAGTGGAGCCTTTCGGATAATTTTGGGAACTCTATATCAATAAACTTACGGTCTTGATGGATGGAATTGCCAGCCAGAATAATCTTATTTTTGCATTTGCTATCGGTTTTAATGCTCTGCTTCTCAAAGTTTTCATCTAGGAAATTTAGAAGCTTTTGTTCTACATTTTTTATATCTTCGCCGTCTTTGTTTTGGGCGATGAGGCCATCTCTTGATTCTTTGTTTTGTTCCCAGAATTCGCCAACCATGCGGTCTTTGATAATATTGTCGTCTACTTTTACTACGGCGGTGAGGCTAGCGATTTCATTCAAATCCCAGTCAGTGGCGATGGCGGCAACCTCTAGGATTTTATCTTTTCCGGGGATTAAGCCGGTCATTTCTAAATCTACCCAAAGGAGAGTGGCTTTTGTCATTTACATCCTTTCTGGGATTTCTATCCCAAGTATATTAAGGCCATGCGTGATGGTTTTTAGATATTGTTCTACGATTTTTCTCCTCGTAGCTTCGTTCTCGGAACCGGCGACGGGGCAATGCTCGTAGAAGCGGCTGAATTCTTGAGCTAGGTCATATAAATACGTTGCGAGTTTGTGCGGGGCAAGGTCGGCGGTGGCTTCTTGCAAGACTACAGGATAGTTTGTGAGCTTTTTAGTAAGTGTACGCTCATAGAGCCCACAATCTTCTTTGAACGGACCGTCAGGGTTCACTGAACGAGCCATGCTCCGCCTTGAGTTCACAAAAGTTACAACGTTTAGCCTATCTTCAGAACTCCTATGATCTGGTCGTTCTTCAGATAGGTAAACGTTGTAACTTTTGCCAAGGGGAGCAGACTCATTGTTCAGTGAACCCTGACGGTTCCGTTCTAAAATCTTCTTGGCGCGGACGGCGGAGTATTGGAGGTATGGGCCGGAGTTGCCAGTCATGGAAATAGATTCTTTAATGTCTAGCTCGATGTCGCCACCTAGTTTAGCTTTGAGAAAAGCGTACTTGATAGCGCCAAGTGCAATTTTTTCGTCTTCTGAATTATATTCTTGCTTTAAGGTCTCTTTTACGAGGTTAATAATATCTATGGCGCGGAGGAAGTTGCCCTTTCGGGAGCTCATTTTAACAGCGCCGGGGAGCTTAACCATGCCATGAGTTAGGTGGGTGGATTTCTTGATGAGCTCTGGGGCGTATTGTTCAATACTTTTCATGACGACGCGCATATATTCTTTTTGCTCATCGCCGGTGATGACGATGGATTTGTCAAAATGATACTTGGCAGCTTTCTTAAAAATCAGGCCGACGTCTTTTGCCTCGTAGGTAGGGAGGCCTTCTTTATTAATAAATACACGGGTATGGAAGCCGTAATCTTCGCCCTTAAAAATAATGGCGCCATCGGATTTTTGGTAAGTACCAGGGGTATTTTCTAAGACTTTATCTTTGCCAAGCCCAGCGACGGTAGACTCTGGGATAAACTCGTCAAATTTTAAGCCGAGGCTAGCATAAAAATCAGCAAAATATTGGTAGCTGATGGTTCTACCCCACCAGTAGAGCCGGGCAATTTTGGTGACGTCTTCTGCTGAATAATCGGCATATGCAGGGTTTTTATCTAAATCTTGATAGATATATTCAGGGCCATTTTCAGAAATCTGATAGATTAGCTTGTTTAATTTGGTAATCTCTGTGTGGGCGGCCTCGTCGTCATCGTAAGCGCGGGTACCTGCCACGTAGCAGCGGCCAAGTAGCTCGGCAATTTTAGCAGTACGGGCTGGGTTGTCTGGCAGGGCGCTCAGGGCGGCGACTTCTTCGTCTTGATCTTTTAAGATGTAGAGATTTTTAGCAACGTGTAAGCCAACATCCCCGCCAAAGTTTAAACGTTTAACGTTGCCGCCAGCATTTTCTAAGAGCCGTGAAATGGCATCACCTACAATAGAAGTGTAGAGATGGCCAACGTGAAGGACTTTGAAGGGATTGGGATCAGAAAACTCAGTAAGGACAGTTTGGTTTTTTAGCTCGTCGGAAGAAAAATCTGTGGTGGTAAGCTTTTCTAGTGCGGTTTGCCAATAAGCGTCTTTAAAAGTAAAGTTTAAAAAGCCTGGCGCGGCAATGTCAGTAGTGAAGTCTTCACCTTCAAGATTAGATTTGATTTCTTCGGCGATGGCCATTGGAGACTTATGCAAATATTTAGCAAGCTGCATCGCAAGGTTGGTTGAAAAATCTGCGCCGGTATTTTCTGGGGCCAGGGTAAGCTCTGGCGTAATATCAGTTATTTCGTTGGTTTCACAGTATTTAAATAGGGCAGCTTGAATTTTTTCCATTTAAATATATTATACAATAGAGAGAGCAAAAAGAAAAGTAGCCCTTTTTGGGGCTACTTTCTTGGGTTGTGGTTTAGTACATACCGCCCATATCTGGGGAGGCTGGGGCCTCCTTTTCTGGGACGTCTACGATGAGTGCGCCCATGGTGATAGCCGTAGCGGCAATGCTGATGGCATTTTGGACAGCCTCGCGGGTGACGCGAGCTGGATCAATTACGCCGGCCTTCTTTAAGTCTATGATGCCCTTTTCTGGCGCCATGACATTAATGCCTTCGCCATCCTTAGCCTTTTCAACTTCAGCGAGAAGGGCTTGAGAGTTGAGGCCAGCGTTCTCAGTAATAGTGAGGAATGGCGCCTTCATGGCGTTTTTAACAATTTTGGCGCCTGGATCAGTGTCTTTGATGTTTTTGCTGAGGTTTAGCAAGGTGACACCACCGCCGGCGACAATGCCTTCTGAGAGGGCGGCTTTGGTAGCGGCTACAGCATCGTCTACGCGGAATTTCTTTTCGTCAATCTCGGTCTCGGTGGCACCGCCTACCTTTATCACAGCGACTTTACCCTCAAGGGCTGCAGCACGCTTCTCATATTCGCCTTTTTCGTAATCAGAAGTACTATTTTCGGCTTGAGAACGGATAAGTTTAATTCTAGCTTCTACATCGGCTTTTTTACCAGCGCCCTTGATAATGGTGGTCTCGTCTTTTGTGGCGATGATTTTACCAGCAGAACCTAAGACTTCTAGCCCAGCATCCTCTAGCTTGATGCCCTGTTCTTCAGAGACAAAAGTAGCATCAGTAAGAATGGCAACGTCTTGCATAATTTCTTTGCGGCGGTCGCCAAAGGCAGGGGCCTTCAAGACTAGAGCGTTAAAGACGCCCTTCAATTTGTTTAAAACGAGAACGGAGAGAGCTTCGCCTTCTACTTCTTCAGCAATGATAACAAGTTCTTTTTTGCCGGCTTGGGCACATTTTTCTAGAAGTGGTAAGATTTCGTTGACGGCAGAAATCTTTTTGTCCGTGACGAGTACGAGTGGCTTTTCAAAGACAGCTTCCTGGCGATTGACATCCGTCACAAAGAATGGAGAGGAGTAACCTTTATCGTAGCTAAAGCCCTCTACGATTTCTTGTTCTACATCTAGACCTTGGCCAGCTTCTACGGTAACGACACCGTCTTTGCCAATTTTGCTGATGACTTCGGCGATGAGCTTACCAATTTCAGCATCGCCAGCAGAGATAGTGGCGACTTCGGCGACTTTCTTGTCGTCGCCTTCAATTTTTTCGGCCTGTTTGTCAATAGCTTTGACGATTTCGGTGCCGGCTTTCTCTATGCCAGACCTTAACTCCATCGGGTTGATGCCAGCGGCAATGAGCTTGTTGGCCTCATTTAAGATATTATAGGTAAGGACGGTGACGGTGGTGGTGCCATCGCCGGCAACTTTGTTGAGCTTTTGGGCGGCAGATTTGATGAGCTTGGCACCAATTTGTTCGCCAAGATTTTCATCGGTGGCGCCGAGATCTACGGCTTCTGCAACGGTGACGCCATCGTGGGTGATGGTTGGAGTACCGTAGGATTTCTCAATCACGACGTTTTGGCCTTTAGGGCCATAGGTTACTTTGACGGCGTCATAAAGTTGTTTTGCGCCGCTTAAAATTTTGTCTCTTGCTTCTTCTGCATAAAAGATTTTTTTCATATTTTCCTTTCCCTGATTAATGTATTAGTGAATTGTTAACCAAGTGGGTGTATCTGCTAGACGCTAGCCGCCGCCTGCTAACGCCGAAAGCTTACAACAGCTAGCCTATCCTCGAAGCGCCTATAGTTGGGCGCTTCTCGTATAGGTAGCAGTTGTAACCTTTGCGGGGCGGCTGACGCATTGTCTAGCAGATATACCCACTTGGTTTACCGATTTACTGATTATAAAGTTGCTAAAATGTCTTTTTCTTCTACGATGATATATTCTTTATCATCGATTTTGACTTTACTGGATGAAAACTCTTTGTAGAGAATTTTGTCTCCCTTTTTGACGGTTTTGACTTCTGGGCCGACAGATTCAACAACGGCGTAAGCCGGGGCTTCTTTGGCGGTGCCAAGAAGGAGGCCAGAGGCGGTTTTTTCTTGTGGTTGTTCTATAATCGCAACGACGCGATCTTTGAGAGGTTTGATAGCCATATATTAATAACTCCTTTTACAGTACTAATATATCGCAACGTATTGGCAAAGTCAAGGCCTGAGTGCTAATTTTAGCGAGTTCGGCGGCGGACAAGCCAGAAGATGACGGCGGAAGTAGGGATAGCAAGGCCCGCGATAATGAGGGATTCTGACTTTAATTCCCAGAGGCCGGTGTTTGGGACCGATGGGGTGGTAGGCTCTAGTCTAGTGTCCTCGTCTGTACCGAAGTTTGTTGGAGCGACGGTATTTAGATATTTTTGATACCAGGCTGGGAGGAGCTCGGTCCGACGGAAGCGGTTGCTTGGCTGAGACTTATCAATTTTCTCATCAAGTGTGAGAACCCGGACGCCGAGATTTTTGAAGCTACTACTAAGCATTTTGCCGTCAGCCTTTAAGGTAGCAGATAACTCTTCACCTGGGGCGAGATTTTTGAAATCGGAAGATTGGTAGACGGTAAGGTTAGTCCGGTCGTAAAAGACGATTTTGCCGCTCTTTTTACCGGGGCCGAGAGATTTGACAGTGGCAGTATATGTATCAGTGCGGCCGCTAAGGAAATTATAATTAGAAGAGGTTATATAGACTGGGCCTTCAGATGCATTGACAGGATAATCGGACTGAATGCCAATAGCATCATAATCTTCGCCACGGCTAGTGACACCTAAGACAAAGGATTTTTCTTCAATATAATCGGCCTCAGGAAGTTCTAGATTTAGGTTTAGGTACTCACCAGGGCGGAGCTTGTTGATTTCTAGGTCTTTTATTTTGACATATTTATTGTCGCCTTCGCCGGCATTTTTAATGTAGAAGGAAAGCTGTTTGATATTAAAGAGGCCGGTATTTTTAATGAGGAGACTGGCGGTTGCAACGTTAGTAGTAATACCTAGGTCGTTTAAGTTTGTGATGTCAGCGGCCTGGATAGAAGCGTGGTTATTGGCCTTGCCAACTTGGGCATACATATCAGCGGTGGTATCTTCATACATAATGTCGGCTATGACACGGTAATTTTGGACGGTATAGACGATGAAGGGGAGATAATTTGGGCCAAGGAAGGTGCCACCAAAGTAGCTGACGTTACTATTGCCAGCGACGTGAGTGACGGTGATAGGCACCCAGTTTTCAGTACCGTTGGACTTGATAAAGCCGATGATGTTTTGAGAGGAATTGATGGAACTTAGATAGGCAATCATGAAAGTGCCATTTAAATCGCCGATGAAGCTAAAGGTACCCTCAGGGAGTTTGTGCTCGTCGTTGCCAAATACCCTAGAGGTGTTGCCATTACCATAAGAACTGTAGAGGATGCCGTCTCTCATAAAGATTAGGACGGATTCTTCAATATCTTGGACAAAACGGATGCCCCAAGCATTGTTGAAGCGTGCGAGTTCTACACCACTGGTGTCGCCATCCCCCGGGCGGGCAATGACATAGCTGGCGCGGCTGGTATCATCGCCAAGGGTAAAGACGGCACTTTCCCGGCCATTATAACAACCGGCACTGAAGGAAGAGATGATACCGCGATAAGTGCCAAGAGATTGACGCACCCAAGTGTTACCCTCTTTATGAAAGGCGAGGATTTCATGATTACTGTTTGCGGAGATGCCAGAAGGATCAGAGGCTGGATTAGTGTAGGCGAAGACATAAGGTTTTGCGCCAAGGCTTGGAAAGACGGCGACGCCAACATCTCCATAGATATCAGAGCTACTAATTGTGACATCTTCATAATCTACAAAAGCGTTGTTTTCATAATCAAAGCGTGCAAGCTTGATTTCTCCGCTCATGGCGAGGCTACTCAAGCTGGCGCCGTTAGTGTAACTACCAAGGCGTTGCCAGACGAGATAAGACTGGTCACTGTAAGAACCGCGGATGAGATGAGCGTTGAAATCTTGATGGTTGGTGCCGGCGACAGGGGCAGGGGCGGACATATTGCCGTAGAAGCCGTCATAAATGGAATAGTTTAGTTCCCCAGAATTATTGGCAAAAACTGAGAGGGCCTTTAGGGTATCAAAATGACCTTTGATGACCTGAGTGCCACTGTGGGCGTAGACGTTGCTGGCAATTTGGTGGGCGTAGCTGCGGTCTCCGAAAGTGAGGTTGTTTTCGGTCGTTAGGAGAGAGTCGTTCTTTGTTGGGGTTTCTAGGTTGTTTAAATCCCACTTGGTTTCACCTTCTGGGAGCTTGAGCTCTGCCGCTGGTTTATCGCCATAATTTTCGGCGATAAGTTTGTCACGTTCAGATTTAATGGCATTAGTTAAGTTTAGCTCGGTAGAATAAGATAGAGAGCCGTCAGACTCTAAGTTTTCTATAAAATTATAGGTACCTTTAACGAAGGTAAAGGTAAAGGCGTCACGGCCGAGGAGCTTGGCCTTCATGCCAAGCTCACCACTAATGTAGAGACGGTCAAAGTTAAACTTTGGGAAAATCTTCATGTCAGCGCCAAAGGTGGCGGCGCCGTAAATCCCAATAGAGGCGAGATTGGTAATACCAATGCCGCCGTAAAGCTCAAGTCCGGCGGAGATGCCAAGGTTAAAGGAGGCCTGGAAAGGCTTATCGGCGGAAGGCTCGAGAGTAAAGACAAGCTCGCCAGTAGCGCCAACGGTAATAGTGACAGAATAAGTAAGGATGAAATACTGGCCAGTATAATTATAACCAGTGCCAACGTAAAACTGGATGGTGCCGGTCATTTTGTCTGGGTTGCTTTCATGGGCGGTGGCATGGCCGGCGACAGTCCAGAGGAAGCCAAGGCTTTTGCCGCTACCCTGCTTTTTATGCTCCTCTTTCCATTTTGAATAGAGATCAGCCGTGGAAATACGCTCTTCGAGGCCGTCTCTTGCGGCATCCTGCCAGAATTTGGCATCAGTAGCGTTGACGCCAATACCGATGACAGAACGGCCATCGCTGAATTTTTGGTATTTAATTGGAAGAGGGACGAGGCTCATATTAAAACTCATGCCTGGGGCGACTTTGTCCATATCTACAGTAATACCAGTCTTTGGGCCGAAAGAGAGGGGGATTTCATATTGTTCTTTCATTGCATTTTGTTTGATGATGGCACCAAGAATGGTCTGGCGGATGATTCCGCCACCTTGTTTTGTCATGGCGATTTCAAGGCCGGAATTTGGGACGAGAAAGGAGGACTTAAAACTACAGGTTCTTGCCGTGGTATCGCAGAGAGGTCTTCTGGCGCCGTCTTCAGTGATGTTAAAAAGCATGATTTCATGGACTTCATCGCTAACATCAAAGGTCAGATTTAAATCGCCGCCGTCATCAATGGAGAGGACATAGACTTCTTTTGTGAGATCGACGGTGCGATCGTTATAATTTAAGATGACGGAATGAAGGACCTCAGACTCGACGGGGGTGGTTACACCAGAGGCGATGAGGTCTTCTATGCTTTTATGCTCTGTGGCGCTGGCACGATTATTGCCTAGAATGGCGACGCTCATAATAATGGCGACGGCTAAGAGAGACTTAGTGAGTCTTTTAAATTTGATACTCATGAATGACCTTCCTAATGTTATTTAAGAATATTTTAACATAAACAGAATAGAAAGACGAGAAAAATATAAATGTTAATTGCTTGTGTTTGTAAGACCTAGGGAATGCCAGGGTTGACGCTTTTGCTTGTTTGTGTTATAATTTTATAGATACTCGGGACTACACAAAAAAAGGGGGTGACGAAAATGCCAGGAGTATTGCATCATTATTTTTTTGCTACAGAAGTTTTTAGGCAGACGGAACAGGTGTTGCAGCAGAAAACTGCCCCAGAAGGACCTATTTTCTCAAGTAAGGCTTTAAATCGGGAAGATTTCTTCTTGGGGAATGTATTGCCGGATTTGGCCAAAGATAAGGAACTCACGCATTTTAAAGATGATTCTTGGATTGCCGTAGGGTTTAGAGTGCCAAATCTTCGTGAGGCGAAAAAAGAGCTTGCTCTAGCTAGCAACCAGTCTTTAGCGTACGGAGCTTTTGCCCACCTATTTTTAGACCAGAAATTTATCGAGTTTTTTGTCTGGCCTAGATTTGAATTTAGATGGGATGAAGACCGGATAACTTGCAAAAGGACTGGGAAAGTCTATAGCGTGAGCGAATTTTTCTCGCCAAATGGGCTGTACTTTGGCTATTCAGAACTGAATGGCGCGATACTTGATAAGGGATTGATTGATTGCAAGTACGTCCATTCTTTGCCTGATTGGCCGAAACAATTAGGTATTGAGAGATTTGATACCTGGCGCGAAGAAAGTTGGCGAGAAGAACTGAACAGATACTTACTTGATTTGGTGGAGACAAGTGGAACAGTATTTCTTGCAGCGGAATTCGTGCAGTTTATCCGTAGTACTGCCACTGATTTTATCAGTGTACGGATGTAGCAAAAACTAAAAAAAGGCTCTCTTTAGGGAGTCTTTTTGCTGAGATATCGCTTTGGGAGGATTTGTTGCCCGACAGGATATCGCTTTTGCTTCGCAAAAGCTCTCCTTTCTGCGTCGCTCGCAAAGCCAAAAACTTCGTTTTTGTCGTTGCTTCGCTTCCTTGAAAGGACGAACCTACGGTTCGTATCCTGCCGCACAATGTCAAAAAATCAAAAAAAGTCCTAAAGGACGTTTTTTGATTTTTTGGTATGCCCGACAGGATTCGAACCTACGACCTTTAGCTCCGCAAGCTAACGCTCTATCCAGCTGAGCTACGGGCACATGTAACTCATTTAATTCTTGGTGTGGATATCGCTAAAACTGCTAGACAGGATAGTCTAAACTAGACTTTAGCTGATTCCACCTAGAAATTAAATGTTCATTACCTTATGGTAACAAATATATTCTATCATATTTTTCAAAAATATGGTATAGTAAAATTATGGAAAAGAGTAATTTGCAGAACCAAGACCTGGAGGAAAGGGCTGCTACCCCTGTTGATTCCTCTGAAAAAGAAAATAAACAATCTAAGGGGAGAGGTAAAAAAGCTAGCAAAAATCGCACTACGAAGTTTCGGGCGAAGTTTTTGGATACATATTATGGTCACCCGATGAAAGATATGAAACTGATTGCGATTACTGGTACGGCGGGCAAAGTCGAGGTAGCGCACTTTGTGCATGAAATTTTGAGGGCGGCAGGTCAGCCGGTAGCAATTATGGCGTCTGAGTCAAACATTAAGGTTTCGTCTCTGCATAAATTCTTGTCAAAGGCTTGGAAGGCTGGTGCAAATTACGTGGTAGTAACAGCGCCTGCGGAGGCGCTAGAGGGGGATGTCTTTTACGGTTTGCCAGTACATGTGGCGGCAATTACTAACTACATGGATGCATCTATTGCGGAACAGCCAGTAGAAACTTATGTAGAGGCAAGTGAGACTCTATTCAAGATGGAGCCAGACTATGTGATTTTAAATCGTGATGACAAACACTATCCAGAACTTTCATCTTTTGCTGGACAGAAAGGCACGCTTACCTATGGGCGTGATAAGTTTTCTAATATTCAGATTGAAGGCTCTACGCTTTACAAGAAGGGGGTAGAAGCAGAGCTTGCGATTGGGACGACCAGGTTTACGGTGGCTTCTTTCTTGACGGGGGAGCCAGTGGTATCTTACATGGCGGCAGCTACGGCGATTGCCGACGCATTGCATGTGACGCCAGAAAAGATTTCTGAAGGCATAGCTAATTATACAAAATAGTTTAAAGGTCAAGACTTTTCATCCTATGGGTTCAGTTTAAAGGCTAAGGCTTTTCATCCTACTAGTTCGCTCACGTCCGATTTCCAGTAAGAGCCTTAGCCTAGACTGCGCCGCGGACTATCGCGTACTCGTCTAGGTAAGGTTCTTACTGAAAATCGGGTTCGTTCAATACGGATGAAAAGCCTTAGCCTTTAAACCACTTCGAGTAAATCCAAATTTATAGCATATTTTTTAATAAACGTCTGGTGACTTCTAGGTCTTCAAAGGCGTGGGGGCCGTCGGCACGAAGGATGGTTTTTTCGTGGCCTTTGCCAAGAATAAGGACGAGGTCGCCCTTCTTGGCTTCTTCTAGGGCGTGTTTGATGGCATGCTCGCGGTCTAGATCAATGATGATTTGCTCGTCTTTTAGGCCGGCTTTTTTACAGCCCGTTTTAAACATTGCGGCGATTTTGTCTGGATTTTCATCGCGAGAGTCGTCCTCGGTGATAATGCAGAGATCGCTGTATTTGCCAGCAATTTCGCCACGTACTTCCCTGGTGCTTTCATCTCGGCGGCCAGCTCCGCCAAAGAGGGAGATGATGCGGCCGGTTTCGTGCGGATATACAGAGCTGAAGACTTTCTCAAAAGCATCTGGAGTGTGGGCAAAGTCTACGATAACGTCAAAATCTTGGCCTTCTTCTATGCGGTTCATACGGCCTTCTACTTCTTCTAGAGTGGCGATGCCATCCTCTATCTGTTTTTCTGTCAGGCCGAGCTTGAGACCAACGGCAGCGGCGGCGAGAGAGTTATAAACATTAAAGCGGCCGGGGATGTTGGTCTTAATTTCTAGTGTTTTAGTATTTTCGGAATGGACTTTGTATTTTACGCCAGTACTGTCTAATTTGATTTTGACGGCCTCAAGATCACTTTTCTCATCTATGCTATAAGTAGTGTATTTTTTAGAGTTGCCGTCTGGAGAAATGGCATTTTTAAATTCTTTCCAAGATGGATCGTCTAAGTTGATGATGCCATATTTAGCATGCTTAAAAAGCTTGGTTTTGGCTTTTACGTAACGCTCGAAAGTTTTATGATAATCTAGATGCTCGTGGGTGACATTGGTCATGACAGCGATTTCAATGGGGATACCAAGAGTGCGATATTGGGCGAGAGCGTGGGAGGTGACTTCTAGAACAAGAAATTCGGCACCGGCTTTTTGGATTTCTCGGATGCGCTTGTTAAGAGTGGAGACCTTGGGAGTGGTCATATGCTCTACTTGCTTGTGTAAAGACACGGCAAAGCGCGTAGCTTTCTCAGAAGGTGCGTTGCTCTGCATTTTTGTTGCGTCTTTGCTGGGGGTTGGGACACCACCCCAAGCGACGGTGGTGATGAGGCCGGCCTTTTTGCCGGCGGCATTTAGCATATTCCAAATCATGAAACAAGTAGTAGTCTTGCCGTTGGTGCCGGTAACACCGATAACACGTAGCTTTTTAGCAGGCCAACGATTTTTGAGGCCGGATAACTCGGTCTGAGCAATATGATAAGGGATAACTAGGCCGTTGTAACCGGGGATGACATCTTTCACACTCATAGTAATTCTATTATATCATATTAGCATGGTATAATTTAAGCATGGAATACTTAGAGCGGGCAGAGGGATCATTAGTGGGGTTAGCGGTGGGGGATGCTTTGGGGGCGAATTGGGAGTTTTGGTTCCCTAGTGCAGGGCTTTTAGATTCGCAAATTGTCCAGAATTTACTTCATAGCGCCACGGTCAAAATCATTGAAGCCAGGATCGTTTTTGTGAGCGCGAAGTTCCGTAAGGATTGAATGTAACTCATCAAGATTGCGAATTCCCTCTTTGAAGCGATTTTCTTTTGCCGTGGTAAGTTTATTATTGCGGTGGATAGGATGTCTGTTTAATTTTTGTTGTTTTGTAGTATTAAGTGGCTGCTTATTTTTTGATTTATTAGCTTGGTGATTTAGTTCTTCAAAGAAATATTTTTTCTCCTGGTTAGTATGTTTCTCTGGATGAGGCGTTATTAGCCGTTCGTATTCTTTGATAGCTAAATTACCTAAGATTTGTAAATCAAGATGCTTGGCTAAATCATAAGAGTATAGTTCGAAAGTGTTGAAATCTGAAATATTGGGTGAGTAATGTAAAAATTTTAGTAATGAGTCTTCGGACGGCTTGTAATGAATTGCCCATGCGTCCCAATCTTCTTTTAAAATATGGAGCTTAATGCCACGAAGTAGAATAGCAGACAATTCTATATTGGAAATATCTAAATATTGTTTGATTTCTGTGAAAGCTTTCCACTCTTGAAAGGAAAGAAATACTAAGAGCTTTAGAATTGTTGTGTTGAGAGTGAGATTCAAGCTAGATTTCCCTTTCGATGATTTCGTCGGCTTCGGCGCGGGTAACAGTGGTGTCAAAGAGACCGATGATTTCGCCATCATTGGCGGCGCGACCTCCAGCGTATTTAAGTGAGGCATCTTCGAAACGGCGGAATTGGGCGATGGCGGCATTGAGCTCGTTTTGGTTAAAGGCGCCAACCTCGCACATCATATCAAATTCGTGAATGGTGAGCCCTGTGACTTTAGTAAATAGTTCTGGTTCAATATTGCGAATGACATCTATGAGAGCTTGCTCACGGTAGTCGGTAAGATACATGAAAACAGGAATGCGAGTGATGAATTTTAAGAGTTTTTCGCGGAGCATCTTTTTGAAGGACTTCTGTTCCTTTTCCTGTTCAGTGAGCTTTTTCTTTTCTTCGTTGGTAGCCTCGCGCCCTTCCTCAGCTATTTTCTTTTTGGTTTCTTTAATCGCTTTTTCACGAGTGATAGTTTTAGAAAGGTCTTCACGGAGATTTCTAAAATCTTCAATTTTTTCTAGGGCTTTTAGGAGTTCTTCGTTGGCTAGAATTTTTTCAAGAACGACTGTGGTGGTGTCAATCAAGCGAGCGGATTGCCAACGGCGGGCAAGCATGGTGGAGGCAGTGCCATAGGTAGAAATATCCAGAATTTCGGTGGCATTTAGTTTAGTCATCTTGTTTCCATCATAGCATAAGATTGGTAAGAAATGGATGAACTCATCAAGCCGTTCCTCTGGGCGGCGTTTGTCATTGACTCCGCCGAGACTGTTGCTATAATCGGCAACGAGCTTTAGAGCGCGGGAAGGGGCAAAATCAAGTACGTAGCAGGTGTTTTTAAGAATATTTTTCTGCATAGGATCTTCTGTGTCTTTAACTACCCAAGGACTTTGGGCGCGGAAGGCAGTTTGAAAATATGTTTCAGGCTTGTCGGTATTTCTTAAGAATAAGACGCCAGACCAGGCTGGAACAGTTACGCCAGTAGTGAGCTTGCCACAAGATAGCGTAATCGTGTTGGTGCTGAGGCCGTCTTTGATAGCGTTTTCAACGGGCTCTTTGGCATGTTTACCACCAGGAGTGTCGGAGCCGGCGGCGCGGATAATGGTGTAGTTGCTGAAGAAAGGATCATTTTTAAGGAGGTTTTCCATGGCACGGCAGGCGGCGACATTAGGGAGAAACCAGAAGGTATGCCTGAGGCTTGAAAGTAAGCGACTGTCTTCAAAAGGTAGAGCGGGTGCCTTGTGGTCAAAACGATTATCGACATCGACTTCAAGATTTACACCATGGAGGATATTTAGGAATTTTTGAACTTCTTTTTCTAGTTTAAATTTATACTGTCCGTCTTTTTGTTCGGCAGAGAAAAACCTGTTGAGGTCAAATTCATTGAACTCGCCTTGCATGGCAACATCTCGGAGATTTTCTGGCATCTGGTAGGTTAACATAACGATATTAGGGAGTTCGCGGTAAGGGTTTGTTGTTTGGTCTGGAAAAGTGATGGTAGCGCCTTCTAGAGTAACCTTTGGGAAAGTTTCTTTGGCGCGCTGCTCGTCGGCGTAAGTCCAGTTGAAAATTTGGTCTTCGGTGAATTCGCCGCCTTCGATGGCGCGGAACGGTGTGCCGGAGAGATAGAGGAACCCCCTTGATTTGATTGGAAGGGTTTGCTCTATTTCTTCGGCCTCATCGTAGTTTTCTGGCATGTTGTCAGATTTACCATCTTCGGCTGTAAGCTCTTTGGCAGAATCGCGCCAAGCGCCAAAGTGATATTCATCAACGAAGATACAATCCCAAGTGATATCATGCATCTTTTTGTGACGTTCTTTGATGCCGCCAGTAAGGTTTTTGCCAAGAACGTCTTGATAGCTGGCGAACCAGACAACGGGGCGAGAATCGTCAATGTCAGATTCCTCCCAGGTGCTGAGACCTTCAATAAATTGCCAACCATCAAAATCTTGATGGCCATAGAGATCCTTTTTCCATTCGCCTTCTACGCCAGGTTTGTAGGTGAGAACAAGGATACGCTGCCAGCCCATTTTCTTGGCAAGTTCATAAGAAGTAAAGGTTTTGCCAAAGCGCATTTTGGCGTTCCAGAGATAGCGAGGTGGATTTTTCTCGCTTTGATACTGCTTGAAGTACTCGGAAGTTTGTTCAACGGCAAGGAGCTGCTCTGGGCGCATTTTGAAGGTAGATTTTTCATTGCTAGATTCTGGCTTACCTTCTTTGATTCCCTTGATAACGGCTTTGACTTTTTCTAGGCTAACGTCATAAAATTCGCCAGCGAGCTGACGGGCACCAAAGTTTTTAAGCCATTTGTGGACGAGGTGGTCTTTGAAATATTCGCCAGAGTTGGTAATGGCAAGTTCATAGTGTTCAATCTTATATTGAGGATTAGGTGTCTTCACAAGACCTTCTTCTACGCGCTCTTTGACGGCGTCAAAATCGCTGCCGGATTTTGTGATGCGCTCGGTGTAGCCGATTTTGAGACCAGGCTGATTTGGTACGCTGTAGACGTAGATTTGTGGGCGGATGGGTTTGTTGAAGTAGTTAGGCATTTGTTTTCCTTTCATAATGTAGATGAGTTATTGTTCCTCTCAAAATGATGTTTTTGATCATATGAATCTTTGAAGGGGGAGTGATATTTTTTTCCATTATATAGTAGTATCCATTTATCCCATGGAGCGCAATATCTCTTAAGAGGTTGTGCGTAAAAATTCAAATCATATCTGACAATTAGCTTTTCGAGAGGTTCCCGAAGTTCGTTATCTTTAAGGCAGTTCAGTATTGCCGAGAAGAGTTTTATATCATCATTATGAGTATTATTCCATGTTGAAACAGCTTTGAAACCGTTTTTAAATCCTGTGATCATTTTTTCTGTAGAGTATAATGGATTACCATGTTTATGCTCGGTTAATGCTTTGCCGACATGAATTATATAAAAATGACAATATGGACAGAGGCAAACTGGGCGGGCAAATTCCATTATGCCATTTTTATAATCTATGGAGTATAGCTCATGAACAGTACAGTCTTTACTATATGGAGAACCTTGATGTCCGCATGTCGCACACTTATAGTTGGCTTTTTCAAGACATTCCTTGCGCATAAGATATCTTTCCGTTCTTCCCATAAAGTTTCTTGGAGCTTGAAGAAACATGGGAGCAGGAATGACTGGCATACTTAGAATTCTAGCATCATCTTCTTGTGGGGCATCCCAGTGATCTACAACCTCAGTTATTAATTCTTTTTGATTAAGCATTTTCTGGTTCCTCCAAGGTGTTTAGATAGGATTCTAGTTCGGTTTTTATGGTATTTGCCTCTATACGGATTTCTTGTAGAGCACTTGTTCTTAATAAACATACTTGTTGTAAGGTATCATAGAAAGTATTGATTGAGATGAGTATGTATAAGATGTCATACGCCCGTAATTTCCAGCTAAAAATATCTTGTGAAGCTATTATGTAGCCTATGTAGTTAAAGTGGGTGTTCCAACAGAGCGAATTATAGTGTGCTAAGCCATCCTTTGCATAACAATATTCAATGCGTTCAATCGTTTTTTTGTTTAGACTATATTTTTTTGAATAATTTTGCTGCAGAATCATTTTATTAATTTTCCCATCTGCAGAAAAAATTTCAAACCGTTCTTTTAGAAAAGCTTTTATCTCGTCTTCAGATGCTATAGTAAACAGATAGTTGAAATCACTTCCGATTTCCATTAATATCCTACATGCAAACGCTATTTCATAGTATGGGATTGGAACTATATAATCTTCATGCATGCTGGCGCGGAGATATTTAATAAGCCAGATAGAATTCATTTTTATCCCATACCATGCAGCCTTGATTATATCTTTTTTATTATCATCGAATTGCGATTCCATATTTGGTAAGGCTTTGTCTATGGCGGCCAAGTAATTTGTCAAAAATTTTTTGGTCTTGGAAAGGATTTCCTCGTTCATTTCAGCTCCTTTACTAGCGACTCAATAAACTCTTGTTCTTCGGGGGTTATGTTGTAGCGGGTGTAAAGTTTTTCGTCGGTCCATTCTCTGTCCATCGGCAAATTAGGGACAAAGGCAAAACAACTTTTACTCATGTTTTGCGTTGGTGTCCTTAGAAGCAAAAGAAAGCGAACAAATCTAGTTTTTAGATATTTTGCGTAGTTTTCGGCCTCAGAATTAGTTTTAAATTGACCGACAACCAAAAATGTCTCAGTGCAGATGCTTCCAGGCTCCGCTACAATTATCGAACCAATTACATTATTTGGATATTTTCCGTTGATGCTGCCAGCTTTTGCCATCAAGACTTTATTCGTATCAATCATACTTTTATTAGATTGGACTCGGGTTCTAGGTATAAAACCAGTTTTTCCATTCATGGCATAGATTTTTACTTTGTCTGGATTGTTAATTTGGTCAAAATCTTTAAAGTTACTGTTAAAATCAAAAGGCCTCCTAGATGAAACCATCTCGTCAAGCGTGGATTCGTTTCTGGATTTTACTTTTCTAAGTATTGGAATGGCGTTGTTCCAGCGAACAAAAATATCGTATTCATCGAGTGGACGTTTTATCGACATAGATTCCTCGTTTGCTATTATTGTTGTGATCTCGCAATCACCATCATAGTTTTTATCCCAAATAAAATACATTACGCCACCTTTAATTTCAACACCTGGGAAACAGTCATTAGCATCGGGATAGTCGTAGATTTTTCTAATTCTGTGATCGTGAATTATTTCTTCCCTGAAACCGTCCAGACCTTTACCTCCAGCAAACCATCTGGACGGAATGATGAATGACATGTATTTTGGCTCTAATCGTCTAGCTTGCTGGACAAAGTACTGATAAATCGGCATAGCTGATGAGCCAGTACCGCCGCCATCACTGAGTTGGTATGGTGGGTTGCCAACGATGATGTCAAATTTCATGTTTTGTAACTCCTCTTCTTTTAGGTGAATAAAATTATAGGCGTGGCGTTCGCGAGATTCGTCGCGGTCTAGGTCGCTACCTTCTTTGTTGCCACAGTAAATACAAGAGCCGTTTTGGTAGGTATGGGGGCGGTTGTCGTAGCGAATGTTGCCGTTCTCGTCTTGGAAGTCGGCGATAGACTTTTCGCCGTTGGCGAACTTGGAGGTGTAGAGGCTGCGGCGAGACATAAGGGCGGTGAGGTCGGTCAGGGCGATACCGTATAGCATGTTCTTAAAAATGTGTTGGCGTCGTTCTTCTTCGTCTGGGAACTCGTTTTTTAAGCCGTTCATGAGGCGAAAGGCGATTTGGCGGAGAAAAATACCAGTTTTGCAGGCTGGATCAAGCCATTTGAGGTTCTTATCATGCCAAACTTCTTCTGGAAGAAGGTCTAAAATTTTGTCAACGAGATCAGGTGGCGTAAAGACCTCGTCACTTGAAAGGTTGGCGATACAATCAAGGATGTCAGGGATGTGGCCACCCTTTATGAGACGAGTGAAAAGGTTTATTTTCTTAGGTTTACTTTCCATTATTAAGCTCCTTATATGATACCAATGGGTATTCTTTAATTACTTTATCGATGCCAGCCTCCATATCTGTAAGCGCGAAAACTTTGCGTTTGAAGAGATTTTTGGCTGGGGTAGAATATTCAGTAAAGAAGATCTTGTCTTTGCCGTTTAACATATCGCCGACAATAAGATTGGTGTCTAAGATTTCGTCCATAGCAAGGAGAAATTCTTTGCTAGTTTTCTTGGGGAGGTAATCAAAAACGACGCTTCTCAAGCGTTTTTTACATTCAGCAATGTTATCTTCGGCAATATCTACGCCGTAGATAGTAGAGAGAATTTTCAGGACGGAGAATTCGCGGTTTTTCGGGTGCCATTCGAGGCGGTCTTGTTTAAGATGGTCAAGGCGCTGTTTTAAGATGGCTTCAAGGAAATTACCATTACCACAGGCTGGTTCTAAAAAGCGCCAATAGCGATTAGAAGTAGCCTGAGTAAGAGCTAAAATATTATCAACTTCGCGGGTATTGGTAAATACTTCCCCGCGGTTTCTAACGCGTGATTTGGACTTGATTTGGATAGTTGCTTTTGGCATCTCTGTTGTACTTTCTTGCAACAGAGCGTAAAACAAAAATTAGGACGCAGCCTGCGTCCTAAATATCAAACAAACTCGTAAATTAGGACGTCTCGGCTGAGTCCTAATCATTTTACAACAGAGACGTGCATCTTTGCTGGCCGGGGCGCCCTAAAATACGCGCGTCTCGGTTAAAAATACAATCTCTGTATTTCTGTTGCAAAATTAATTGATTAGGACTCTTATATTATACCATATTTTGGACGGAGGGTATAAGGTTATTTTTTAGTTAGGCTTTTTTAGTCGTAAAAAGCTACTCCTCTGTTATTCCAAAACTCTTATAAGAAATTTGCGTTTTGGATTGATTTTTAGGTGGGTTTTGCATTCCTGAATGACTACGAATAACATTGGTAGCTTGGTTTAATGGGCAAGCAGATCTAGAGTGGCAGATTCACTTTGAGATACTCAAATAGCCTTGAAAAAAATGAGATTTTAGCTTAAAATGAAGTAAATATTACATAAAGGAGCTGTTATGACTTTAACATTAAGGAAATTATTATCTGGGGTTTTTGGGGTGCTCGGTATTATTTCGCTATTCTTGCCTTGGTATAGGGTAACTTTCTTTGGAAATTCCCTTTCGGCGAATGCTTTTGGTGGCGATTATACTTGGATTGCGATTATAAATTTAATAGCTGCCGCTCTGATGATACTTTTAGTTGCTTTACCAGAAAAGATGCTAAAAAGTTTTAATAAAATGATCGTAGAGAAAGATAAACTCATCTCTGTCATTCTTGGCGCAATTATTGCATTCTTGACACTACTGGCTATGATTATGT
The DNA here is from genome assembly GCA_017459845.1 of Candidatus Saccharimonadota bacterium. GTDB lineage: Bacteria > Patescibacteriota > Saccharimonadia > Saccharimonadales > Saccharimonadaceae > Nanosyncoccus. The sequence continues at coordinate 25,284 of JAFUCF010000029.1, forward strand.
ATACGAGCTCTTCTTATGGAATGGGATTTGTAGGCTTTGGTTGGTATTTTACAATGATTGCTGGTATCGGCGCGGTGGTGGTAAATATCTTGAAGACTAAAGAGCTAGAGAATGTGGTAGTTAAGGACAATAAAGTCGTATCAAAGTCTGTGGCCAAGAAGGACGAAACCACTAAGGCCGACGCAAAGAAAACAGATACCTCGAAGGCTGAGCCAAAAAAGACAGACACAAAGAAGTCTGAGAAGAAATAGTTTAAAACCGAATCCCCCTCAAGGGGGATTTTTGATTTTGAAGTATTTTATGGTATAATTATTGGGATACTTGATTGTAGTAGGTTCTTTAAAAGGAGGTCTTTAGATGGAAACTAAGTTTTATCATTCACCAATCGATGAGCAGTATACAAGCCTGGTTATGAACCAGCTGTTTTCAGAGGATATGAAGTATACCACCTGGAGAAGGCTGTGGCTGGCTTTAGCTGCTGCAGAAAAAGAGCTTGGGATAGACATATCTGATGAGCAGCTTGAGGAGATGGACGAATATCTTAGCAATATTAATTACGATGTTGCTAATATGAAGTATGTGGAAACTGGGGATATTGTCGCAGCTCATATCTATGCTTTTGGGCAACAGGCAAAGTCGGCAGCAGGTATTATCGGGTTGGGAGCGGTCGCTTCTTTCGTCATAGGAAATACTGAGATTATGAATATGCGAGATGGCCTGCAGCTGATAAGGTCTAAACTGCTTGATGTCATTAAGAGGCTGGCGGATTTTTCGGATGGGAATAAGACCGTCTTAGCGCTGGGCTATTATAAGATGACTTCAGCAACGACAATTGGTAAACGGTCGGCTTTGTGGCTTCAGAATTTTGTGGATAATCTATCTGAGCTTGACTTCGTAATCTCAGGAATGAGGATGCTTGGGTGTGCTGGAGAAATTGGTTCATCTGAAAATATTATGAAGTTGTTTAATGGCGACGAAGAAAAATGTAAGGCGCTTGACCGTATGATAGCTGAGGAGTTTGAGTTTGAGCCATCTTCGGAGGCTTATATCGTTGGGCCGAATACATACACGGTAAATCATCCCGAAGTGTATGCCGTTTCTGGGCGATCTTATCCGAGGAACTTGGACTACCAAGTGTTGAACGTGCTGGCAGCAATTGGCGCTTCGGCGTACAAAATGGCTCAGGATATTTGCCTTTTACAACGCGACGGCGAGCTTAATGACAGCCAAGACTTTATGATGTTGTGTAATCAGGTTTGCTCTATGGCGCGATTTTTGAGTGGGCTACCAACTATGGCTTGGCAGGCGGCTGCGACGCAGAGACTGGAATGGACGCAGGATGAGACCAAACATGAGATTTATGTCCCAGACGCATTTAGAGCGAGCGATGCAATATTAATACTTTGCCTGAAGATGTTGGAGAACATGTCTGTAAATCGGGGGAAAATTTCTGCGAAGGTTGCTATGAGGTTTCAACCGGAGATGCAAAAATCTGATTTGGTTGGGAGATGTGTTAGTCAGGTAAGCGATTACCTGAAAAATACGGTTCGGCCGTTAGTAACTGCAGAATGTGCTGAAATTTGCACGAAAATGAAAATATGAAGACCTGGTACCTAAAAAGCGTTGCCTAGGCAACGCTTTTTGCTGTTATTAACTTATGATAATGTCACCATATATACTAACTTATTAAAATGTCACCCTCTACTAGTTAAAATATTATTTAGAACATTAACTAATAACTAGCAGAAAGGTGACATGGAGACATTATACACCATGGATGAATTAA
>JAFUCF010000030.1 GCA_017459845.1 Candidatus Saccharimonadota bacterium
GATAAGGTGATAGCTGATTATATCTATTATTTTAACTATGAACGGCCAGCCTATGCATTAGGATACCTGACTCCCATCCAGTATAAACAAAAATACTATGAGAAATGCAAAAACTGTCTACTTAGGGTTGACTAGTGCAGTGCAACGCAAAAGGAGTAAAAAATGAGACATATTTCTTAATCCCTGGGTTAGAATAGAAATTGGAATATAAAACTAACTAGGAGAATAATCAATATGTCTCAAAAACATTATACACAACTTTCTTATGAAGAGCGAGTAATAATAGCGCATGAAGTATCTAAAGTGCGAGACAAGGTTACTAATATAAATATCAGCGAAATAGCAAGAAATCTTGGTAGAAGTAAAAGTACTATATCTAGAGAGCTAAGACGTAATGGTCTACCCCCAGACAATAAAACAATACGAGTTAACAAGCCAAGACTTGATGCAAGACATTATAAAGGAACGGATTTAGCGCAAAAGATTGTTATATCTAAATGGAACTATGATAAAAGAGTGAAACGTTTCCTAAAGCATTCTAAATACCGCTACGGAGCAGTAAGAGCTGAAGCTGCTAGAAAAAGTAGGAAAAGCATTGCTATGAAACAATGCCATAAGTTAAGAATACAGACCGATGGTGAACTCCGTAAATATATTGAAGAAAAGTTATCTTTAAGATGGTCTCCAGAACAGATTAGTATTAGACTAGAGCGTCTGAATAAGAAAAAGATTATTTCTCATGTATCCATTTATAATTACATCTATTCTACTAATAGCCAACTTATTAAGCATCTACGACGTAGAGGCAAGGCATATAGGTATGGCAATCCTAAAACTATCTACAACCAAACTAATCGTAAAAGACATTCTATTCATGATAGACCAGAGATAGTAGATAGGTTAGAAAGAATTGGAGATTTAGAGGGTGACACAATCGTAGGTAAAGATAAGAGTGATCGTATTCTAACCCATACCGATAGAAAGACTGGACTAGTATCGATGGGGTTAGTAAAAAACTTCTCTGCCTACAAAATCACGAAACAAACAGGAGAAGATATAAAAAGAGTATTTAAACAGGCAAAGACCATTACTTACGATAATGGAGTAGAGTTCTCCTTTTGGGAAGAAACAGAACAAACAACTAATACAACGATTTATTTTGCCGATTCTTATGCACCATACCAACGTGGAAGAAATGAAAATAGCAATGGGTTAATTAGGGATTTCCTTCCCAAGGGTACGGACTTTAAAAAGCTTACAACTGATGATATACTAAAAATAGAATTTCTACTTAACAATAGGCCAAGGAAACGTCTCGGGGGCAAAACTCCGCAAGAAGCTTATGTTGCACTTGATGGTTTAATGTAGCTTTGTGGCAAAAAAATGGTCTGGGTGATCGGACTTGAACCGACGGCCTCAGCGTCCCGAACGCTGCGCGCTACCAACTGCGCCACACCCAGATACTTCTTAATTCTAGCATGGCTACCCCTAAAAGTAAAGGACTGCGAAAACCGCAGCCCTTTGTGCTTAGCCAATGCATATTTAATAATTCCGCTTAAGCAGCCCCGAACGACTGAGCGATTATTATATAGTAGCAAAGGCCATTAGATTTAGATGTGTACACCACGATGTTCATCGCGACTAGGGTTCTCACCGAAAACATAATCATTGCCGGGAAGAATAGCGTTTAATACGATCCCTACAATAGACGCAAGCGCGAGCGCAGTGATTGTTAGACTGTTACCACCGCCGAACGGAATGGTAAGGCCATTAGAGCCAAGCCCGATAACCAGGATAATCGCAGCTACAATTAAATTGCGCGACTGCTTAAAATCTACCTGGTTCTCTACGATGTTCCTGACGCCGATGGCAGAAATCATTCCGTAAAGGATGAAACTAATGCCGCCAACGATGGCTGTGGGCATAGTGCCAAATATCGCCGAGAGCTTGGGGATGAAACTCAGCACGATGGAGAAAACCGCTGCGATGCGAATTACCAAAGGATCATAAACTTTGGATAACTCTAAGACGCCGGTATTCTCGCCGTAAGTGGTATTAGCCGGGCCACATACGCCGCCGGCCAACATCGTAGCGAGACCGTCGCCCACGAGCGTCCTCGAAAGCCCAGGCTCCTCAATGAAGTTTTGCCCTGTAGTGGCAGAGATGGCGCTGATATCGCCAACATGCTCCATCATAGAGGCAATAGCAATCGGCGCCATAACCAAGACTGCAGAGATATTAAACTTTGCGAGCTGAAACTGGGGCAAGCCAATAAATGCCGCGCTAGCAATACTGCTAGTCTCGATGATGGCTGAGCCATCTGCATTGGTCATACCAAGAGCTTGCATGATAATCGCCGCGATGTAGGCAATAACTACACCCATGAGGATAGGGATGATTTTAAACATTCCTTTTCCCCAGATGTTAAACACTACAACAGTAACAAGAGCAATGATAGCCAGAGGCCAGTTAGCCGAGGCATTGCCAATAGCCGAGTCCGCCAGCCCAAGCCCAATGCAAATAATAATCGGGCCAGTGACTACCGGCGGCAAAAAGCGCATTACCCTTTTTACGCCTAAAGCTTTGATTAGCAAGGCGAGTACTAAATATAGTGCGCCGGCGACTACGATACCACCACAAGCGTAGGGTAACTTCTCGCTGTAGCTCATACCCTCAAACTCGGGGAGCTCTGCTACAGTAGCAAAGCCGCCTAAAAAGGCAAAGCTGCTGCCAAGAAAAGCCGGAACTTTGAACTTGGTGCAGGCATGGAATAGTAATGTCCCAAAGCCTGCGCAGAAAAGCGTAACCTGGGCGGACAAGCCCTCGCCATGGAAATAGCCATTCACCAAGATTGGCACAAGAATGGTTGCCCCAAACATGGCAAACAGATGCTGCAACCCTAAGATGAGCATCTTCGGCACGCCAAGACTACGTGCATCATAAATTGCTTTGTGTTCCATCATATACACACCTCCTTTTAAAGAACACTAGGGCTTTTAGCCCACCAACAAAAGATAATTTAAAAACTCTATTCTAGATTTTAGTTTAACATATAAGGTTGGCTTTGACAAGCAGCGCGGCTTTAAGAGCTAGTTTTATTTAGCGAATGTTCTAAGCGGCTATGAAATGGGAGTTTCTGATCCAAGAATGTAAAGAGCCAGAGCAAAAACGGAGTAAGCATACCTACAGCCACTGGGATAACAATGACAAGCCAAGAAGGATTTTCTACGAGCTCGAAGAACCACCTAAGCACCGTAAAGCAAAGCGTCAGGCCAGCGAGACAACCTAACCATATAAAGCGGCGGTACATATTGAATGGGCGGCAAACGGTGTAAAGATAAATCATGCCCACGATTGCGAATGACAGCGTACAGGCGGTGAAAGTCTGTTCTTGCGGCAAGCGGAAAAGGAAGCAAACAAGGTAAGTAAGCAAGACTACCGCAGCATTGGTGAGGCCGCCAGGCACGGCTTTTCTTAAGATATTAGTCATAAAGCGGCCGTGGATTAAATCTACGTTTGGCATCTGGGAAAGGAAGAAAGACGGCACCCCGATTACCCACATGGTAACCATAGAGACTTGAGCTGGGAGCAATGGGTAAGAAAAGCCTACAATAATGGCAAGCACAGCAGCGGTAAAGGAGAAGATGTTTTTGACGATAAAGAGCGAGCCAGAGCGCTCCAAGTTGTTGACAACGCGGCGGCCCTCTTTGACGACGTTTGGCATTTTAGAAAAATCAGACTCAAGAAGCACGAGCTGGGCAGCCTGGACTGCCGCATCCGAGCCAGAGGCCATAGCGATAGAACAATCGGCATCTTTTAGAGCAAGCACGTCGTTGACGCCATCGCCAGTCATGGCAACAGTATGATTTTGGCTTTGTAAAGCCTTAACAAGACGGCGCTTTTGTTCTGGCAAAACCCGGCCAAAGACGGTGTATTTCTCTACGGCCTCTTGATAATCTGCATCCGTAACCAAGCGGTGCGCATCGATATACTTGGTGGCATTTTTAATCCCGGCTTGGCGGGCGACCTCTGAGACGGTAAGCGGGTTATCGCCAGAAATCACTTTGATTTCTACATCGTTTTCTTCAAAATAGCGGAAGGTCTCTGGCGCGGTTTGGCGGACTGGGTTCATCAAAGTAATGATGGCGAGAGGAGTAGCCTTTTTGGTGAGAGATTTACCATCTAATTTGCCGGCGTATTCTGCGAAGATTAAAACCCGGAAGCCCTTGCGGGAGTATTTTTCTATCTCCGTTTGATAGTTTTTATAATCATCGCGCAAGATAAACTCTGGCGCGCCTAACACAAAGCTTTTACCAGAAATAACCGCGGCGCTATATTTAAACTCTGATGAAAAGCCAAAGACTTGGCTGGCAGAAAGAGACGATTTTTTAAAATGATTTTTTAGGGCCTCCATCGTAGTAGTATCGGCGGAAAGCGAGCTAATAAGGCAAGCAAGGCTAGGCTTTACAGCCTTTTCATCCTGAAGATAGATGACATCCGACACGGACATTTCTGGGCTCGTGATGGTGCCGGTTTTATCTACGCAGAGCACATCCACGCGGGCAAGAGTTTCAATACATTTCATCTCATGGACGAGGACTTTGTTTAAGGCGAGGCGCATAGCAGAAATGGCAAGAGTAACAGAGGCGAGCAAGAATAAACCCTCTGGGATCATACCGATGACTGCTGCTGCACCGCCCTGGACAGACGGGAGCAAATCTTTGCCGGCGATGAAGAACTGGCGGCAGAACAATAAAATGCCCACTGGGATGATAGCGATACCAGCGATTTTAACCAACTTATTGAGACTGCTAATAATCTCTGATTGCTCGCCCGTCTTGATGGCCTTGGCCTGGAGGGTAAGTTTAGAGGCGTAAGAATCTGCACCAACTTTAGTAAGCTTAGCCACGCATTCACCAGAGACAATAAAGGAGCCAGAGAGTAGCTCGGCACCATTCTTCTTGATGATTTCATCAGCCTCGCCGGTAAGAAGAGACTCGTTGACGGAAACTTCCCCATCTAGAACTTCGGCGTCCGCCGGGATTTGGTTACCAGCGCGGAAAACTACCGTATCGTCTAAAACAAGTTCATGGACAGGGACCTTTTGTTCGTTACCATCGCGGATGACCGACGCTTCGCGAGCAGAGGTAATGGTGAGTTTTTCTAGAACTTTCTTTGCACGGAGCTCCTGGACGATGCCAATGAGGGTATTGGCCAAGATGACGGGAATAAAAGTCATACTGCGGAAATCTCTGACAATTCCGAGAATGATTGCAAGACCTAAGAACACCCCGTTAAAATAGGTAAAAGTATTATCGCGGATGATTTGGCCAGTAGATTTAAACGGCGCTTTGACCGGCGCATTGTTTTGGCCGGCTTTTAGTCTCTCCGCCACCTCATCTGTGGATAAACCTTGAAAAATAGATGCTACCATATATATATTATATCATAGTCTAATTCTCTGCTGGGGTAGGGCCGGTGGTTGGGCCATCATTCTCTGTGGATGGAGTGCCCTGCTGGAAGCCAGACTCGCCCTCGGCTGGGGTGGCAGAGCTGTTCTCTGGGTTTGCCGGGGTGATGACGACGTCTTTAGAATCTTTGATGCCATTACCGGTGACATCGTAATGATAGCCGTCGGCAATTTTAATGCCAGAGACATTTAAGACACCAGTGCCACCATCTATGGTAAGGTCGCCCTCCGAGTAGATCGAATCGAAGGTGTTTGGATCTGTAACGGCGAGCGTACTCTCGGTGCCATCATCAAGCACAATTACGAGCGGATTGTGGGAGAAATTAGAGATGGCAGAGGCATCCGTGGCGGTGACGGAAATATCGTGGAGATAAAGCGTAACCTCGCCAGCGGCATTGACCTTAATCGGGAAGGTGGTGACGCCAGACAAGACATAGTGGCCCGCATCAGTAATCTGAATTTCTTCTGTGTAGGTAGCCAAATCAATCTTGGTGGCAGTAGTACGCGGATCGGTATACTGGACTTGTTGGTTAGACGAAGATGAGTTATTGCTACTAGAAGGCTGGAGCAAGAGCGCTACTATTACACCGATAGCTACCACGATAACCGGGATAAGAATAATAAAGAGTAAGACGATTTTATTGAGGCCCCGCTCAGGCTGGTTAACAACTTGGTCAAAAGAGGTTGGGATATTGCTAGCCTCACGGGCGGCAGACATCTGCTCTTTAATGCGGTTGTATTCATTAGATTTATTGCGGCTGGAGCCATTCATGGTCGGCATAGCCTGAGTACGGTTTAACTGGCGCGGCTGAGGAACATCCACCGTAAAAGTATCGCGCGGGGTGGGCTGTTGGCTAAAAGGATCCCCGGTGGCCGGGCGGCGCTGCGCCGAAAGACTTTCTGAGACTGGGCTCTCTGCCATGGCCGGTTGGTTAGAAACGGCTGGCCTATTTGGCGTTGAAGAGCCCGCCGCAGCCGCCGACACTGAATGGCTAGCTGGTCCACCGTTTGCTGGCGTTGCAGAAGGCGCCGCAGAACCAAGACTATCTTTAATAATATTGTCTGCAATATTATCTAACTCTTTATCCATAAGCATATTATAGCAAGGTGTGGTAATTTTGTAAATGTTTAGTGCTACTAGATACTATGTCTTTTAGGATGGAGGAGCTCTTTAAGCTTATGAATATAATATACTATAGATACCGGCATTTCAAAGCCGCCGATGAGCTCTACGACATAGCCGCCGAAACCTTTTTTAAAGCGATACATCCCGTAGGAAGGATCGTTTTTGTCGAAATTGCCAGAGATACCATAGAAATTATAACGCTTGTAATGGTGCTTATATGCGTAATTAATGATTTCCCATTGAATGAGATACTGAGCGTTCAAGTTTAAATATTCTTCATCGTTGCCGGCAAAAAGATAGAGTACCTCATGCTGGCCACAAAGTAAAAACATCCCACACGAGAGCTGGATTACCTTGCCGTTTTCTTCTATTTCTGCTATGAGAAACTTTACATCTTTACCAAAAATATCGTAAAAATCCTCATAATAGTCTAGCGGCTTGTTGTCATATTCAAAACCCTTGCGCTGGGCGGTCTTGGTACACATCTTATAAAAATCTTTTAGCTCATCCCTTTTTAGCTCGCGGACTTTAATGCCAGAGCGGAGCGTACGGTTGATGAGGTTTCTGGTGTTTTGGCGGAAGGATTTTTTGAGCTCTTCCGGCGGTTTGTCTAGGTTCAAACAAAACATCCACTTGAGCTGGTCTGGATGGGAGTCTACCTTAATTTTAAGTTTTTTAAGATTATCGATTGCCCGTTGGCGGTTAAAGCCGCCCTCTACGAGATTGCCATCGATGTCTCGCTCGCGATATTCTAGATACGGCTCAAAACGCAGGATGTAGCCACCGCGCTCTTTAATGTAGGCCTTGAGGTTTGTAAAAAACTCTTTTAGGAGCGCCTCGTTTTCGTAATCAATAAGCGGGCCGCGCGGGGCGTAAAAAACTTTTTTGCCAAAAGCACCGGGCTTAGACATCATCATGGTAGCCGCGATTATTTTATCGCCTTTTTTTAAGCCAACGTAATGTGTCTGCCAGCCGCGCTTCTTACGGTAGGCGGCTAGGCCAGGCGTCTGGAAAAAGGAGAACTGCGGGTGCGGCAAAGCAAAGTCTACAAAATCTTTTTCGCTAAGTTCGGTAAATTTCATACGATACTATTATAGCACAAGTGGAGGCCTAGCGCTTAGACGCGATGGCTATCATAGTAAAGACGACGATTAGCGCTACGATGGCGACGCAAACCGCGATAACAGCGCCGATTTTACGGCCAGTGGTTTTATTTTTACTTAGCCGCTCCTCTACGGCAGCGCGGTCTAGCGCGATAAGGCGCTTTAGCTCTGCTTCACTAAGTTCTGGTTTTTTATCGTTCATTGGATTAATTATACACCTTTTTTAAAAAATGTGATATAATATATCTTAACGGGGCTTGGCACAGTTGGTAGCGCGCCGCTTTTGGGAAGCGGAGGTCAGCAGTTCGAGTCTGCTAGCCCCGACCATTACAAAGGTTCTAGTGAACCTTTTTTGTTTGGGAATTGCTGTAGCGTCCCAAGGGGCTATCAGCAGTTCGAGTCTGCTAGCCCCGACCATTACAAAGGTTCTAGTGAACCTTTTTTGTTTGGGAACTGCTGTAGCGTCCCAAGGGGCTATCAGCAGTTCGAGTCTGCTAGCCCCGACCATTATATTTGCGAGGAGGAAGAAACCGAAGGTTTCTTCTGAGCAGCAACGCCAAATGAAAAATCGAGAATTTATTCTCGCTTTTTTTATTTGGCGGAGATGCGGTAAGTAGCGAAGCTACTTACTCCGAGCTTAAATGAAGTGGAAAGCGAGCGTAGCGAGCTTACCAAAAGATAGGAACTGCTTATTTCCTATGATATATATTTGAAGTTTTCTCCTTTTTCTGATATAATAGTAAGTGTCAGATATTAGTTTACAAATTAGGCAAATTGGTCCAGTTTAAAACGAAGTATGATTGGAAAGGATAATATGAAACCAATTAAGTTTATCAACCTACTCAAGTTGACAGATGAAGAACTTAAAAATCTAAAGCTGATATTTAATAGTGATTGGAAATATAACCCTGACAACCTGCCGGAGTATGGGTATAATGCAAACTAATTCTTTACCTTTTTGTGAAAAAAGACCGATAATTAAAATGCGAGGTAAGTAATATGAATTACTGTAAAATGACTAAGCAAGAATGGCAGTTGATATTAGACACCTATGGGACCGGGGCTAAGATTTGGAAGAGCGCTGTAGAGGAGTTTCCAGACGAAGGGCTTAGAAAATACTTTGCCGAATGGGAGAATTTTTACGAGTTTTATGATAAAATGAATCGTATTTTTCATAACGAAGAAGTACGTTTTTTAGGATTATTTGATATTTGGTGTCCTGAACTAAAAAGTATCGCTAGCAACACTAGCAGAAAAACAGAATATGCAATTGAACACTGGTCCATTAAAGTAGGTTGGATTTAAAATAAGGAATAAAACTATGCTAGATATAGAAGTTTACGAAAAATTAAGCCCTAAAGCAAAACTCTTTTACGATAGTCATAAAGATTACTTTGACGAAATGGCTAGAGAATGGGGTGATTTTGTGGATATGGGTGTCGTTATTGAAGAAGCCACAAAACAAGGTAGAATTGAAGAATCATCTTCAACCGTTCGGGCGAATTAATCGTAAGGAGAAATCATGACAAAGAAAGACAAGAAGAAATACTTATTTAGAGCTACAAAAGAAGACGACGGCGCTATCCGTAAAGCCTTAACAATGATGTTTTGGCATAAGCGAGGTGTACCTGATTATTACGATTTTGATATTTGGTATATTATGCAATATGGTAAAGTTAAATTCTTATACTACAAAGCCAAAGCAAAAATCTCTCGCCACGATTTTGAGCATCTGACAGGCAAAACGGATGAATATTATAAATGGCTAGGTTAAAGAATCGTAAGGAGGAAAATGCTATTTTTCGATACGGAAGATTTTAATAGATTAAGCCCAGAGGGTAAGAAACAATACTTTAAGTATATGGACCACTATGAAGATAAATGGGTGGATTGGGACTGTAATGTAGATATGACTGGTCTTATTGAATCTGATGCCAAAGAACATAAGGAATATAAGGAGGAATCATGACGAAAAGATATATCAACGTGGAGAAAAATAGATACTACCCACCTAGCAAAGAGTATTGGAATATTCCAGAGGTTGAGCCTGATAATATTATTTATTTTGCGCATTTTCCAGATACCACCTATGACAATGCTAGTGAAAATATGGGCTTTTTCCTTGAGATGGTTTATCTGGACGGAGACGAGGTAAAAGCCGAGTGGCGCAATCCGGGAGATTGGGACAAAATTGGAGCGTTTATTGAAAAAGTTAAGGACAAATTTACCAAACGCAAAGTGCTTAGGTCGCCCGTATATGTAGGCTATTTCAATAAAGAAATGTCGCCGGATATAAAAATAGAAGACGACTCGCTTATTTACAAAGACAAATATAGGGTAGATTTAAGTAGTTAGATTAAAATAGAGAGCTTGCTCTCTCATTTTTCTGCTGATTTTTCTGAAAAGTAGACCGAAGGTCTACTTTCCGCGAACGCCCGAGACTGGTCTCCGAAGGAGACCAGTCTTTTTGTTGATTATTTTGCGTATTCTACGGCGCGGGTTTCGCGGATGACATTGACCTTGATAGTGCCAGGATAGGACATCGTGGCCTCTATCTTGTTGGCAATGTCGCGAGCAAGCTTAAGGGCGGTTAAATCGTCAATCTGCTTTGGTTCTACGATGACACGAATTTCGCGGCCGGCGGAGATAGCGTAAGCCTTGTCAATACCTGGGAAGCTCGTGGCGATATTCTCAAGATCGCGCATCCGCTCGGCAAAGTTCTCGGCGGAGATATTACGTGCACCAGGGCGGGCAGCAGAGATAGCATCACAGATTTTGACGATAATAGCCTCTGGAGTGGTAGCCTCAATATCGTCGTGATGAGCGGCGATGGCGTGGACTACCTCGTCTGGCATGCCGTACTTTTTGGCAAGCTCGGCGCCGATATCGGCATGCTTGCCCTCAATTTTATGTGTGACGGCCTTACCCATATCGTGCATTAAGGTGGCAGTCTTAGCAATGCGCTTGTCAGCACCAATTTCCTCGGCGATCATACCGGCCATGTGAGCCATCTCAATAGAGTGGAGCAGAACGTTTTGGCCGTAAGATGTGCGGAATTTGAGCTCGCCCAAGAGATGGACTAACTCGCGCGGGATACCGACAAGGCCAACCTCGCGGACGGCATCCTCACCGGCGCGGATAACCTCTTTTTCAATCTCCTTTTCTGCCTTAGCCACGGCTTCTTCAATGCTGGCAGGATTAATGCGGCCGTCTTTCATTAGACGCTCCAAGGCGTATCTAGCGACTTGGCGGCGGATAGGATCAAAAGACGAGAGCACGACCATACCAGGCGTATCGTCTACCATGATATCTACACCAGTGGCGCGCTGGAGAGCCTGAATGTTGCGGCCCTCTTTACCAATAATACGGCCCTTGATATCGTCATCTGGAAGCTTTAGCGCTGTAACCGTGCGGTCTGCGGTGACTTCTGATGACATACGCTCCATAGCGGTAAGGAGCAAGGCCTGGGCGGTCTCGTCTATGTCGTGCTTAATTTCCTTTTGCTCTTTAGCGACGAGGCCCATGAGGTCTTGCTTGATATCGTTTTCGGTCATTTTCATGAGCTTTTCTTTAGCCTCATCCTTGGAGAGGCCGGCGATTTTCTCTAGTTTCTCGTGTTGCTTAGTGCGGATGTCTTTAATCTCTTGTTTAAGAGATTCTATCTCGCGCTCTTCTTTGCTTAATTTTTCTTGCTTTTTCTCTAGCTGGTCTAGCTTAGAATCTAGCGTAGTCTCGCGCTCTGCCAGGCGGGCCTCTGTGGCCTTCCACTCGCGGCGGCGATCACTTTCTTCTTTGCTGAGCTTTTCTTGCTCGGCGGTAGCCTGCTTTTTGGCCTCTAAGACGATATCTCCAGCCTCGTGCTTAGCCTTGCGAATGAGATCATCTGCCTTGTTTTTGCCGCCGTTTTCATTCTTTTTGTTGTACGCAAAAATAGAACCGGCGCCCACGCCGAGACCTACGACTGCGGCTACAATTATTCCGATTATTTCCATAATGTGCCTTTCTTGCCCCTATTTTCGGGGCGGCTTATGCTACTACTTTCCTTGTAGCAGCGGGTTAATAAAATTTATCAAATGTTAAACTCTTTGAATCAAGTTCTATATATAATTATAGCACAAGCGGGCGGAAAATGATAGTGGGAATTAGCGAGGGGTTTACAGAGCGAGCCCGGCGGAGAGCAAGGCGGAGGGCTAGGCTAGGAGCCAAAGAAACTCTGCGAGGCACTACTTGTAGCACAATACATGGCTGCCGTAAGTCTTATTGTAGTAGCTCGCCGAGCGCGAGTAGCTGCTGTTGACGTCCAAGAGGTACGCGTAGCTACTACTGTTCTCCGTAGAGGACCAATAGTAGCGACTGCTCGAGAGCCCTAACACTTTATACAGGGCGCCGGTAGACTCTTGATACCCGGAACGACCGCTGCTGTACGAAGTACCGCCATAAGCCTTTATTAGGGTGTCATAGTCTGTAATTTTCGGGAAGTTATACCCGCTAGGACAGCCAGAGCAGGTGGCGTTGTGGTTATTAGCACCAGTTTGGTTAGTACAGATGGCGTCGAAAGTAGTAGCATTCCCAGAGTTACCGAACACCCAAGTCCGTCCGTCCGCCATCTTACAGCTCTGGGTAGCGGTTGGATGGACAGTGTCTGAGCAGTTTCCAGCGTAGACTGGGCCATCATCTTCCCAAATCGCATAAAGGGTAATAGAGCCGCCATTTACAGTAGTAACATTAGACTTTAGGGTAGTTGGGGAGATACCGGATTGGCCACTAGAGTACGTAGTGCCGTTACC
>JAFUCF010000031.1 GCA_017459845.1 Candidatus Saccharimonadota bacterium
GACGTTTAAAAAGGCATCAAGATAAAACTAACAATCGCCCCATGCGCCCACTAAATTATATGACTCCAAAACAGGTCCTTGAAGCATATAAGAATAAACACTTAAAATGAAAATTCTCATATGTTCGTTAATCCTACAGTACAAATAACACTAAGTGCAAATAACCACTAGCGTAAAGTTTTAAGATTTGCTATAATATATATAATATGGATCCAAATACTAATACACCAAACCCAGGCGCTACGCCTGCTAACACCCCGGAGCCGGCCGCCTCGCCAGCTCCGGCCACACCAACTAACCCGGCTAGTGCGGCTAGTTCTCCTAGCCCAGCCGCAGAGGCTACGCCGTCTATCCCAGATTTGAGCGCTACCGCTGCAGAGCTATCCGCTGCTACCAGCTTTTCTACACCGGCTGCTCCTGCTTCGCCAGTGTCTACTACTCCAGAGCCGGCCGCTCCAGCCGCCCCGACTATGCCAGAAACTCCGGCGGCGTCCTCGGCTATGCCGGCTAGCCCTGCTACGCCAGAGCCGGCCATGCCGGCCGCTCCGGTTACGCCTACCCCGGCCACTCCGGTGATGTCCGCTCCGGCCGCTCCTTCGGCCTTCACCGCTACGCCAGAGTCTGCCCCGGCCACCCCGGCTTTTAATGCTGGTCCGATGGCCCCGCCGACTATTAATACCGCTCCTGCCTTTGGTGCAGAGCCAGCCGCTAATACTCCGGCTATGGGTGCTCAGCCGCCGAAGAAAAAGGTTAACACTACTACTTTTGTATTACTCGGCATCGTCGTTGCGCTTATCATTGCGATTGTCGTCTTCATGATTATTAATCGATAATTATTGTGGGCGCATGTATGTCCGCTTTTATAGAGGATTTACCTAGCCGCGCAAAGCGCCATTTCTTGCCAAAACTATTTTTGCGTGCTAGACTAATTTTATGAAAAGTGGCAGGTACCGTTTGCGCAGAATTATCGGCGGCTTGATTGCGCTCTCCCTTCTTGCGGCCTGGATTATTATTAACCCCGCTAGTTACCAGCCAGAGCCATCTTCTGCCACGGCCGAGCCCACCGCCCTTAATACTCCAGGCAAAACTCTGGCCGCCGACGTTTTAGAAACACTCCCTATTAAAGGCCGCGCCCCCAAGACTGGTTACCAGCGCACCGAATTTTATACTACTTGGCCTAGTATAGATGGCTGTAATCTCCGCCAGAGAATTATCAAGCGCGAAGTGGGCGATTCTGCCAAACTAGACGGTTGCGATGTTATTGCTGGCACCTTTGTAGAGCCTTACACGGGCGAGACTAAAACTTTTACCACCAAGGCAGAGTTTTCTAAAAACATCCAAATAGATCATATCGTGGCTCTTTCTGATGCTTGGCAAAAAGGCGCTCAGCAGCTTTCAAGCGAGCAACGTTATGCGCTCGCCACCGATCCGCTTAATCTTATCGCGGCCGATGCTTCTGCTAACCAACAAAAATCTGATGGCGATGCCGCCACTTGGCTCCCCAAGAACAAGGCCTTCCGCTGCCAATACGTTGCCCGCCAAGTCTCGGTAAAAAGCAAATACTCTCTTTGGGTTACCCAAGCCGAGCATGATGCAATAAAAAATATCTTGTCCGCCTGCCCATCAGAGCCCGCGATTGGGCTGGATTAGGCCTGCGCATACTGCCTAACCTGGCCACGTTAAGTCCTGTTTACCCACTCCAGCAATTACAGCTTCTAGAGTTGTCCGCCCTCCTCCGTGGTAAAAATAACACCTTGAAGTGGCCTTTTTATTTTGGTATCATTATATTAAGCCGAATTCTGTCCATGAGGCTTAGAGTTAAACTAATAGAGTAAAGGAGTTAAGTCTGTCATGGTCAAAAAATCTTCAGACGAAAATAAATCAAACGAATCTGGCAAAAGCGAGGCTCTAAATCTTGCGATTGCCCAAATTACTAAAAACTTTGGTGATGGCGCCATCATGAAATTGGGCGACACCAAGAAAATTGATGTAGAATTGTTGCCTTCTGGCTCGCTCAGCCTAGATTTAGCGCTAGGTGGCGGTTACCCAAAAGGCCGGATTATCGAGATTTACGGTCCGGAGTCTTCTGGTAAAACTACTTTGGCCCTCCATGCCATCGCAGAGATGCAAAAGCAAAATGGCCAGTGTGCCTTCATAGATGCAGAACATGCTCTAGATCCGGCTTATGCTAAGAAAATCGGTGTAGATACGGCCAATCTCTTGATTTCCCAGCCAGATAATGGCGAGCAAGCCCTAGAAATTTGCGAGACGCTCGTCCGCTCTGGCGCCGTAGATTTAATCGTGGTAGACTCTGTTGCTGCTCTCGTCCCGCAGGCCGAGATAGACGGCGATATGGGCGATGCCCAGATGGGCCTTCAGGCCCGCCTGATGTCCCAGGCTATGCGTAAGCTTACTGGCATCATCTCTAAGTCTAAGGCTACAGTTATCTTTATTAACCAAATCCGCATGAAAATCGGCGTGATGTTTGGCAATCCAGAGACTACTACCGGCGGTAACGCGCTTAAGTTCTATGCTTCCGTCCGTATCGATATCCGTCGTATCGGCCAGATTAAAGATGGTGATAACGTTTCTGGCAACCGCACCAAGATTAAAGTTGTCAAAAACAAAATTGCCGCCCCATTCCGCACGGCGGAGTTTGATATTATGTACAACGAGGGCATTTCTAAAACTGGCGATATTCTAGATCTCGCCGTCCAAAACGGCGTAATAGAAAAATCCGGCGCCTTCTTAAAGTATAACGGCGAGACGCTCGGCCAAGGCCGCGAGAACGTCAAGCGCCTCTTTAAAGAAAAGCCAGAGTTGATGGCAGAGATTGAGCAAAAGGTGCGCGCAAAGGCCCTCCCTCAGGATGAGGCCGCCGCTACAAAGCCTTCAGCGGGGAAAAATAATGCATAAAAACGAGCTGTGGCAGCGAATTTCCAGAAACGGTGAGCTGATTATGGACGGCGGATTTCCTGCTACTACGGGCGAGATTTCTGACGATATTGTTTTATGTACAACCGTTGTATGGCTTTATCGCCACACGGAAAAGGGGATTGAACTACTATGGCAAAAACGCTCCCCAAAGGTAGACCGCAATGCTAATATGTGGGATATATCTGCCGGTGGTCATATGAACTATGGTGAAACTTTTATTGAAGCCGCCATTAGGGAATCTAGAGAAGAAATTGGCATAGAAGTCTCCCCGCAGGATTTAGAATTTGTAGTAGCTTCGCCTATTCGCGGCCATAGTATTTATTGGTGCTACGCTATAGATTGGACAGGTAAGCCAGACAGCTTTTCGTTCAACGATGATGAGGTCTCGGAGGTAAAATGGGTGCCACTATCTGAAACAGATAACTTCCGTGCCACTTATGCAAAAAAGCCTCTTGCCAAGGATGATACGCATTTTGCCATGCTAAAAGATTGGTTTGCCCATCATGGAAATCATTAGCCTCAAAAGCGATAGCAATGAGGCTCCATGTGAGCTGGGCTCTTTCAAGCGAGCTTGTTCTAATAGGCCCGTAAAAACGCACGGCATAGCAACCAGTATGGTCACTAGTATAAAACCCGCAGCTAAATCTGAAAATCGTGTCAATATCTTTATAAACGATAAATTTGCCTTTTCCCTAGACATCTCCCAAGTCGTAGACTACAAATTAAAAGTTGGTAAAGCCCTAAACCCGACAGAATATGAAAAGCTCAAAAAAGCCTCGAACTTCGGCAAGCTTTATCAACGCAGTTTAGAGTGGGTATTGTCTCGCCCACATTCTGTCCGCGAAACAAAAGATTATCTAAAAAACAAGCAATTCAAAAAACCAGAATACGGCATTACCGACGAAGACATCAACCGCGTCATAGAAACGCTTTTAGAGAAAAAGTATTTAGACGACGTAAAATTTGCTGAATATTACATAGAAAACCGCTTCCAGAAAAAGGGGATTAGTAAAAAGCGCCTCGTCCTCGAGCTTCAAAAGAAAGGTATTAGCCCCGAAATTATCTCTACCGCCCTCGAGAGCAATCCTCGTGATGAAGAGTCGGAAATCAAGAAAATCATCAATAAAAAACGTGCTCGCTACGATGATGAAAAACTTCTAGCCTATCTTGTTAGACAAGGTTTTAGTTATGATTTGTCTAAACAAATAATTAGCCAAAGCTAAGCCAGGCTTTTTTAGGTTAGTCTTCTTTAGCCGCCTCTTGGGATGCGGAAGGAGCGTCAGCGTCTGCAGCTTGGGATCTTTCATTTTCAAAAGAAAATGCGCCATTTGCCCTAAATGGGTTTACAAAATTCGGTACGAAGTCCTCTTTCATTGCCCGTTTTCTGATTTTATCTTCCTCGTCTTTTACTGTCACTTTATAATCATCTACCTCTACAATCTCATTTCGCGATATTACCAGCTCTGGATCTATAAAGGCTTTGAGCGCAGGCCGCTGTACAATTATCTGCATAATCTCAAAATTCGTTGGCTCTACGGTATATCCAATAATTTTGCCGAGCTTCGTGCCTTTCTTTGTGACGCATTTTAGCCCAATAAGTTTAAATTCGAGCGCCATTATTTCATCAATCTTTAGCACGTCCGCTCGCGATACAAAGACATCCTCAGAATCCACAATCATTCCAATATCAGAATACTCCCGCACAGACTCCGCCCGCAGGATATTGCCAATTTCCCCACCAACTACTCCGCCGCCCACTAAAAAAGCGATAATTTTTAAGTCATTTGGATCAATTATCGGCTCGTAAGTCTCCGCAATCGGCTGCCCTACGTGTAGGCTAAGCACCGGGCATCTAGTCAGCTGAGAACTATCTACTAACATATGGTATAATTATATCACCATGTGGAAAATTTTGGCAATTTCTGGCGGGCTAGACTCGGCCTGTTTACTTTATATGTATAAAGATGATCCAGAGGTCATCGTCGCTCATTTTAATCATGGCACCCGCCCCTCGGCTAATGATGATGAGAAATTCGTTGAAAACCTTGCCAGAAAATATAATAAAAAAATTGTAATTGGCCATGCCAATCTTGGCGAAGGCGTGTCGGAAGAAAAAGCCAGAAAAGCCCGCTACGATTTTCTTTATGGTATAGCATCCGAATATGGCCATGCTAGTATCTTTACGGCCCACCATCTTGATGATTTGATTGAAACCATCGTGATTAATCTTCTTCGCGGCACCGGTTGGCGCGGTCTTGTACCGCTAGATGCGCCAAATATCATCCGCCCATTTATAGACCAAAATCTCACCAAGGCCGATTTGTTAAAATATGCCGCCGCAAATAATCTCACCTTCCGTGAAGATCCCACTAACCACGAGGATAAATATTTAAGAAATCGCCTAAGAGACAATATCAAAAGCCTTCCGCCCGAAACTAAGCATAAACTAGTTGATTTATACCATAAGCAAAAAACTATCAAAGCACAAGCAGAACAAATCCTTGTCTCACTGCTTCCACCAGACCGGGTTTACCAGCGTGCTTGGTTTAATAATATGGGAGACGACGTGGCTCTAGAACTTCTCCGCACCGCTACCAAATCGCACCATATCTCCCTTACTCGCCCGCAGCTACAAGACTTTCTAAACGCCATCCAAACTTATGCGCCCGGTAAATCATTTAACCTGCCGGGTGGCGAGCTGGTGAAAATCCATAAAACTTATTTCGTGCTATAATAGATGTAATGAGAAATGGGTTAAAAAGCTTTATAAAATATGTTTCGGCTTTCTTAGGTGTAATTTCTTGTAGTGTTTTTATAGCGCAAGCCGTTTCTGCTGGGCCGTTAGATATACCTAACAGGGCCGAGTTAAACCTAGAACTGACTTCTGAAAAGGTAGAATTAAAATCCCCAGAAAGCATTAAGCTTTGGCCAGAAAGGGTGGCAGCGGCGCCAGAGCAAACAGACGATTGTAACTACGCCGGCTTTAACGAGGGCAACACCAGTACAACAAAAGCCCGCATTATTAATTGTGTAAAGACTGTTTACTACCAAATTGTAGTTTGGGGCGACGTAGAGGCAGACGTAGATGATTTCCGGGCCAAAGTGGCCGAGACTTTACGGGACGCTCGTGGCTGGTCGAAGATTGCTACCTTTAAAGAAGTAGAATCCGGCGCCGATGTTTATGTCATTATTAGCGATGCCGCTCACCTTGATGCTACCTCTGGCTGCTCTGGCGATCTTTCTTGTACCACCTTTGCCAACCAAGTCATCATTAACGACCTACGCTGGCGCGAGGGCACGGAGGCTTCTAGAAATGCCGGTATGTCTACGCGCGATTACCAGCATATGGTCGTCAATCACGAGATGGGCCATTGGCTCGGCCATTACAGTCATATTGAGTCTTGCGAAAACGGTGGCCCAGCGCCGATTATGTTACAGCAATCTACTGGCCTTCGTGGCTGTGACAGCTTTAATGCTTGGCCACTAGAATCAGAATTATGGACATTAAGGTAATAAAAAGGAGGAATATGGAGAAGCGGAGTAGAAAATCAAACCTATCAAAAGTAATCTTAGGTTTTGTAGTTATAGCTTTCATCGCATCCGGCGGCGTATTTTTATACAAAACCGCCTATGAAAACGGCAAGGCGGAAGGCCGCAAAAATTAC
Source organism: Candidatus Saccharimonadota bacterium (assembly GCA_017459845.1). GTDB lineage: Bacteria > Patescibacteriota > Saccharimonadia > Saccharimonadales > Saccharimonadaceae > Nanosyncoccus. Next base: position 6,603 of record JAFUCF010000031.1, read on the forward strand.
GAGTCAGAAACTATCAGTCTAGTCCAAAATCTAGCTAAAGCCGTCTCAGAAAAATCGCACGACGTGGCCGAGCTTCAGGCGGGCTTATCTAGCCTCCCAACAGAGGTAAACGAGGATTCTATTAACGCTTATTTAGATGCGCTTGCTAAGATTAATCTCCAAAATAACGAGGCTAGTGACATTCTTAAATCCTATGCAAATTCTTGGCAGGCTATGAAAACTACCTACGCCACGCAAGACAACGAAAAAATCAAGGCAGAATTTGAGACTTTAAAAACCTCTGCTGAAGAAACCAAGATTAAGCTGCAAAACCTTTACGACCAAAATATCACATCTGCCCTAGAGCGACTATAATGTTTCGCCGCCGGGTTTTGCTATTTTTGCTCAAATAGGGTATAATTACCCCTAATGAACACCGATAAAATCCGTAATTTTTGTATCATCGCCCACATCGACCACGGCAAATCCACCCTTGCCGACCGCATGATGGAGATAACCGGCACCGTAGCAAAGCGCGAAATGAAAGCGCAGCTTTTAGATAGTATGGAACTAGAGCGCGAAAAGGGCATCACCATCAAGCTCACACCAGTTCAGATGAATTACAAAGGTTATGAGCTAAACTTGATTGACACCCCCGGCCATGTGGATTTTTCTTACGAAGTGTCGCGTAGCCTCCAAGCGGTAGAATCTGCCATTTTAGTAGTTGATGCCACGCAGGGTATTCAGGCCCAGACGCTCGCCAACGTTTATCTCGCGATTGAACAAGATTTATATATCGTACCAGTTATTAATAAAATAGACCTCCCCGCCGCTGATGTTGAAAAGGTGCAAAATCAGATTATTAATCTTCTTGGTTGCAAAAAAGAAGATATTATCGGCGTGTCTGCCAAGACAGGCCTAAACGTAGAAAAAGTCTTAGACGCGATTATTGAAAAATGCCCCAGCCCCAAGCGGGATAGTGTGATAGGCTCTGCTCTGAACAATAAAGAGATTTTTCCCCGGGAAACTACAACATCTGCGGACCTGAATGCGCGAAAGTCCGCGCTGAAGGTCCGCCCAGATGTTGTAGTTTCTAATGGGCGAAAAATCTCCCGTTCAGAACAGAGCCTATCACCTATCCCGCTTAGAGCCTTAATCTTTGACAGCTATTTTGATGACTACCGCGGCGTCGTACTCTACGTCCGCATAATGGACGGGGAATTACCAAAGAACGCCAATATCAAAATGATGGCCACGGATACTAACGGCATCGCCCTTGAAGTTGGCAAATTAAAACCGGCCATGCAGCCACAAGACAAACTCTCAGAAGGTGAAATCGGGTACATCGTAACCAACCTAAAAACCACTCGCGAGGCAAAAGTGGGCGATACGGTAACGCTTGCTAAAAACCCCGCCAAGACACCACTACCTGGCTACAAAAATGTCTTGCCTTTTGTTTATGCGGGCTTTTTCCCAGTCTCAAACGACCAGTACAAAGATTTGAAAGAGGCAATAGAAAAACTCGCCCTCTCGGATTCGGCCCTTCAATACGAGCCGGAGAACTCCCCGGTTTTAGGCTTTGGTCTTAGAATTGGGTTCTTAGGGTTACTCCATATGGATATTATTAAAGAGCGTTTAGAGCGCGAGTTTAAACTAGACCTTGTCGTCACTAACCCTAGTACTAATTACGAGGTAACTTTGGCTGATGGTAGCAACATAGAAATCAAATCCGCCGCCGATCTCCCAGACCAATCCCAAATCTTAGAAATACGCGAGCCATGGGTAAAGGGCGAAATCATTGTCCCAAAAAGTATGATTGGTAACGTCTTAAATCTCATCGTAGAAAAGCGTGGCCGCCAGACTAATTTGTCTTACATTGAAGACCGCGCTGTAATTGATTTCGAGGCGCCAATGGCAAATCTTCTAACGGATTTTTACGACCAACTAAAATCCACCACTTCTGGCTATGCTAGCTTTAATTACGAGTTGTCTGACTATCGCGCCGAAGATTTGGTGCGTGTAGATTTTCTCGTGGCTGGCCAGAAAATTGATGCGCTCGCCATCATGTGCCATCGCCAAGAGGCGGATAGTATCGGCCGGGAAGTTACCAAAAAGCTTAAAGAAGTCATCCCGCGCCAGAGCTTTGAAGTGGCTCTGCAGGCGGCAATTGGCGCCCGCATCATCGCCCGCGAGACGATTGGCGCTTACCGCAAAGACGTGCTTGTTAAAATCCACACCGGCGACCGTGATAGAAAGGCCAAGCTTCTAGAAAAACAAAAGCGCGGCAAAGCCCGTATGAAACGCTTTGGCAAGGTAGACATCCCATCTGAGGCTTTCACGGTTATGCTAAAGCGTGACTAGATACCGTAATTTTAACATGGGTGACTTTCATGGAAGGGCCTGTGTTGAAATTACTCGCGGCATGGCGAACAAATGCCTTTTTCGAAGGGGGTGCGGAGTTACGACGAGCATTAGCGCCGCGCCCCCGCAACGGCGGGCGGCGCGGACGCGCCCCGAGAAAAACGGCATTGTTCGCCGGGTAGGCCATAAAATTGCCATCCTAGGTGTGCTATAATATACTCATGAATGACAAATTAGCAGCAATTAAAACTTGGCTCGGCACGGGCAGTATTAATATTTTTGGTTTACCGATGAGCGGTAAAGATACGGTGGGCGTAAAACTAGCAGAGGAGCTTGGTGCTCGGTTCTTATCTTCGGGGATGATTATCCGCGCGATGGAGGAAGAAACCAAAAACCCTATGACGAGTAACGGCGAGCTTATCCCAACCGACTTGTTTTATGAATGGATTTTACCATACTTTGCACGTGACGATTTAAAAGAAAACGCTCTAGTCTTGTCTTCTGTTGGCCGCTGGTCTGGCGAAGAAAACGAGGTTATGGAATCGGCTAAGAATGCCGGTCACGAAATTAAAGCCGTAGTATTATTAGATGTCTCTGAAGACGAAGTAATGCATCGTTGGGAAATTGTGAATAGTCTCGGCGACGAAGCAAGAACTGTCCGCGAGGACGACAAAAACCCAGAAACATTTAAAGTCCGCATCGCAGAGTTTAATGAGAAAACCAAGCCCGTCATAGACCATTATGAAGATTTAGGCTTGCTAATCCGTGTAGATGGCAATAAAGACCGTGAGACGGTTTATCAAGAGACGGTAGATGCTCTTTATGCCTTTGCTACCAAAGCTTAGGCACCTCCAAAAACTTGTGGAAAACTCCGCTAAAAATCTGCAAAATCCCTCTTGTAAACTGTGGAAAACTCATCTATAATGAAATTACAGGATAATAGAGGAGGAAGTATGGAGGATCTATACGTTATCAACCTACTAGCATTTCTCTTATTGGCTTGTGGCGCGACAATATATATTATTGTCCGTTCCTACCGCAAGTCTCTTAAATAACTGTGAGACTGTCCTGCCCAAAACACCCCCCCCAAAAAAAAGGGGGTGTTTTTTACTGGTTTTATAAAAAATGGCAAATATTTGCTGTTTTACCCCTGTTAGGCTATCTTGTAATTTTAAGGTTTGTTTTAGGTTCGGGCGATATAATAAAAACATAAAATTAAGAAAGGAGCAAATCATGACTACTATTGCTACTACTAAAAAAGCCCAGGAAGTCTTTCGCCGCGTAGAGACGAAATATATTTTGACTCCAGCAGAGTTTAAAGCACTCCTTGAAATAATTGCTCCGTATATTGAGAAGGATCGTTATTTCAAAGCCACGAACTGCAGCGTTTATTACGATACGGACAGCCGGTATCTTGCTATTCACTCTATGGAAAAGCCTCTCTACAAAGAGAAAATCCGCATCCGTAGCTACAACGTGCCAAAATCTCTTGACGATGAAATCTTCATTGAAATCAAGAAGAAATACAATGGCATTGGTAGTAAACGCCGCATTACTACTACGCTCAAAGATTTTTATCACTACGAGAAAACCGGTGAGCTCAAAACTGAGAACGCCCAAATTAAGGCCGAGCTAGACCACTGCTTTAACTTTTACCACTTAAAGCCTGCGCTCTACGTCGCCTACGACCGCCTCTCATTCTCTGGCAAAAACGATGATAATTTCCGCCTCACCTTTGACCAAAACGTTAGAAGCCGCGAGGATAATCTTCAGTTAGAATATGGCGATGCTGGCGACCATTATTTTAAAAATCACGAAATCGTGATGGAAGTAAAAGTTTTAGACGCTTATCCGATTTGGTTTACCCGCGCTCTGTCGCATCTACATATTTACCCAGCCTCTTTCAGTAAATACGGCCGTATTTACGAGCAACGTCTAAACGCACGCGAAGAAAAACCTATCGTGCGTAGGGTTTATCAAAACTTAGAAATACCAGCAGAAGAAAATATATTATTAAATAGGCTTAGCCTAGAAAGGAGCAATTAAATGTTCAATTCAATTTTAACGGGGGAACTAACTTTAGTAAATTTTCTGGCCTGCCTCGGCACAGCCTTCGTGCTCGGCTTGATTGTTGCGCTGGTTCACCAAAAAACGGCGCGCGCTTCCAGCCACTTTATTACGACTTTAGCTATTCTGCCTGTGCTTGTTTGTATGGCGATTATGCTAGTCAACGGCAACCTCGGCGCTGGCGTTGCGACAGTCGGCGTATTCTCGTTGGTACGCTTCCGTAGTATCGCCGGCAATTCCCGCTCTATCATGGCTATATTCTTTGCCATGGCGATAGGTTTGGCTACCGGCGTTGGCTATCTCGGTTTTGCCGCCGTCTTTACGGTTATCGTCTCGCTCTTAATATTCATTCTCTCGTCATTCAATTTCGGCGAGTCTAAGACAGACGAGCACAAGCTTGTCATCCTCGTACCAGAAGATTTAGATTATACTTCTGCCTTTGATAAGATTTTTGAAAAATACCTAAACCGCTATTCTCTAGAAAAATCCAAAACCACCAACATGGGCAGCCTCTTTGAGCTTACTTACTTCGTGAATATGAAACCAAGTACCAACGAAAAGGAGTTTATTGATAAAATCAGAATTAAGAACGGCAACCTCAAGGTGGCTCTGTCGCACCAGCTTGATGATGAGGCATTGTAATTAATTACGACATGGCGAACAAATGCCTTTTTCGAAGGGGGTGCGGAGTTACGACGAGCATTAGCGCCGCGCCCCCGCAACGGCGGGCGGCGCGGACGCGCCCCGAGAAAAATGGCATTGTTCGCCAGCATAAAGATAATTATTAGAAAGGAATAATATGAATAATACAAATGAACCAGTAAAACCTGAAATCGTTTCAGAAACACCAGAAAAAAGCTCAAAGCTCGGCTGGCAGAAAATTACTGCCATCATCTTGGCGGCAGCGCTCGCCATCGGGCTTGGCACCTTCGCCATTATAGAAATACTAAATCATACCAACCAAGGCAACACCACGTCATCGGTTGACTCAACCATTGAGGCCTCTAATGCCAATGACCAATCCGCCGAGGACTACTTCGCCTCCGCACCAACCTACACCCTGGAGTTGAAGGATGGTGAAAACTTAGTCGCTAAGCCTGGCGTTTATACCGTGACGGGCAGCACATCCAATGGCTATATTCATATTAATACGGACGAGAATAAAGTTAAGCTCATCTTAAATAACGTCACCATTAAGAATTCTTCCGGGGCTGCGATTTACGTAGAATCGAACGAGAACGTACATATTGAAACTGTTGGTACTAACACGCTAGACGCCACAGCCACAGAAGACGTAGACGCCGCAATTTACTCCATGGCCGACTTAATCTTGAAGGGCGATGGTATTCTAAACATCACTAGCACCATAGATGGCATCCATGGCAAAGATGATGTTAAGATCAAGTCTGGTACCATCAACGTCACAGCGACAGAAGATGGCATCAAGGGCAAAGATAGTCTTACCATCTTAGACGGTAATATCACCGTTTCCGCAGGCGATGATGGTCTCAAGGCTTCAAACGATGAAGACCAAACCAAGGGTGTCTTAACCATTTCCGGTGGTAACGTTACGGTCAAAAAATCTAATGAAGCCATTGAGGCTGCGCAAATTAATATCAGTGGCGGCAATATTGACGTTACGGCCTCAGACGATGGCGTTAACGCTGCGGCAGATTTCTGCTCGCAAGCAGCGATGTCGCCTACCGGTAATGCCAACATTACGGTATGTAAGGCTAACATATCAGGTGGCACGCTCAAAATTAATGCCGGCGGCGACGGCCTAGATTCCAACGGTAGTATCTATCTGTCTGGGGGAGCAGTTTACATAGACGGCCCAGCTAATTCTGGCAATGCCGCGCTAGATTATGATGGCGTCTTTGAAATCACTGGCGGCACCATCATCGCTACGGGTATGTCTGGCATGGCTATTAATGCTTCTTCTGCTACCCAAGGCTCTGCGCTTATTAATCTCTCCCAAACTTATTCCGCTGGCTCTACTATTACGATTGGCGATGTTACTTTCACTCCATCAAAGAGCTTTAATAGCATAATGGTCTCTAGCCCAAGCTTGGCTAAAGGTAACAGCTACGAGCTTAAAGTAAATGGGACTACCGCCCAAACCGTAGAGTTTACCGATTATCTCGTCGGTTCTGGCCAGGGCGGTGGCATGATGGGCGGCCGTGGCCAAATGCAAGAAAGCGGCCAGCCCCAAGAGGGCAGCCAGCCTCAAGGTGCCCAACCCCAAGATGGTACGCAGCCACAAGCTGGTACCCAGCCTCAAGCTGGCCGTGAAGCCTATCGCCGATAAATCCCCGCGCCACTAAAATTACAGCATCTGGCTAGATTTAATAGAAACCTGGCCAGATGCTGTTTTTAGTGGCATTTCCCACCCATTGTACTAAACTACTTACTTTTTATTAACTTTTATGGTAAAATAAGAGATATGAGATTGCGTAAAAACAAGCTCAGGCTAATGATGTATGCGTGTGGAGCAGCGCTTGTAACGCTGTCTTTAAGCCTGGCTGTGAATATGATCCCAAAAGCCTTCGCTAGCGAAGAGACTTTTGTGGATATTGATACTGCCGCGCCAGATGACAACCCAACCGGCTCTTATGAAGAAGAGGCGGAGCATTTTGTTACTATCCACGATCAGGGTAATAGCCTCCAGATTAAAACTAGCGCTATTACCGTCCGCGAGGTACTAGAGCGGGCCGAGATAGAGTATGCCGAGTCTGACAAAGTAGAGCCATCTCTCACCTCCCGGATTGATACAGATGATTATCATATTAATATTTACCGTTCTCGCCCAGTTATGATTATTGATGGCATTGTTAAAAAACGTTTAATGACAGCGAGCTATGATCCCAAGACAATCGCGGGCGATGCTAATCTTACCGTCTATGATGGCGACACCATTGAACGTGTAGATAATAGCAACTTCTTAGAGGTGGGCGATCTCACTACTTATAAGATTACTAGAAATGGTGGTCGCACCATTACTCTGGAAGACACTATCCCATATTCAGAAGAAACTGTTCAAGATAGTTCGCTGGCTTCTGGCGAGAAAGAGGTTCGCACCGCCGGCGAAGATGGCCGTAAAGAGATTAAATATCGGGTTAATTTTGTAGACGGCGTAGAAGTATCTCGCGAGCTAATATCAGAAACCGTTGTACGTGAGCCGGTAAATCGCGTTGTGGCAGTTGGTTCCAAGAAATCCATTGCCCCGGAATGGGCGCAGTGCGAAAAGTACGCTCGCGCCGCTGGTGTTTCGGATAATGATATGTACGATGCTCTTACCTTAATCTATCACGAGTCTGGTTGCCGTGTAGACGCAACCAATGCTTATTCCGGTGCCTATGGCATCCCGCAGGCTCTCCCTGGTGAGAAGATGGCTGCCTTTGGCTCAGACTGGAAGACTAACCCTGTCACCCAAATTAAATGGATGATTGATTATGTTAATCGCCGTTATGGCGGTTGGAAACAAGCTCTAGAATTCTGGTATTGTACTGGTACTTGCAAGGGGATTACAAAGAATTCAACATGGTACTAAAAAATAATAAGTCTCTTGGCCAACATTGGCTCAAAGACCGCGAAATCCTAGACGACATCGCTGCTTGCGCTGCCAGCCCGCAAACTCGGGATTCACGTGAGGCTCCTGATAATGTAACGGCTCTAGAAATCGGCCCGGGCCTAGGTACTCTTACCAGCTCGCTCTTAAAACATTTTGATAAAGTTATTGCCGTAGAATATGATAAGCGCCTAGCCGATAATTTACCCAAATCGTTCCCAGGTAAAAACCTAGAAGTTATAAACGCAGATTTTCTAGCGTATGATTTAAATCAAGTTGCATCGCCATATGTAGTAGCCGGCAATATCCCATATTATATTACTTCGCCAATCATTATGAAACTCCTAGAAACAGATAACCGCCCAGAGCGTATCGTCTTACTTATCCAAAAAGAAGTTGCCGAACGTATCGCGGCGGAAGACGGCAAAGAATCGGTCTTGTCCCTCAGCGTAAAGAACCGGGCCTTCGTAGAGCTTGGGCCAGTCGTACCAAAAGAATTCTTTACTCCCCCGCCAAAAGTTGATAGCCAAATAATTATCTTAGAGCCACACCAGCCACTCGTTTCAGATAGCGTTATTAAATTAATTAAACTTGGATTTACGTCTCCTCGCAAAAAGCTCTCACATAACCTTAATTACGAAAGGGAGAAGCTCTTAAAAGTTTATGACGAGCTAGGTATTTCTCACGATGCTCGCCCGGCTGACCTCAGCCTAGAAGCCTGGCAAGATTTAGCAGTAAAGTTAGCTGCCTAAAATTTGCCAAGCCACCCTTCCTGTTGTATAATATAAATATGTCAAAGAATATTTATCTTACTACTGCTATTCCGTATGTTAATGGAGCTCCGCATATTGGCCACACCTTAGATTATTTACTGGCTGATACCTATTCACGCTATCAGAAACAAAAAGGAAGTAGTGTCCGCTTTCAGGCCGGCACGGATGAGCATGGCAACAAAATTTATAAGAAAGCTACTGAAAATGGCGTAAAAGTAGAAGAATACGTTGCTGAAAACTCTCAGAAATTCCGTGATTTTATTCAGAGGCTTGGCGTAGAGTATACGGATTTTATCCGTACCACCGATCAAGACCATGAGCGTCGTGTCCAAGAAATCTGGCAAAAACTAGCGCCGCATATTTACAAAGATAGCTACGAAGGCTGGTATTGCGAGGGCTGCGAGCGTTTTGTTACTGAAAACGAGTATGAAGAAAACGAAGGTGTTTGCCCAGACCACCAAAAACCTTACGAGAAGCTAGAAGAAGAAAACTATTACCTAAGAATTGCTGATTTTAAAGACCAAATTAAGGCCGCCATAGAAAAAGACGAGATAAAAATCTTGCCAGAATTTCGCAAGAAAGAGATGCTCAAGCTCTTAGAGGACACTCCAGATGTTTCTATCTCCCGCCCTAAAAAGCAACTGACTTGGGGCGTGCCAGTGCCAGGCGATGATACTCAGGTGATGTATGTCTGGATGGATGCGCTCGCAAATTATATCACGGTACTTGGCTACCCCGACAATGACATCAGCGATTTTTGGCCAGCTAGCGTCCAGATTGTTGGTAAAGACATCTTGCGCTTTCATTCTATCATCTGGCCAGCTATGCTTTTGGGCTTGGGCCTCCCGCTGCCGAAGGTTTTACTCTCGCATGGCTTTGTTTTAACTAACGGCGCTAAAATGAGTAAGTCTCTTGGCAACGTAGTAGAGCCAAACGAGGTCTTAGATAAGTATGGTCTCCCAGCCTTCCGCTATTACTTCCTCCGCCATGCGGATACTTTTGCGGATGCAGATTTTACCTGGGAAAAATATGATGCTGCTTACAACAACGAGCTTGCTAATGACTTGGGTAATCTCGTCCAGCGCCTGGCTACGCTTTGCAAGAAAAGCAACATTGTGGGGCTATATGATTACGTCTCGCCAGATGATTCTACATATGACGCCATTATGTCTGATCTTTACTTTAGTAAAGCCTTTGATTATGTTTGGGGAAACATCCAAGCTCTAAACAAACGTATCGACGACGAAAAACCTTGGGTACTTGTGAAAGAAGGAAAATCCGAGCAAGCCGTAAAAGTCTTAACCGGCCTCGTAAAATCCCTTCTTGATATTGCTACTATGCTGGCGCCATTCCTCCCCGATACTGCCGAAAAAATCAAAGCTATCTTTACCGCCGAAGCTATCGCCCCGCCTAAGTCCCCACTATTCCCAAAAAACAAATAAAAAAGTATCCGCATTAAATGCGGATACTTTTTTACGATTTACTCGTCTTTGTGGCAAGGGCAATCGTGATGGCACTCACCATTAGAGAAGTAACCCTTTAGATATTTACCTTTCTCACCTGAAAGACGGCTAGTAAACTCAGCAATATAGAAACCGAGCACGCCACCAATCATTGGGAATACAGCGTAAATAGCTAAGGCTTGGCAAATCCCGCCCATAATCTCGCCGAAGTTTTCGCCAGAAGATGGGAGAATATTATACATGAGAGCCATTGCTGGGTTCATGATGAAGTTGCTAGACAAGCCAAAGTAGCTTTGTGAAACAATGTAAACATAGATGATGGTAACAGCAAGACCGGTACCAACGACGAGACCGAAGGTAAGCGGACTCCTGCGATAAGCCCAAGCACGAGCGAAGAAGAATGCTAAGATAATAGCACCAACGAGCTCGATAATTGCGACTTTCCAGAAATCACCATCTGCAACGCTTGCCATTGAAGGCATCTCGACTGTGCTTTCGCTCCAGTTCTTAAAGCCGGTAGTAATGAACATACCAAGCCATGCGCCGACGATCTGCGCAAGGATGTAAAGCACACCACGGATTGCAGACATACGGCGAGAAGCCATCATACCTACAGTGATTAGTGGGTTAAGGTTTGCGCCGGAAAGACCAAAGACGGCAATGGTGATTGCGGTCATCGCAAACCAAATGTATAGTGGGTTAGTCATTCCAAGGCAGATGATAGTCATCATGAGAAGCATCGTACCGATAATCTCACCTAAGATTGCCCCGTAGATTTGCGGGCGGGAGAAAATCGTGAGGATAGTCTCGGATGTATCGTACTTCTTAGAGAAGAAACCCTTCATTAGGCTCTTAAACGTGGCCTTTTCCGTTTTTTCTGCGCTATTATCAGCCTTATTATCGGCCTTCACTTCCTTTTCCTCGCGCACGGAAGCTTCAGTTTTTACCTCCTTAGCCTCGACTTTTTCAGTCTTGGCAGAAACTGCCTTCTCATCTTTTGACTTGTTGGCAGCGGTTTTCTTGGACTTTGATTTAGCCATAAACCTCCTTAAATTGATAATCTATATAAAATTATAGCACACATGTGATATAATTGTAAGTAGCAATTTTACGGAAGGTAATACAATTATGGGAATTATGGTCCAAAAAAACGACGATAAGTCAAAATTAAACGAGCAAATCAATGCAGATTTACGCGAGCGAGCGATGCGCGCCTCGGGCGATTCTGATCCAGATTATGTAGAAGATAGTGAATATGCGAAGAACCTCAAGAAAACTGGCCGCTTTTCATGGATATGGGCCATCTTGATTATCCTTGCCATCATCTCTCTGATTATTATCTTCATCTAACCCAACTTGTGCTATAATAATATATAGTATGTTGAGTGTAGAGAAAATTAAATCAAGTATCAAGGCTTTAAATGCCGAATATGCCAAAATTAAAGAGCTCCCACCAGAGGAGCGTGCCGCTTTTGGGCAAGAAATGAATGCTCGCCGTGCCGAGCTGAACAGGCAGCTCCAAGAGGCGACGGACGCCGCAGAAGATGCAGAGGTTGCGCCGATTGATAAGACTGCTCCTTCTGCCCCAAACCAGGCCATCCCACGCTTTAACCTTGGCTCCAAACACCCACTAATGGCCGAGCTAAATAAAGTTTTGTCTATCTATTCTCACATGGGCTTTGATATTATGGAGGCCCGCCAGCTCGATAATGAATATAATATGTTCGATACGCTCAACTTCCCAAAGGGCCACCCAGCCCGTGATGGCTATGATACTTTTCGCACTTCAGAGAATTTCATTCCGCCTGCACACACCTCTACCATGCAAAATCGTGCGCTCCGGCGTTACCGTGAGCGGCTAGAGAACGGCGGCCAAATCGCCGTTGTTATCCCGGGCAGAGTATTCAGAAACGAGGATGCCGATGCTACTCATGAGCATACTTTCTACCAATGCGAGGGCGTCTTTGTTTCAAAGGATGCCACGATGGGCCAAATGTTAGGCGTCCTAAAAAACCTTTTTGAAACCTACTACGGCCAAAAGTTAAACACGAAAACCCAGCCGGGCTACTTCCCATTTACCGAGCCATCTCTAGAGTTTTTAATTGAAAAGCCAAAATCGCTTGGCGGTAAGGGCGACGGTTGGCTGGAGATGATGGGCTGCGGGATGATTCATCCAAACGTTCTGAAGAACGCCGGTATCAACCCGGATGAATACAAAGGCTTCGCCTGGGGAGGTGGTATAGACCGGCTTGTGATGCTAAAATATGGCCTTACTGACATCCGTTATTTTGAATCTGGCAGCTTAAAGTTCTTGGAGGAGTTTTAAATGAAAATTAGTCTAAACGAAATTAAAAAATTAGTACAAGTCCCAAAAGATATTGATGATAAAGAGCTTATCCGTCTTATCGGCGCACGTCTCGTAGAAGTAGAGGAGGTAGATGATTGGTCCCCTAAATGGGCATTTATCAATATTGTCCGGGTAGAATCTTGCGAGCCAATCCCAGATACTCATCTCCATCTTTGTATGGTTGATGGTGGCCCACAACAAGGCGGGCTAGTACAGGTAGTCTGTGGTGCGCCAAACGTTCATGCTGGCATGCTTGCTGTTTGGATTGCCCCTGGCGCCATTATCCCAGCTACCTATGGTAATGAGAATATTAAAATCGACAAACGTAAACTCCGCGGCTACGAGTCTTCCGGTATGCTTGCTGCTGCAGATGAGCTGGGCCTAGGCGAAGACCACGGTGGTATTATAGAAATTAACCCAGAGATGGAAATTGTAGACGAGGGGAAGATACGTAAAATTCGCCCAGGCGACAGCTTCGCAGATGCCTTTGATCTTTGGGATGTAATCCTAGACATTGAAAACAAATCCCTTACTCACCGCCCAGATTGTTTTGGTCTTGTGGGCTTTGCCCGTGAAGTAGCCGGAATTCTCGGCGTAAAATTTGATGAGCAATCCGCAATAGACTACATCCTTACAAGCCCAGAACATAACGCTCGAGGCCTAAAGAGTTCTCCGAGCAATAAAGAGCAAGCTGTTGCCAATCATCTGCTTGCGGACGCGACAGATAACGCTCAAGGGCCAAAGAATTCTCTGAGCAATAAAGAGATTTCTCCCCGGGAAACTACAACTTCTGCGGGCCTGAGTGCGCGACGGTCCGCGCCGAAGGTCCGCCCAGATGTTGTAGTTTCTAATGGGCGAGAAATCTCCCGCTCGGAGAACCCTTTGGCCTTGAGCGTGGAAATTGAGGATGTAGAAATCTGCCCACGTTATTCTGCCGCTGTAGTCGATTTTACTGACGCCCCGCGCTCAGAATACTTCACGAGAGACGATATCTTCTTAATTAAAGCGGGTATGCGCCCAATTTCGCCAATTGTCGATATGACTAATCGCATTATGCTTATGACCGGCCAGCCACTCCATGCTTTTGACTACGATAAATTTGTGGCTGTAGGCGGCTCAGATGCGCCAAAGATTGTTATTCGTACTGCAAAGGCAGGCGAGAAACTAGAGCTTTTAGACGGTAAAGAAATTGAATGTGATGAAAACGATATTTTAATTACATCAAACAATATACCAGTGGCGCTTGCTGGCGCCATGGGCGGCAAAAATACGGATATAGACGAAAAGACTAACCGTATTATTTTAGAATCCGCTACCTTCTCGCTTTATCATCTCCGCAAAACCCAAATGAAGCACGGGATTTTCTCTGAGGCGATTACTAGATTTACCAAAGGCCAGCCAGCCGGCCAAACTTTAGGCGTATTAGAAGCAGCCGTTTATTCTCTCGGCGTAGAGCCACAAGAGGTTATAGATTGCTACCCAAGCCCAGCAGAACCTACGCAGATAGAAGTCTCTTGTAGCGACATCAACGCCTTACTCGGTACTGATTACTCCAAAGACCTCATCATAAAAACCCTTGAAAACGTCGGCCTGGTAGTTGAGCAGGCTAGTCAGGCTGGGAGTCGTGCGCATGAGCAAGCTGTTGCTAGCCATCTGCTTGCGGACTATGCGCAGGTTACGACCGAGCATAAGCGCCGCACCCCCGCGACGGCGGGCGGTGCGGACGCGTGTCCGCAAGAGATGGCTAGCCAGCTTGCTACCCTAAATGTAATAGTACCATACTGGCGCACCGATTTACACATCAAAGAAGACATCATTGAGGAAGTTGGCCGTTTACTTGGCTTTGATAACATCCCAATAGACTACCCTATCCGGCCATTCATCGGAGCCACCGAAGATCCAATGTTAGCCCTGAAAAACCGCATCCGCGATATTCTGTCAGACCGTCTAAACGCCCACGAAGTCTTGACCTACTCTTTTGTGTCTAAAGCGCTTCAAGAAAAAGCCGGAGAAGATTCTAAAGATTCTTACGAAATCGTCAATTCCATCTCCCCAGAGCTTCAGTGCTTCCGCCAGTCTATTACTCCAAGCCTATTAGAAAAGGTTTACGAAAACCAAAAGGCCGGCTACAAAGATTTTGCGCTTTACGAGATTAACCAGGTTTCCAAAAAATCCTACGGTCTCACCAATGAGGAGGTGCCTGTCATGAAAACCAATCTAGCGCTCGTCGTCACGGGCGATTACTACCACGCAAAGGCTTACTTTTCTGAGCTTTTCAACCAGTTAGGTATTTCTATAGATATCGTGAGCAACGAGGAAAGCCAGCCTGTAGAGTTAGCGCCAAGTATGCTCAAGAAATTTAAGTTACAAGGCCCGGTATCTTACTTTGAGTTTGCGCTGGATGATATTGTTGACGTTTCCCTAGAACACGCGGCGAAGAACCTTCGCTTCTCGCGTTTCCCATCTGTTAGCCGTGATGTCACGTTTAAGGTAAAAGAGAGCACGCAGTATGCCGATGTCTACCAGCCACTGGACCAAGCTTTAGCTAAGACTGGGTTGATTTACAAATTAGAGCCAGTCTCCATTTATGAACCTAAAGAAAACCTTGAAAAAACCAAGAATCTCAGCTTCCACATTACCTTATGTAGCGAGGACAAGACCTTGAATGGCTCAGAAATCTCTGATATAATGGACAAAGTTACTAATAAGACCTGTCAGGCCGCCGGTGGGGAATTAATCTAAGGAGGAATATGGACCAAAACTTACTAAAAACCAGTTGGAAGCAACGCGCCGTTATTATTATCATTGCATTGCTTATGATTTTCTCATTTGTCGCCACTTATATCGCAATTATTCTTTCTAATAAGTCTTCAGACAGTACCAGTAGTACAGATAATGCTGAGTTCCAGGCTATTCAAGAAGAATACCAGGCCAAATCGGATGAAATCAACGAATATGCTACTACGCTCTCGTCTAAATATTATGATACTCTGAATAGCTTTAAATCTCGTGTTAAATCTTACAACGCTACCACCGCCAACTCAGAAGGCTTAAAGACTACAGATTTGAAAGAGGGTGATGGCCGTGAGCTAAAAGCGGATGACAAAGATTACCTTGCTTATTACATTGGTTGGTGCGCCGACGAAACCATCTTCGATTCCTCCTTTGACAACAAAGATAACCCTACTTCCCTTATAGCGCCAATTTCTGCCAGCGCAGGGCTAATTGAAGGCTGGAACCAAGGCGTTATTGGTATGAAGTTAAATGGCGTCCGTGAAATCACCATCCCGGGCGAATTAGCGTACGGCGAGACGCAAGAAATCTGTGGTGGCAAGAATTCGCCAATTAAATTCGTTGTTTTGGCATTCACAGATGACAAAATGAAGAAGCTAGCTGATGAAGCAGACGAAATCATGAGCCGCCTCTACACTGCCTATTACGGCTCGGGTAACTAACCATAAAGGTATTGCATTTTTAGCCAATGTGTGGTATAATATAAGCATGTTTCAAAGGAGGTAATAGGGCCTCTACAGAACATGCACGTCATAAAGGGGGTAAAAATATGACAGCAAAAGAAACGACAATGTACATTATAAATCTGTGTCTCTTCGGAGACTTATGGGCGGCTGAAATAGTTGCCTATGGTATCGTGTTGTGGTTTTCGTACCGCAACTGGTACATTTCCGGCTGCCGTTCGCTGCGGCATTATTACGGAAAGGGGTTTTTCGTAATAATATCCGCGGCCGCGAGTCTGGTCCATTTAGCGGACCTGGCTTGGATGACCTATGTGGGGGATTTTCCCCTATTAGCAGTAGGGGTAGATAGCCACTATGAAGGTATTATCCTCGTCATTTTCGGGCTGGTAGTACCGGCAATCATACTATACTACACTAGTATGGCTATCCAGGTGGCCAAGGCGAGAATAATAGACGACCGTGAGCTTTATCGTAAACTCCGGAGCCTGAGCTTCCGCCGCTTCTAAAAAATAAAAGCTCCCAGCAATGGGGGCTTTTAACTTGCTAGAATTTGATATAATAAATGTATGAACGACGAGACGACAAATTTCTTCTTTTACGATTTAGAGACTTCTGGCCTAGACGCGCGTGAAGACCGCATTATGCAGTTTGCCGGCCAGCGCACAGATTTAGAGCTAAACCCTATTGGGGAGCCAGTTAATCTCTTAATTAAATTACCGGATGACACTCTGCCGTCCCCTGGCGCTATCGCCGTGACTAAAATTACTCCCCAAAGCACTCAAGAAGGCCAGACGGAGGCCGAGTTTTGCCGCTACGTTACAGACGAAATCTTCACTCGTGGTACTTGTGTACTGGGGTATAATTCTGTTCGCTTTGATGATGAGTTTATGCGCCACCTTTTCTGGCGCAATTTTTATGATCCTTATGAGTGGCAATGGAAAGATGGCCGCAGCCGCTGGGATTTGTTAGATGTCGTGCGGCTTACAAGGGCTCTCCGGCCAGAAGGTATCAATTGGCCTACTCAGGAAAAGGAGATAGAAAGAGCTGGCAAGAAACAAACTATAGAGGTTAAAACCAATCGTTTAGAGTTAATCACAAAGCTAAACAATATAGAACATAAGCACGCTCACGATGCCTTGGCTGATGTCTGTGCCACTATCGCCGTGGCTAGGCTAATCAAAGAAAAGCAGCCACAGCTTTTTGAATATCTTTTCAAGATGCGCGATAAAAAGCTCGTCGCGAAGCTAGTCAATCTAGAAAACCCTGTCCCGTTCGTCTATGCCTGCGGCCGCTATTCTAGCGAATATGATAAAACTACCGTTGCCTTCCCAGTTGCCCCTGCTAAAAACGGCAATGTCCTCGTTTGGGATTTAAGATACGACATTAGTGAATTTGCGGGCGCTAAAAAAGGCGATGCAGAACAAGGCCAAAAATCGCTTTACCCTAGGCTAAAAGAGCTCCGCTTTAATCATTGCCCAGCCGTCGCCCCGCTTAGTGTTTTAGACAAAGATAATGGCTGGGAGAAAATCGGGCTGTCTAAAGAAATCATAGACCAAAACCTAAAGTCCCTGTTGCAACATCAAGACATCATTACTATGGCCTGTGCAGAAATCGAAAACCGCCCAGAGTTCCCGCCGGCGATAGACGCAGAGTCTGCGCTCTATGACGGCTTCTTAAACGATGTGGATCGCCGCTATTGTGGTATTATCCGCAGTGCCGATAAAAACCAGCTCGCTGATTACCATCCAGATTTCACCGACGCGCGGTTAGAGCCTCTGCTCTTACATTACAAGGGCCGGAATTTCCCAGATACCTTAAGCGAGCAAGAGCAGGCCGAGTGGGAAAAATATCGCTTAGAGCGGCTCAAGCGCCAGTCTATATCCTTTGAAAAGGGGCTCCAAGCTATCAGTCAGCGCCCAGATGTCGACCAATTCATCACCGAAGAATTATTACTCTGGTACCAATCGCTTGCTGGCACAGATTACTAAGAAGCTTATGCTATAAAATAGTATTGAAATAATAGCAAACTTATGCTATAATATCAGCATGAGTACAAAGAAGGGAAAAGAGAAGACTATCCGCCAAAACCGTGCTCTTACGGCTATTATATTTGGCTTCGTAATCGCTGCGATGCCAGTTTTTATCTTGCTGTCTTTTTATGCCTACAGTCTAGTTTTCATTGGTAATGACAGCGCATCGGTAGCAGGCGGCATCGCCATTCTCGTTGCGATGGTAGCTTCTCTAGGATTTGTTATTTTTAACCGCCATTAAAAAGCAGTTAAATCCTCTCCTCTTTTTCTATGTCTTAATCTGAAATATCTGCATCTAAAATAATATTAAAGGCAAACCCCGGGTTGGCTGCCTCTAGCTCGCTAATCAGCTTGCGGCTAAGCTCTTCTGGGTTTTGGCAGATAAAATCTATTACTAAATCAAAATAAACATTCTGTGCTTCATCCACGTAAAAGCCATGTACCTGTAAAATTTCAGGGTATTCTTTTGCAAGCCCGAAGACCTGCTCGCGCAATGTCCGGTATTTGCGTTGGTCGTTGGCCGCGTAAATACCTATTGTAATAATTACACCATATTTTTCAAAACAAGCGTATGCCATCTCGCGGGTAAGTTTATGGATTGTATCGGCGGTCATCTTATCTGGTACTTGGATGTGCGCCGTAGCAATAATTTTAGACGGCCCGTAATTATGTAACGATAAATCATACACGCCTTGTACATCCGGAAATTCTTTTAGCGTTTTACGGATTTTGTTGATAATATCCGCGTCTGCGCGTTTGCCGATAATTAAATCCAAAGTTTCAAGCAACATCTCTACACCAGTTTTCATGATGAAAATCGCAATTAAAACACCAAGATACCCCTCTAACTTCAGTCCAAACAACACATTCAAAATCGCACCTATGAGAGTGGCGAAAGATAGGATGCTATCCATCATAGAATCCTTACCACTTGCGACTAAACTACCAGAATCTACTTTCTTTCCCACCTTCTGGAGATAGAACCCAAGCACTAATTTTACTGCTACTGCCGCCGCAATGATAATTAAAGAAGAAATAGAATAGTCTGCATCGCCAGGTTCTAAAATTTTTACAAAAGATTCGCGGCCTGCCGTTACGCCAGCTACCAAGACTAGCGCCGCCACTACGATCGTGGAAAAATATTCAATCCGCCCATAACCATAAGGGTGTTTTTTATCTGGCCGTTTATTTGCAAGCTTCGCACCAACGATCGTAACCACTGAAGAAATCGCATCAGTTAAGTTGTTGAGCGCATCAAGCACAATCGCGATAGAATTTGATACTAATCCCACAAATACTTTAAACCCAACAAGTAGAGTGTTGGTAATAATTGCGATAAAAGAGGTTTTTACAATGATTCCCGCCCTAGATTTTTCACGCTTTGACATAGAATAATTATAGCATGCTGTGATATAATTATTGTAATGAATAAAAATAAAGTTGAGCAAGAGCTTCCTAAGGGCGTTTCTAAAAAACGCAAGTCTTCTAAGTTTAAGTCCGTTGTAGCCCTTGCCAACTCTAAGCTTTCTATCAAGGTAGCCGCAGTTATCCTGAGCTCCAGCACGCTGGTTTCGGCATTGCTTGGCATCTTCCGCGATCGGCTCCTAAACTCTTATTATTTGGATACTTATCCTACTGGCATTGATGCCTACACCGCCGCTTTTACCATCCCAGATTTCATGTTTTTCATTTTAACTTCTGGTGCTCTTGCCGTCTCCTTTATCCCAGTCTTTAACGAGCGCCTAGTAAAGGGCAACAAGAAATCCGCCTGGGAGTTAAGCTCTAGTTTGATTAACCTCTTTGCTATCATCACTTTTATCGCCAGTATCTTGATGATGATTTTTGCTGAGCCGCTCGTGCGTTACGTCGTTGGCCCGGGCTTAGATGAGCCAGGTACGATTCTTGCGATTAACATGATGCGCGTAATTGCGATTAACCCATTCCTCATGTCTATTGCTACGGTGCTTGCGTCTATCCAGCAGGCAGTTGGGCGGTTTGTCTTTTACGCGCTTGCGCCAGCGGTTTACAACATTGGTATCTTAATCGGTATTACTTGGTTTACCAGCGGCATTAATATTTTTGGTATTCAAATCTTTGACGGCGGCATCATGGGCGTTGCGCTCGGCGTCGTCTTTGGCGCCATTTTACAAGTGATAATCTCTCTGGTCGGCCTCATTGGGCTTGGCTTTGACTATCGCTTTAAGATTTACTGGAAGAACCGCGGCTTTAAAGACGTTCTAAAGCTCCTCCCGGCCCGCTCTATGGACCAGGGGATCGATTATGTCAACGGCATTGTCAACACCAACCTCTCCTCTCGTATGGGCGCCGGTGCCCTTCGCTGCTATCAGCAGGCTTCGTCACTCCATCAGATGCCGGTAAATCTCATCGGCGTGGCTCTTTCTACGGCGTATTTCCCACAGCTCACAGAGGATGTTGTAGATGGCAAGGAGAGCAAGTTTTATGATACTTTCAGAAAAGCCCTTCGCATGATTGTCTGGATTTCATTGCCGGTATCGGTTATCGCCTACTTTGCCCGTGGTTATGTCGTTTCCTTCATTAAAAATGGTGGTGATGCGCTTATTGCTAATGTACTTGGTACACTCGTGCTTGCCATTTTTGCGCGGTCGGTCTTTCATATTGCCTCGCGTGGGTTTTACGCGCGCCAAGATACTAAAACTCCGTTCATTGTTTCTATCATTGCTGTCGGCCTGTCTACGCTCCTAGCGGTACTGTTTTCCATCTGGGGTTTTGGGCCAGAAGGCCTCGGCTGGGCGCAGTCCATCGGCGCCGTCTTAGAGATTGCAATTTTGTTGGGGCTTTTAGATATTAAATCTTCGCACCAGCTTTTCAATCGTAGCTTCTGGCGTGCTTTCGGTAAAATGCTCTTTGCATCGGCTATTACAGGTTGTGTAGCTTATAGCTTTACGAAGTTCTTCCCGCTCCGCTCGACGGATACGTCCGTCTTTATTACTTTGCCAAAATTCGCCCTCATTTGTCTGGCTTCTGGCCTAACCTATCTAATCTCCTGTTCGTTCCTAGGTCTTGCAGAGGCTACGCCAATTGTGGAAAAAGTTAAAAAACTTTTATTCAAAAATGTCTAATTTTGTACTTGCAATTATTTAGCATAAGGTTTATAATAAGAGCACAAAAGGTCATATAAAACAAAAATAAAAAACAAAAAGGTCACATTAAAATGTTAAACAAAAAACTAAAAAATTTTGGGCTCATGTCTTGCCTTGGGATTGGAATGGGGTTCATGGGCTTTCTATCATTCGAGGTGTTGTTCCCGGCAACGCCAAGTAATGCAGCCAGTACCGCTGCTGCCGAAATTAGCGTGGACGTAGAGCCAATTCTTGAGATGGCTCTAGATAGTAATAGCGTATCGCTAACCGCAGGCGGCGAGGATGAAATATTGCCAAACTCCGATGGCGTTTTAGCAACTGGAGATGTCAACGTTTATGTTACGAGCAACAGCAGCGCTTATAAGCTAACAGTTTATTCTGCTAGTGACACTAACTCTATGAAGCATGTTAACACCAACGTTAATGCTAGTATTCTTCCAACCTCTGGTGGAGTAAGCGAACTCAGCACTGATACCTGGGGATTTAAATATGGTAGTGCTTCTAGCTGGACAGCCGTAGGGCAAGGAGAGAGCAATGCCTCTCGTGTTGCAACCGGTAACGCTACTACCTCGATTTGCGAAGATTTAGAAACAAACTATGCTGCTTGCGAGGCGGAAGGAAGTGTAAACAAACATACTGTCACCTTTGGTGCTAATGTGACCGACGCGCTTCCATCTGGGCAGTATACCAACAATGTTGTATTCTCCGTAGTCGCAACTGGTGGTACTGGTAATTAAACTAGAACCCACAAAAAAATATACAGGCAAAAGCCTGTATATTTTTGTTGTGGCTAAATAACTCTTGCTACTTCTTCTAAGGTAGTTTCACCCCTAAGAGCTGCCAATACTCCCTTTTGTTCGAGCGTAAGCAGCCCGGCTTTCTTGGCGACATCCTCAATCGTCTTAGTATTAATGTCTTTCACGTCTCCACGGATGAATGATGCGATTTCATCCGTCACTACTAGCTGCTCCATAATCACCGTACGGCCCTTGTAGCCAAATGGATATTCTTCGGACACCACCGGCCTATAAAGGGTGATATTAGATAAATCAATCTTGTGGTCGCTCATTACCTTTTCTGGTACGCCGGCAAAAACTCGCTCGATATAACGCCGAGTAGTATCATCAGGGCTATAAGCTTCTTTATTGTCTGCTAGCTTCCGCACCAACCTCTGTGCCACTACCAGTCTAATAGAACTTGAGAAAATCGGGTTTTGCCCTATCATGTCAATCATACGCGAGAAGGCCGCAGAAGTAGAATTAGCGTGAAAAGAGCTTAACACTAGATGCCCAGTAATGGATGCCTGGATTGCCGTCCGGGCCGTATCCGCGTCACGGATTTCACCCACCATTACTACGTCTGGATCTAGGCGTAATACAGAACGCAAACCATCCGCAAAAGAGCCGCCAGCTGTGGTATCAATCGGGATTTGGGAGATGCCAGTAATGCCGTATTCAATCGGATCCTCGAGGGTAATGATTTTGCGGTCTGTGGTATTTAAGGCATTTAGCATAGAATAAAGCGTAGTAGATTTACCAGAACCCGTTGGGCCCACCATCAGTACTAACCCTCTCGGGTGAGAAATCACCTCGTCTATCTCCGCTCGTTCATCTTCCGACAATCCTAATAAATCAAGGTTAAGTAGTGCCTCGTCAAAGTTAAATAAGCGCAGTACGGCATCTTGCCCGTACATCGTTGGTACGGTTTCTACACGGATATTGAGAAGATGCGTTTTTCCGTCTCGCTCCACGTCTTTTTGCATATGCCCAGATTGAGAAGCTTTAGACGCCGTAGAAATCCCCGCTCTTGATGAAAGCTCCCCCATAAAAATCCGGTAACGGTCGCGGTTAATATCGGCTACTGGGTGTAAAATGCCATCTACGCGCATCCTAATCCGGATTTTATCGCGCATATTTTCAATGTGGATATCTGATGCCCCCAATTTATCGGCTTGGTCTATTAAGTAGTCGAAGACTTTGTCCGTCCCCACCTCATTTAAAGTTTTAGATACGGACTCTATCGTCTCAGAATCGCCTTCTTTCGCAATCTCGATGTCGTCATAAACTACTTCTGTTGGTGGATCATAGCGCAACATAAAAACTTTGTAGGCCGAGCCAGAAATCAAGAAGAAATCCGCCCTCTCCCCCTGCTCCTCATAACTTCTGCGGATATCTTGAATTACCGAACGTGGCGTCTGAGCAGTAATCATGAACTGATAATGCTCCGCGCCGCCGCCCTTTTGTAGTGGCAGGATGTAGTCTTTATGCATCTGTGCCACACTAAGCAGCTCATCTACCAGAGGAATGTCCTTTTCAAAGCTTCGTGTGTCTAGATAAGGAAACCCAAGTATCCGCGCTCTGGTGCGGGTAGATTCCTCCTCGTTATTTCTTCTGCTCTCTTGTATTTGCGATTCATCCATACCATTATTATATAACAAACTAAGCAAAAACGAAATCAGGTATACCTGATTTCGTTTAACGAGTTAGACTTTATTAATTACCGGAATAACAATTGGTGTGTGGCCGGTCGCGTCAAAGAGAATGTGCGTAACATCTTCTTTTATCTCGTCTTTTAAAGTTTTGAGCTCTGGATCTACGGCGACGGATTTATCAATCTTCATCCTTAGATAATGGCGGATTTTGCCAATTAGCTCTTCTGAATTATCCAGATAAATAAATGCGCGAGAGATAATATCTGGCGTTTTTACTAGCCGCCCAGTTTTCTTACTCATGGTTAACACAATCACGAAGATGCCCTCGCGTGAAATATGGATACGGTCTTTTACTACTGCCTCGTGTACCTGTTGGTCAGCATCATCGTAGAGCAAATTGCCAGCGTGTACCCGGCCATTCTTGCGGACGTGCTTATCTTTAGTAAGTTCTACAACGTCACCATCATCCATCACGAGAATTCTATCGCGCGGGATACCGAGCACGTTATCCGCCATCTCGGCGTTATGTTCAAGCATATAAAACTCGCCGTGGTATGGGATATAATTCATTGGATGTAACCTCTCCACAAATTCTACGTGGTCTTCATAGTAAGCGTGCCCAGAAAGATGGAGCGGCCCGATAGAATTAAGATGGGTTTTGCCATTTTGAATTACTTGCGAGCCTTCGCGTAGCAACCCATCTACGGTAGAAACTACGTGTGGCTCATTACCTGGGATTGGGTTAGAAGAAAATACTACGACATCCGTTGGTTTAATCTTAATGTATTTGTGTGCGCCAGTCACCATCCGGTTTAAGACAGCGTTTAGCTCGCCCTGAGAGCCAGTGCAGATAATGGTAATCTTATCATCTGGCAACTTTACAATATCTTCCATCTTCACGATGGTATCTTTTGGCACTTTAATACACTTAGTTCTAAGGGCTACCTCTACGTTGTTAATCATAGAAAAGCCGGCAAAAGCCACCTTCCGCCCACGCTTGGCGGCCTCTTGCAGGGCTAGCTCAATACGAGAAATTTGAGAAGAGAAGCAGGAGATAATTATCCGGCCTTGGCCATAATAATCCATCACCTTACCAAAGTTTTCACCAATATCAAATTCTGTGTGTGGGTGATGGCCCGGAGAATCGATGTTGGTAGATTCATTTACCATTAAGGTAATGCCTTCGTTTTTAACAATCTCATCAACCCGCTCATAATCAGCCTGCCGGCCTAGTGGTTTACTCTCCGCGCGCCAGTCGCCGGAGAAGTAAATCACCCCGTTTGGCGTCCGCACGACGATTGCCGTGTTGCCAGGAATGGAGTGGAGCATATGGATAAACTCTACAGAAAAATGCTCAGAGACTTTAATAATTTCGTGTTTGAATGGATCTACTGGGCAATAATTCATCTCCGGAACATCCTCTAGCTCGGACATCTGTTTCTTTATCATTCCAAGAGTAAAATCCGTACCATAAATTGGCGTCGTAGGGTTAAACTGCGGCAACAGATGGCGGCACGCCCCGATATGGTCTAGGTGGGCGTGGGTGAAACAAATCGCCTTTACCTTGTCGCGGTTATCCTGGAGGTATTTAATATCTGGGATTAAGTAGTTTACGCCCGGATAATCATCGCCAGCAAATAGTACGCCCATATCGATAATAATCATCTCTGATTTGTATTCTACAATCGTCATATTTTTGCCGATGCCAAACTCGCCCACGCCGCCCATCGGGATAATACGCACGGCTTCTGGATCGGGCCGAGCTTTTTTA
Organism: Candidatus Saccharimonadota bacterium; assembly: GCA_017459845.1. GTDB lineage: Bacteria > Patescibacteriota > Saccharimonadia > Saccharimonadales > Saccharimonadaceae > Nanosyncoccus. The sequence goes on from JAFUCF010000031.1 coordinate 31,991, forward strand.
AGCATAGCGTTAGTTACTTGTTGCCCGTCGTAGCCATTATACTTAGATTTATTTACCGGGATACCGATGATATGCTGTGTAGCCTGCGCATTAACATCTTGAGACAGCATCCGCTGATGGTGCACCATCTCGCCCTTGCGAGTGGATACAGAAAGATTAACTTTCAGTTTGGCAGCTTCTTCGGCCTTCTGTGCCTTAGCGGATTCTGCTTTTGCGGTGCCAGTCTTCTTTTTAGGCTTCTTAGCTTTCTTACCGCCTACAAGCTTGGCGTCTTTGCCGCCAGGCGCAAAATTACTGTTAAAATTACGTTTTTGAGACTCCTCAAAGCGCTTTCTAATATCAGGGAGACGCTCCGCGCTCATTTGCATCAAGCGTTCTCGTCTTTTCTGTTCTTGTTCGTTCATTTATAACTCCTTTTTTTGTAATTCAGACTGCCAAGCCACACAAGAATTTTTGACTGCAGCCCACTGACAACACAAGTGAAATTAGTATTTTCATTATATCAAAAAACTTTCCGCTTGTAAAGCATTGCAAAAAATCGTGTTTAGGTTATAATTAGTTTAATCCCCGAGTGGCGGAATTGGTAGACGCGCTAGCTTCAGGTGCTAGTGTCCGCAAGGACGTGCTGGTTCAAATCCAGTCCCGGGGACCATTGGCTTTAGACGTTTCCTATATGGTAGTAGCTATATGCTTTAGGTATTTTCTAGATAATAAAGAGATTTTTCCCCGAAAAAATACAACGCTTACGGGCCTGAAGCGCGAAAGTCCGCGCTGAAGGACCGACTAAGTGTTGTATTTTTGAATGGGCGAAAAATTTCCCATCTAGAAAATATCTAAAGCATATAGCCACAGGCGGCTAGCGCCCGCAAAGTATCTAAAGCTAATGGTCCCTCGTTTTGAATGGGCGAAAACCTCCCATCTAGAAAATATAGCCACAGGCGGCTAGCGCCCGCAAAGTATCTAAAGCTAATGGTCCCTCGTTTTGAATGGGCGAAAAATCTCCCATCTAGAAAATACCCAAAGCTCCACTATTTCACCGTGGTATAATAGAATTATGATAAAGTTTATGGCAACAGGCCCAGATGGGCAAGACGATACACAATCTATTGATTTGAAATTAGCCAAGGCCGCGGCAGAAGAACTAAGAAACGAGCCTATGGCCGGCTGGCTTACTGTCCCAGTTGATAGGGCGGAGATAGCAAAAATTAAAGAGGCTGCCGCCGCCATTAATGAGAACTCAGAGTATCTTGTTTGTATTGGCATTGGCGGCTCATATCTTGGCCACAAGGCGATTATTGATGCTCTTATGCCTAAGTCCCAGACAAAGATTCTCTATGCTGGTAATTCTCTTAGTAGCTATAGCCTCCAGAAGGTACTAGAGGAGATAGAGGGGAAGGATTTTTCTATCAACGTCATTTCTAAGTCTGGCACCACCTTAGAACCGTCACTTGCCTTTAATATCTTAAAGCAAAAACTAAAAGAGCGTTATAAGTATGAAGACCGCGTAAGTAGCCGTATTTATGCCACCACCGATGCTCGCTTTGGCGCTCTCCATGAGGAGGCGGTAGATAATCATTATCACACTTTCGTTGTGCCAGATAATATTGGCGGGCGCTATTCTGTCTTGACAGCCGTGGGGCTTTTGCCACTTGCGGTCGCCGGGGTAAATATAGAGGCGATTTTAGACGGCGCTCGGAAGGAAAAGATCGAAATCCACGAAAACCTTGCTAAAAGTTCCAATGCCCCAGCCGAGCTTGCGCCACTTACCTATGCCACTCTCCGCCAGAAATATCATGGAATGTACCATGATGTAGAGGTTTTAGCTACCTTCGAGCCAGAGCTTCAGACTTTTGAGGAGTGGTGGAAACAGCTCTTTGGTGAATCGGAAGGTAAAGGCGGTAAAGGAATTTTTCCAGCCAGTGTAGTTTATACAACAGACCTCCATTCCTTAGGCCAGTATCTACAGCAAGGTCGCCGCAACATTATGGAGACTTTCTTAAAAATTGAATCGCTTTATACTAGAACAAGCAACCTCTCTACCCAGGAGAAAGCTGAGCTCTCTCAGCTTCGCGATTACAACGCCGTTGCCTATCAGGCTACCGTTGCGGCGCATCGTTCTGGCGGTATCCCAGTTTTTGAAATTTCCATCCCAGATATTTCCGCCGAGTCGCTCGGCCGTTTGATTTACTTTTATGAGCTAGCCTGCGCAGTCTCTGCTAAACTCCAGGGCGCCAATCCATTTGATCAACCAGGCGTAGAAGCTTATAAACAAAATATGAAAAATATGCTACAATAATAAGCATAAAAGGAGTGGGAATGAAATTAGAATACAAAGGTCCAGTCGTGCTCGCCATATTGGATGGTGTAGGTCTTCGCCGCGAGCTCCCTGGTAATGCTGTTAAACTAGCACATACTGAGTTTTTAAACCAAGCCGTTAAAAACCATCCTTCTATCGGGCTGCTTGCCTCTGGCGAGGCAGTCGGGGTGTTGAAGGGTGATATGGGCAATTCAGAGGTTGGCCATAATGCTATTGGCTCTGGCCAGATTATTAAGCAGGGTATTGCCCGCGTAGAAGACGCTTTTGAAACTGGCGAGATTTGGCAGTCCGAGGCTTGGCGTAGCATCGTCAATCGCATCCACGAAAACCCAGAGAGTACCCTACATTTTTCTGGCATTTTTTCAGATGGTAAAGTCCATTCATCGATAGACCATCTCAAGAAGCTTACCGAGCGCGCCTATTCAGAGGGCTTTAAACACGTCCGTGTCCACGTGGTTTTAGATGGCCGCGATGTCCCGCCGCAGTCTGCGGATGTTTACATCAAAGAATACGAGGATTTCATCAGCAGCCTAGAGGAGGGCTCGTTAAGCGGCGAGAGATTAGACTATCGCATTGCCTCTGGTGGCGGCCGGATGGTTTATGTAGCAGACCGCTATGAGTCGGATTGGGAGGTAGTAAAACGCGGTTGGGATGCCATTGTTTGGGGGAGGGCAGATTATAAGTTTATGTCTGCCAGCGAGGCGATAGACTATTTCCGCGCCGATAACCCAGAAATCCAAGACCAATACATCCCGCCATTTGTTATTGTAGACGAGAATAACCAGCCCGTGGGCCAGGTAAAAAACGGTGATTCTTTCATCTACATTGATTTTCGCGCAGACCGTGCCATAGAAATCGCCCAGGCCTTCACCTACGAAGATTTTCCATTCTTTAACCGCGGCACGGATAATAACTCGCGCCTAGACGTTTACTTTGCCGGCATGACCGAATATAATTCAGACACTCACGTCCCGGCTCATCGCCTAGTAGAGCCAATAGAGATTAAGGACACCCTAAACGTCTTTCTTGGAAACAAAAATCTTACTCAACTTGCCATCTCAGAGACGGTAAAATTTGGTCATATTACTTATTACTTTAATGGGAATAGCTATGAAAAGGCGCCCGGCGAGGAACATATTGAAATCCCGTCTAGCACTCTGCCTTTTAATACGCGCCCATGGATGAAATCAGCAGAAATTACAGACCGCATCTTAGAGCTTGCTGATGAATACAATTTCATTCGTCTTAATTTCCCAGGTGGCGACATGGTTGGGCACTTTGCCGAGCTAGAGCCAACAATCACCGCTATGGAGGCGATAGACATTCAGCTTGCTCGCCTAGTCAAAAAGGTCGATGAGCTTGGTGGTGTCCTCGTGATTACCGCGGACCATGGCAACGCCGAGGAATTAATGGACGAAAATGGTGTGCCAAAGACTTCTCACTCCACCAATCCGGTGCCATTTATTATTTACGATAACACCGAAAATGCAATCAAATACGAGCTAGCGAGAGTAGAAAATGCCGGTCTCTCTAATATCGCCGCCACACTCGCGCTTCTTTTGGGCGCAGATTCGTATCCAGAGGTTTGGCGTGAGCCACTAATAAGGCTAAAAGAGGACCGCTAAAACATCTTTCTACCCCAGTAAAAATACACTAGTAAAAATCGCCCATCGGTGGTATTATTACGATATGGAAAAGATTACGAAGGCTATCATCCCTGTTGCCGGTTGGGGCACCAGGCGCTTGCCAATTACCAAGATTATTGAAAAGTCAATGTTACCAGTGGGGAATCGCCCGCTCGTGGATTATTCTGTCCAAGAGCTAATTGAGGCTGGCGTTAAAGACATATATATGATTGTCTCCAACGTAGAGCCTTGTCAGGTGCGTGCCTACTATAATGATAACCTGGCGCTTAATCTCTACCTAAAAGAACGCGGCAAAGAGGACCGCTTAGAGAAGGCCAAGACCATCCCAGATGATGTGAAGATTCACTATATTGCCCAAGATCCGTCCCAAAAATACGGCACGGCCATCCCAGTTGCCCTAGCAGCAGAAGAATACAACCTAGATGAGCCAGTCTTCGTCTTTATGGGTGATGATTTTATCTGGAACCCAGGCGGTGAGTCTAGCGTCGAGACACTGCTAAAATCCGTTAAAAGCGCTTCGGAATCTGCACTTATTGGTATTACCTCCCCTAAAGAGGCTCTCTTAAACGGCGGTGCTCTCACAATTGAAGATGAGAAGATTGTCAAAATTACTGAAAAGCCAAGCCCAGAACAGGTTACTGGCATCGCCAGCGTTAGTAAATACATCATCTCGCCATCCCTCATGAAAGAAATTGTAGAGTATGTCCACGCCAATGATTTTGGCCCGCTAGATCAAGAGTACATGATTACCGATCCGTTCTTGACTTACATTGAAAAAGGCGGCGTCTTTCGCGCGGCCAAGACCAGTGGCCAGTACCTAGATGGCGGCACGCTAGAAGGTTGGGTACACGCCAATAACGTCGTCTGCGGCAAGTAGCCCAAGATAGCTAAGGCCTTTAAACTCTTGCCATATTATTCATGGCGTGATATAATTCATACTATGAAAAAGCAACAGACTTATCAAGAGGCCATCGGCGCGGTCATTTCTCAGATGCGCCAAGAAAAGGGCCTTACTCAGACAGAGCTAGCTAAGGCTATTGGCACTTCTCAATCTGCCATTCACCGTATTGAAAAGGGTGGCCAAAACATTTCTCTAGAAATGATTAACAAGCTCTCTAGCTATTTTGGTTCTTCTATTCTTTCTATTAACACCTCTACTACTCAATCACTCCGTATCAATGGTGGCAAAGAGCTTTCAGGTGAAATCACCACTTACACCTCTAAGAACGCCGCTGTGGGGTTGCTTTGCGCCTCTCTTGTTAATTCTGGCAAAACAGTTTTTCGCCACCTCGCCCGGATAGAGGAGGTATTCCGTATTATAGAAGTCTTAGAGAGTATCGGCGTTAAATGTCGCTGGATTAACCGCAAACGCGACCTAGAAATTATATCACCGCGTGAATTGAAACTGGATGAAATGAACATAGAGGCCGCCCGCAAAACCCGCTCAATCATTATGTTTATGGGGCCGTTACTCCACCGCTACGAGAAGTTCCGTTTACCGTATGCTGGCGGCTGCTCGCTTGGCACTCGCACGGTAGAGCCACACTTAAAAGCTCTGGATACTTTTGGGCTTAATGTGGACGCCGAGAAAAATAGCGGTTTCTATGAAATTACCGTCCGCAAGCTGTCTGGCACCCCAGACCGTAAAATCGTTTTAACCGAGCGCGGCGATACCGTCACGGAAAATATCCTGATGGCTGCTGCCCTTTATCCCGGCCGCACTACCATTGTGGGCGCCTCGCCTAACTACATGGTACAAGACGTTTGTTTTTACCTCAAGAAACTAGGCGTAAAAATCTCTGGTATTGGCACTACTACTCTCCGCATAGAGGGCAAGGCCGAGATTGATGAGGACGTAGACTATTCTCCATCTGAGGATCCAATTGAGGCGATGTCTTTCATCGCGGCTGCTCTTGCCACCCATTCAGAAATCACTATCGCTCGCGCGCCGATTGAGTTTTTGGAATACGAGATAGAGGTTTTGCGCGATATGCACGCTAAAATTGAAGTTTCTAAAGAATATCTTTCGCACAATGGTTATACCAGGCTAGTGGATATCACCGTCAAGAAATCCGCACTCGTAGCTCCAGTTGATAAAATCCATCCACTTCCATTCCCAGGCTTAAATATTGACAACTTGCCATTCTTTTCTGTCATTGCCGCCACGGCGGAAGGCCGCACACTTATCCACGATTGGGTTTTTGAAAACCGTGCTGTTTATAGTACTGAACTAAACAATCTTAACGCCAAAGTAGAGCTTTTAGATGCCCACCGTATTTATGTAGAAGGCCCTACTAATTGGCGCCCGGCCGAGCTTGTTGCGCCGCCGGCTCTCCGCCCGAGCGTAGTGATTTTAATTGCGATGCTCGCTGCGCCAGGCACTTCAGTCTTACGCAATGTCTATCCAATCAATCGCGGTTACCAAGATTTTGCAGCTAGACTCCGCCACCTTGGCGCCGATGTCCACCCACTCACCGGTATTTAATAGTCCCAGACCGGTACATCATCCGGGAAGGGATCTGTATCCCAACCGTCATCAAAATCGTCGGCAGCGTCAGTAAAATCATTTGAGCCATAAGGGTTGTACCCTAGCTCTAGTAAGAACCTAGACGGCTCTGAATAATTCCTCGAACCAAAAGTGAACCGTGATTTTGCGTAGGTTAAGAACAGCCGCTCCCTGGCCCGTGTCATCCCTACGTAGGCTAGCCGCCGCTCCTCCTCTAGGCCGCCCTCATCTTCTATGCATCGTGAGCTTGGGAAAAGCCCTTCCTCCATCCCCACTAAGAATACTACCGGGAACTCCAACCCTTTTGCCGCGTGTAAAGTCATTAGTGTTACAGAGTTTTTAGAGCTCTCTTCATCGGCGGAGGACATTAAAGTCGCATCCGCCAAAAATTCTTCTAGGCTCTCGTATGGTGCCGCATTGGACGCTAAGACAGATAAGTTTTCTATTCTATCCGCGCCGCTTGGCGTGCCGTCCTCTAGGAGCTCCGCAAAATGGAAGTATTCTACCGCTCGGTTGATAATCTCCACCGGCGTGGTTTCTAAAAGATTAGTGGTTTGGATGAAGTTTTGGAGCCTTGAGAAAGAATTGCGCGCCTTTGCCGTTAGCCCGTCTAAAATTTCTGGCCGTGTCAAAGGGTTAGCCGCCAAAGCCGCATCCGTCATCATTTCGTTTAGCTCTATCTCCCCTAGCGCAGCGATAATTTTGTTCAGGCTTGCCGCGCCAATACCCGGCAAGACGTTAGCAATTACTCTCTCTAGAGACACTCTATCCGCAGGGTTTACCAAGATTCTCAAAATTGCCAATACATCTTTTACCTCTTTGCGATCGTAAAAGCGCACGCCGCCCACAATTTTATAAGGTATTTTCGCGCTAATGAAGGCCTTTTCAAAGTTGTAAGATTGGGCGTTCGTCCGGTAAAGTACCGCAAAATCTGAGAAGTCACGCCGCATCTCCCGGATTTTCATCGCCACAAAGTTTGCCTCTTGCATCTCGTCGGCCAGGCTCTCAATGTCTACCGGCTCGCCGTCGCCAGCATCCGTAAATAGCTCTTTGTCTGTGCGGGTTTTATTTTGGGTGATGATTTTTTGCGATGCCTTCAGGATGTTGCCCGTAGAACGGTAATTCTGCTCTAGTTTTACCACCTTTGCTCCCGGGAAATCTTTTTCAAAATTCAGAATATTGGTGAAATCTGCGCCCCGCCAAGAATAAATCGATTGCCAATCGTCGCCCACTACGCAGATGTTCCGCTGCTCATTTACGAGCGATTTGATTAGTTGATATTGAATATGGTTGGTGTCTTGATACTCATCAATCAAAATATGTAAAAACTTGTCTTGCCATTTTTTACGCACGGCCTTATTCTTGCGGAATAATTTGGCAGTCTCTAAAAGCAAATCGTCAAAATCTAATGCGTTGGCCTTTCGCTTCTCCTTTTCGTAGTGGGCATAAATTTTCGCGGCGTTTCTCTGGTTGGGATAATAACAAGTCGCCTCATAATCGGAAGGGGACATACCAGCATTTTTAGATTGCGAGATGATAGACTGAACCATCTTGGGCTTTAGCATCTTGTTATCAATATGAAGCTCTTTTTGAATACGCTTGATGAGCGATAGCTGGTCGTCAGTATCATAAATAGTGAAATTCTTATCTAAGTTCGCTGCCTCATGCTCCATATGTAAAATTCGCACGCAGATACCATGGAAGGTGCCCATATAAGGCATAAAGCTGCGCGGCGCTGAAAACCCGCTTGTATCCTCTGGGTTTAAGATTTTCCAGAGGCGGTTGCGCATTTCTTTGGCCGCCTTATTAGTAAACGTCACCGCAAGAATGCTCTGTGCCGGCACGCCGTGAGCAATGAGATTGGCAATCCGATGTGTGAGCGTCTTGGTCTTACCAGAGCCCGCGCCCGCCAAAATCAAAATTGGCCCGCTCAGCGTATTCACCGCATCCGCCTGCGCCGGGTTTAAGCCATTCAAAATCGGGTTTTCATCTCCACTTTGCTTCACCACTCTATTCTACCACAAAAATACCTTCTATAGTAACCAACATGTGGTATTATATAAACATAAGTTAAAAGGTTATATTATATGAATGAGGATAATGACAAAATAAAGATTAAACCCCCGGAAGATTTTACGATAGACGAGAAAACATATCCACAAGCCGCACAAGCGAATAATCAGGCTGGCATGAACAATGATGTAAACCCAGAACCACCTGTCCAGCCTATGACTACCATATCGCAGCCACTAAACCAGTCCGTGCCAAAGAAAGACCATAAGGCCAGAAATATCTTTATCGCAGTAGTGGCATTCGCCTTAATATCAGTTGGCGTGGCTACAGGCGCAGCTATTATCAGTTCCAAAGAAAAAGAACAAGACAATACACCGCAGACATCTGAAAAACAATCAGAAAATACGGCGCCAATTTCCGAATTGAAAATCGCTGGGAATTCTATGAGTGATTTTGATTTAGAGTTCCTAAAAATTGAGAATGAGCCTTTAAACAAAATCTATAGTCCATTGTCTATCAAGTACACTCTTGCCATGCTTAGAGATGGGGCTGCTAACGAAACTAAGGCTCAAATTGAAAACTTAATTGGCGACTATCAACCAAAACTGTACCTAAACAACGAAAATCGTTCTCTGGCAAATGGTCTATTCGTGCGTGACAGCTTCCAAGAAAGTATTTTAAGTTCATATACTGATGACATCAAAACCAAATATGCTGCTGAGGTTATTGCCGATCCATTCGTCAACGCGAATGGTATTAATTCTTGGATAAATGAAAAAACATTTGGCATTATCCCAAAGCTAGTAATGGATGATGTGGTACAAGGTTCAGACTTCATACTAGCAAATGCTCTAGCCATAGACATGAACTGGAATAACCAAATTCAATGCGCAATGAATAACGAAGACATACCATGTATAAAATACTCCATATCCTACAATCATGAAAAGTACAGCGACTCAATAAATACATTAGGGGCAGATCGTATTACGGGTAAAGTTAATTACGAAACAATAAATTTCAACGGTTCTGAAAACAACGTCATTACTGCCCGCATTGGTGCAAGTATCAACAACTATGACATTATCAAAGAGTTAGGAGAGGAATATATTAGAGATACCGTTAAAAAAGCGTATGCAGAATGGCTTGCTGAAGCTGACGTAAAGGCTAAGGATGGCATAGAACAAAATGTTGATGTATATGTAGAAGGATACATGAAAGAACTTGCAGAAAACTACGGTAAGGTAGGGTACTCAACTGATTTCACATTACTTGATAATGAAGAAGTTAAAGTATTTGCAAAAGATCTAAAGGAATATGATGGCGACACTCTTCAATATGTTGGTATCATGCCTAAAAAGGCCTCTCTGGCCGATTACACTAAGGGCCTATCTGCTGAAGAAATAACGAAGATTATTAATAATCTTAAGCCTATAGAAGCGTCAAACTTCAAGCAGGGAGTCGTTACGAGAATTAAGGGGAATATTCCATTTTATGATTTTACTTATGAGCTCCAACTCAAAAAGGATCTGCAGAGTCTAGGTGTTGAGGATGTCTTTGACCGAGAGAAGGCAGACTTATCTAATTTAACTTCGGAAAAGAGCAACATATTAGATGCTATCCATGTTGCGAACATAGACTTTAGCAACAATGGTATTAGGGCTGCGGCTGTAACAGCATTAGCTGGTCTTGGTGGGGCCGGTGCTGGCTTTAGATATGATTGGGATGTTCCAATAGAGGAGATAGATATGACTTTTGATAAGCCTTTCCTATTTCTCATCCGAGACAAGAGTTCTGGGGAAGTATGGTTCACTGGAACAGTCTATGAGCCTTCAGTAAATGCCTAGCAGTCTTGCCATTAGTCTGCCAAAGTAGTATAATAGAGTTATGAATTTAACAGAACGCCAGAAAGAAATACTTTTTGCCATCATCGAGGAGTATTCGGAGATGGCCGCGCCAGTGGGCAGCGTTACTCTAGCCAAGCTTTTTGATGTCTCTAGTGCTACCATCCGCGCAGAGATGTCAAAATTAGAGAGTATGGGCTTAATCGCACAGCCGCACACTTCTGCTGGCCGTATCCCAACGGACGCTGGCTACCGCCTTTATGTCAACTCCATGACGGAAGAAGTAGACAAAGAGCTAGATAGCGAGCCGGATTTTTATGCGTCTCCCCTACAGCTTAACATCCCAAAGCCGGGTTCTTTAGGCCGCTCGGCGCACGCCCTAGAAATCCGCGTATCTTCCCAAACGCGCGCAGATTACGCCATCCGTGGCGCCGTAGATTCTTTGGTGGAGCTCACGGGTAATCTCGGCCTTGCTACTATCGGGGAGCAGCTCTATCTTTCTGGTATCTCGCGTCTCTTTACCCAGCCAGAGTTTTCTGACAATGCCCGCGTTCAGGCTGTCGCAAAATTGCTAGACAATCTAGAGCCATGGCTCCGCGAGGCGGCGCCCGGTGATCCGCTTAACATCTTTATCGGCCAGGAGAACCCGATTGGTAAAAGCTCTGGAGTATCTCTTATTATCAGCAAGTTCCGCTCGCCATATTCAGATAATAGTTATATTGGCGTGCTTGGCCCCACCCGCCAGAATTACAGCCGGGTGATGTCGCTTGTCCGCCACGCCGGCAATAAATTGGAGGAAATATTATGAAAAAAGCATCAACCAAAACTAATGACGAAAAAGCGTCTAGCTCCACCACAGATGTTCAGGCCGCCCAAATTGCAGAGTTAACTAATGATCTCCAGCGCACGCGCGCCGATTTTGAAAACTACCGCAAGCAGATGGATGCCCAGAAGGCTAGTGCCATTAATCTCGCTAAGCTAGATACCGTAGCTAAAGTTTTGCCGCTTTTAGACGATATAGACCGCGCCATCAGCTCTACCAAAGAGCTTGCGCCGCTTGCAAAAACTCTGGAGAAAACCTTAAAAGAGCTTGGCCTAGAAAAGATTAATTCGGCCCCAGGCACCGAGTTTAACCCAGATTTTCACGACGCCATTTCAATGGAAGATGGTGATGGAGAAAAAGAGGTCATCGCCGAGACTCTCCGGCCGGGCTATCTATACGGCGGCGAAGTCCTCCGCGCCGCGATGGTAAAGGTAAAGGCAGTTTAGCGCCGCCTAGTTGCTAGCGGGCTGGGGGTTATTTCGTGGAAGACACTTTGGCTAGTTATCATATTATGTCATATTTTTTATAACTTTCAACCCTTGTTTTTCAGAACCATATGCATTATAATGATTTCTAACGTAAGGCCAATTAATAGGAAGGAGAAACTATAATGCTAAATATCCACATGGGGGGGGGTACACTATTAAATAAGAGAACCCCAAAAGTCTCTATTTTTGCCGTTATGGCATTTTTTGTGTCTCTAACCCTTGGTTTAGGATATGCTGCACACCAGTTTCTTTTTCCAGCTTCTTCCACTTCTGCTACCACAGTATCCGGTGCAGAAGTTGGCCTTACGATTAAAGACTTTATTAAACTAGCCGTAGATACTAATAACTTAGTACTAGTAGATAGCAGTGGTAATACTATTATTTCCCCCTCCTCTACTGGTACCATGATTACTGGAGACGTTAATGTAGCCGTTACTACTAATACTGCCCAAGGTTATTCTCTATCGGTCTATACAGAAGATAATAGCACTAGTATGGTACATAGTAACAGTACAGTAACGGATGAGATTAGCTCCATTGATACTATTTCTGGCTATAATGCTGAAACTGGCGCATCTGAACTATCCGCTAATACCTGGGGCTTTAGAAATAGAACAACATCTGGGCTTTCTAACTGGTTTGCCGTAGGGGAAAACGAGAGTAATGGTACTGTCATTGCCAATACTAATACTGGCAACTCTTTGTATTGCGAAGCTCTATCTTATCCACTAGAAAGCACCAATTGTGATGCCGGTTCTTACGATACTCACAGTGTAAACTTTGGTGCTAAAGTAACTGATGCTATTGCCGCTGGTACTTATACTAATAACGTCGTCTTTTCTGCTGTAGCTAAATCTGAAGGTACTAGATATACTTTGCAGTTTAATCCTAATGGCGGCAATAACACCATGGGCCCAAGGACGGTAGTAAAAGGCTCTACCCTGACACTCCCGACAAAAGGCTTTATAAAGGAAGGTTACGTTATTAAAGGCTGGGCTCTAACTCAAGCCGATGCCGAGGCTAAAACCGAGAACCCTAGTGCCACTACTACAAACCCTACTTATTCTGCTGGCCAAACGTTAGAAGTAACCAACCTCCTCCTTGCCGCTACTGAAGCCGGCCAAGCTGTAGAGCAAAATGCTTTAATAAACCTTTATGCGATTTGGGAAGATGATGGTCTAGTCTATGCTGGAGACTGTTCAGACACCGTCCATCCGACCGCTACTCAGAGCTGCAAGATGGCGGACGGACGGACTTGGGTACTCGGCAACTCCGGAAATACTACTACCTTCAACGCCATCTGTACCAACCAAACTGACACTAATAACCATAACGCCACCTGCTCTAGCTGTCCTAGCGGGTATAACTTCCCGAAAATTACAGACTATGATACCCTAGTACAAGCCTATGGCGGTACTTCGTACAGCTACACTCGTTCCGGGTATCGAGAGACTGCCGGCGCTTTGTATAAAGTGTTAGGTCCCTCGAGCGGTCGCGTCTATTGGTCCTCTACGGAGAGCAGCAGCGTCTACGCGTACTACTTGAGCGTCTACAGCGGCGGCTCGCACTCAGCGGACTACAACTATAAGACTGGAAGCTACTATGTATTGTGCTACAAGTAGTATGCCAAATTTAAGCATATCCACCTTGAACGTGTATTATTTACAATTATACTATCTGTAATCTTGGACATTTTTCACTAAAACAACAAGGTTGTGGTTGTAAGTTTTAAAAATTTTGTTCTATACTAAAAAGCGTGGAGTTAAACTGATTTTGGCTCTAAGTTGGCTCATCCTTGGGTGGGCCACAGGAACGCTAATGCGAGGGATATATACTAGGCTCCTATCCGGTGGTTTCTGCCGAAAAGACAGAAAGGA